>JBEKPI010000151.1:0-9134 GCA_049520855.1 Occallatibacter sp.
GTCTACCATGTGCCGACCTTCTTCGACATCATTACCCTCAACCACGACTTCGGCAAGGGCTGGAGACTCGATACCAAGTCCTACACCTACGGCTATTCCAACCACCAGCACTATCAGAACGCCACCGACCAGGATCTCGTGACCGACTCTGTGCTGACCCAGACCGTTTTAGAGCCGGTTTGCGGCGATGATCCCTCAACCCCCGTCAACTGCACCCTTTTTACGTCTTCGAAGGGCAAAGTTCCTCACCCGACCGGCGTCGATAAGCTCAACCAGTACGCCCGCGGCGGCGAGATCGCCACCCTCAGCTATGCGTCCAAGTGGGGCGTCTTCCGCACCGGCTCCTGGTATGAGTACACCGACACCCTCCGCTACCAGATCTACACCGACCCCATCACCTGGGTCGACTCGAACTTTATCAAGAACGTCAAGTTCCACGAGCACTTCCTCACCACGGCCATCCAACCCTTTGCCGAGTTCCAGTTGGTCGCCATCCCGCGCTGGACCATCACCGGCGGCATCAAGGACGCCTACTATTACATGACCCTGACCCAGCACGCGGACGGCAAAGTGGTCGGACCGCTCACCTGCGATACCACCGCAAACCCGAACCCGACGACATCGCAGTGCACTGCCACCGTTGGCCACTCCCAGGCTTACAACTCCATCCTGCCCTCGTTCGAGGCCAACTACCGCATCAACAACAGCTGGTCCGCCTACGGCCAGTATGGCCGCGGCAGCATCGCTCCCTTCAGCAGCGTCTTCGACACCACAGGCGCTCAGGTTGCCGTAACGCCGCCGCCGACGATCGCCGACACCTACCAGGGCGGCACGGTGGTTAAGCGGAACCGCTTCGCCTTCGATGCGGACGTTTATCACATTCACTTCACCAACACCTACTCCACCTATACCCCGTCCAGCGGTCCCGACGAAGGCTTCGCCTACTACTACGCCAACCCCGATTCCAACACCAATGGTTTCGAAGCCGAGGGCAACGTCGCTCTTACGCGCAGCCTGAGTTTCAACGCCAACGGCACCTTTGACAGCGCCAAGTATGAGGCCGCCGCCGCGCAAACCATCACCGAAGGCGGAGTATCTCAGACAAACCCCGCCACCCCCTCCGCATGGGTCGCCCTGGCGCCGCACGATACCGAATCGCTGGGCCTCACCTATCAGGAGAAGGGAATCGACTTCGGCATCTTCGGCAAGCGCATCGGCTCGGTTTGGGATGACATCGGCAACGATCATCAGACGGTCCCCATCAATCCGTTCTGGATGAGCAACGTCTTCCTGAACTACAATGTCCGCAACCACTCGATCTTCGATGGCTCCAAGGTCAAGCTCAGCGTCAACAACATCTTCGACGACCACAGCATCGTGAACATCGGCGCGGCGAACGACGGCACCTCGCTGACCAACCCGTACCCCGCCACCCCGGGCCCCGAGGTCACGCAGGACCTCCAGCTCTACACCCCGAGCTGGAATGACACCCTCGAGAAGCAGGCCGGCCGCGCGATCATGATCACCTTCCAGTTCGGCCTCTCGCCGAAGGAACGGTAAACCCAAGGGATGCGGCCTCGCGAGGGGCCGCGGAACGCGGCAATGAAACCGGAAAGCCTCCTGCCGAGCCGTCGCCCGATTCTGGGGCCGCGCCCGGAAGGAGGCTTTCGTGTTTGGCCCGCCAAGCCGGGCTGATGCGCAGCGAGCGGTTCATAGAGTGAGATGAACGGGGCGGAAATGGAGTTGGCCGGAGCGGAATGGGCGCGTCTTTTCGCCAAACCGACCCTCAAACTGGTACTTTGAAATAGAAGGATTCTGTTTTCGAAGATGGCCTCAAACCCTTATTTTTCTCTGGCAGTTCTGTTTGTGGCGGCGCTGGGCTTCGGTCTGGCTCCGCTGGGGCTGGCGTGGCTCTGGGCGCGGGTGTTTTCTCCGGCCAAGCCGAACGCCGTCAAGAACGCGATCTACGAGTGCGGCCTGGAGTCCAAAGGCGACGCCTGGATGCAGTTCCACTCGGCCTATTACCTCTATGCGATCATCTTTCTGATCTTCGACGTGGAGGCGGTTTTTTTGCTGCCGTTTGCGGTGGCCTTCACCGGCCTTGGCGCGCCGGCCTGCGCGGCCATGCTGGTCTTTGTGCTGCTGCTGGTCGAGGGGCTGGCCTGGGCCTGGGCCAAAGGCGTGCTGACGTGGGGGTGAGGCCGCCGGTGGCGGCCAGCTTCTAGCTGTTAGCTCTTAGCTTTTAGCTGGCGGCTGTATCGGAATGGACGGCAAGAGGTCTCTTTGGGGCGTGGAAGACAAGGGCGCAGCAACGGGAACTAACAGCTAAGAGCTAGAAGCTAATAGCTAAGGGCTAACGGAGCGTAGCGACGATGGATGAAGGCTTGAAGATCGAACTCGGCAAGCAGGGGGTCTTCGTGACCACCATCGAGGAGCTTTATAACTGGGGCCGGCGCAACTCCGTCTGGCCGATGCAGTTTGGCCTCGCCTGCTGCGCGATCGAGATGATCGCCACCACCATGGCGCGCTACGATCTGGCCCGCTTCGGCGCCGAGGTCTTCAGGCCGTCGCCCCGCCAGGCCGACCTGATGATCATCTCCGGCACGGTCACCAAGAAAATGGCCCCGCAGGTGGTGCGGCTCTACAATCAGATGGCCGAGCCCAAGTACGTGATTGCGATGGGGGCTTGCGCCATCTCCGGAGGGCCGTTCAAGCAGGGTTACAACGTGCTCAAAGGGATTGACCGCTATATTCCGGTGGACGTGCATATTCCCGGCTGCCCGCCACGGCCCGAGGCGCTGCTGCAAGCGTTCATGACCTTGCAGAAGAAGATCGACGACCAGCCGTTGACCGGCGAGGGCCGTCCGCGCCACCTGGACGCCGCGGCGCAGAGCGAGTTTCCTGTGCCGGTCTTTGGAGAACATGATTTGGAGCCGGCGGCGAATCCGGGGGTGTGGACGGTGCCGGTGGTGATTCAGTGAAGCAGTGAAAAAGTGAATGAGTGAAGAAGTGAATGGGGGCTGAGGGACTAACTGAGAGCTTCGAGGGAACGAAGATTGAAGACGGTCGAAGAGATTAAATCAGCGATTGAGGCGGCTGTGCCGGGCGCAGGGGTGGAGATTGTCTTCAATCCGAGCGTTTCAGCGCAGCACTCGCTGCGGCTCGCGCCCGGCTGTGCGTTGGCGGTTGCACAGTTCTTGCGCGACGATGCCGAATTGGCTCTCGATTATCTCTCCAACGTCACCGGCGTGGACTGGCCGGATAAAGAGATCTCGGAAAAAGTGAAAGTTACCCGCACCGTGACGAAGACCGTGGATGGCGCGGAGCAGAGCGTGGAAGAGACGGTTGAAGAGACGCGCAAACGCGTCGAGCCGGGTTGCCTTGAGGCGGTCTATCACCTGTATTCGGTGGCCAAAAAGCACGGGCCGGTGGTGCTCCGGATGCGCACGGCGAACCGGACGGATCAGGTGGAGCTGCCGTCGTTGACTTCGGTCTGGCGGTCGGCGGAGTTTCAGGAGCGCGAGGTCTTCGATCTTTATGGCATCGTCTTCGCCGGGCATCACGACCTGCGGCGGCTGCTGATGTGGGATGGCTTCAAAGACCACCCCATGCGGCGGGATTATCGCGAACCGGACGACTTCGAGTACGAGCCGACGGCGCACGACGAGGTGCTCAAGAGGGCCGTGGAGCATAAGGCGGCAAAGGCTGGCGCGACAGGAGCGGAGGCCGGCCAATGACAGAATTGATGACGCCGGAACAGAGCAGGTTGAGGGTCGAGGATTCCCCGGTCCGAAAATCCGGACCGGGGGCACCCAATCTTGTCGAAAGGCCCGAGAATTGGAACCGTCCTGCATTGGTTGCGGAGAGCGGCGATGGGGAGCTTTTGGAAGTGGCCATGGGGCCGCACCACCCCTCGACCCACGGCGTCTTCCGCATGGATGTGGCGCTGGACGGCGAGCGGGTTGTCCGGCTGAAGCCGGTCTTCGGCTACCTGCATCGCAACCACGAGAAGATCGCCGAGAGCGCCAGCTACCTGTCCTCGATGCCCTACACCGACCGGCTGGATTACATCTGCCCGATCACCAACAACTGGGCCTACGCGCTGGCGGTCGAGAAGCTCACCGGTCAGGAGGTTCCCGAGCGGGCCGAGTACCTGCGGGTGATTCTGGGCGAACTGACACGCTTCCAGAACCACGCTTCGTCGATTGGATTTTTAATTCAGGAGATGGGCGCCAGCGGCACGCCGCTGATGTACGCCTTTCGCGAGCGCGAGAAGATTCTCGATCTCTTCGAGGAGCTGACGGGCGCGCGGATGATGGTCAACTACATGCGCTTTGGCGGCTGCCGCGTGGATGCGTCGCAGGCGTGGCTCGACAAGACGCGCAAAGTAGTGGCCGGCCTCGCGGGGTTTGCGGACGAGTTTGACCGGCTGCTCAGCTCGAACGAAATTCTGATGGCACGGACCCAAGGCGTGGGCGTGCTGAAGGCTGATTTGGCGGTCAACGCCGGGGTCACGGGGCCGATGCTGCGCGCTTCGGGCGTGAACTACGATATTCGCAAGGTGGACGGCTACGGCATTTACAGCCGCTTCAACTTCCGCGTGCCGCTGGGCGATCATGGCGATGTCTACGACCGCTATATGATCCGCTTGCTGGAGATGCGCGAGTCGATCACAATCATGGAACAGGCTCTCAAAGACATTCCGGGCGGCCCGGTGATGGACCCCAAAGCGAAGATTCGCGGCTTTCGTCCCAAGCCGGGCGAGGCTTACGGGCGTATCGAGGCGCCCAAAGGCGAGCTGGGCTTCTATTTGATCAGCGACGGCGGACCGAATCCATACCGCTACCGGGTGCGTCCGCCGAGTTTGATCAACTTGACGATTTTGGAAGATATGTGCCTGGGTCACGATGTGGCCGATGTGGTGCTGATCTTTGGCAGCGTGGATATTGTGCTGGGGGAAGTGGATCGGTGATGCAGTGAAAAAGTGAAAGAGTGAAAAAGTGAAAGAGTGAAGAAGTGAAAGAGTGAAAAAGTGAAGCAGTGAACAGGAAGTGGACCGCGCGTGCGGAGATGAAAGAATGCAAAGGAGAGGTCAAATGATGATTCGTCGAGTACGGGCAATGATCGTCGTGGCAGCTACTCTGATGGTGAGCCTGAGTGTCCACGCCAAAACCAAGACGGTTGCTTCCGAAGGCAACTTTAACTTCCGATGCGTGGGACCGGCGCTGAATTTGTCGGCGATTTCGTTCAGCCTGCCCGTCTCGCGCAGCGCGGCAGCGGCGACAAGTGGAGCAGCGGCGTCGGGAAGGCTCGCAACTTCGACTTTGACGATCGACTTTCCGGCGGACAAGGCGTATTCGACCTTGTTTGCCCAGATCACTCATGGGGAGCATTACAGCTCCTGCACTCTGGTACAGTCGATGGTTGCATCCGCCAAGTCGGACGGCACGGGCGGCAGCTCAACCGTGTTTACGTGGACTTTCAGCCAGGTGACCCCGTCAACCCTGACCGCGATCTGGAGGGATCCATCGATCCCAGGCTCGGCGAGCGCGGGATCTCCGGGAGGCGACTCTCCGGCGTCGCTGATTCGGGCGACATTTGCCTTCAGCGAAGTGAGATTTGACGACGAGAGTGGAAATCACGCCACGGGGGCGGTGGATAGTTGGACGCAAACGCAGTGAAGCGGATCGTTAGCGGGCGATAAGCCGGAAGCGCTGGCGAAGTTTCCGCGCGGAGCGAGCGTGTCGGGCAGATTGTGAGAGGTAGGGCAACGGGTGTTAGGCGAAGGCATACTGAAGGGCATGGCGGAGACGGCGAGGAATTTCCTCGGGAGCTACTTCTCCGCCGAGCGGCTGACGACGGTCGAGTATCCGGAAGAGCGGATCGCTCCGTTTGAGGCTGCGCGCGTCTTTCCCTTCCTGGTGTACGACACTGCGGACTGGGAGGCCGGCCTGCGCTGCGTGGCCTGCCAGATTTGCGAAAAAGAGTGCCCGCCGAAGTGCATTTATATCGACAAGTCCAAAGACAAAAAGCCCGACGCCTTTGGCAAGCCGCAGTTCTATCCCGCCCGCTTCGACATCGACATCTCGGTCTGCATGAGCTGCCAGATCTGCGTCGAGGTCTGCCCGTTTGAAGCGATCAAGATGGATACGGAGTTTGAGCTGAGCACAGGCGATCGCTTTGGCGGCCTGCTGCACGACCGCAAGCAACTGGCGAAGTCCAACGAGTATTACCACCAGATTCATCCCGCCGAAGCGGCCGCGGTGGACGCCAAGCTGTGGGAGGGAAAAGCCAAGGCTGACACCAAGGCAACGGCGGCGGCGATTGCTTCAGCCGTCAAGGGCGCGGAGATACCGGCGCGGCCGGCGGGAGGCGAAGTCTAGCTTATGCCCGCCAACTTTCTGGACCAGATATTCGTTCTCGCGCAGCACTGGCTGGAGAGCTTTTTGCCCGTGGCCTGGCAGTCCGCGGCGGGCGTCCTGCTCGGGGTGGCGGCTATCGTCTGCCTCTTTCCGGCGCTGTTTGCGTTGACCACGGTCTTCGAGCGCAAGGGGCTGGGCCGCATCCAGAACCGGCTCGGCCCCAACCGCGTCGGGCCGTTTGGTTTCTTTCAGCCGGTGGCCGACGGCATCAAGTCGCTGACCAAGGAAGACATCGTTCCGTTGAGCGCGGACGCGGCGGTGCATTTTCTGGCGCCGGTGGTGCTGGTGGTGACGGTCTTCATGGGCTTTGCCGTGCTGCCGATGGGGCGCAACATGGTGCTGGTCGATATGGATGCCGGCCTGTTGTTTTACTTCGCGATGGGCGCGTCTACGGAGTTGGCGGTCTTCATGGCCGGATGGTCGAGCCGCAACAAATATTCGCTGCTCGGCGCCATGCGCGCCGTGGCGCAGATGATCAGCTACGAGGTGCCGCTGCTGCTGTCGAGCGTGACCGTGGTGATGATCACCGGCTCGCTCTCGCTGACCCAGATTGTTGCCGCGCAGAACCACTACAGCTACGGGCTTCCGCACTGGTACATCTTTACGCCCTGGGGCTTTGCCGGCTTCATCATGTACGCCATTGCCACCACAGCCGAGACCAACCGTTCGCCCTTCGACCTGCCGGAAGGCGAGTCGGAGCTGGTGGCCGGCTACCACACCGAGTATTCGGGATTCAAGTTTGCGCTCTTCTTTCTGGGCGAGTATCTAGCGATGTTTTCCATCTCCGGCCTGGGCACGACGCTCTTTCTCGGTGGATGGTCTGCGCCGTTTTCTTTCCTGACGTGGATACCGTCGTGGATCTGGTTTTTTTCCAAGTTGATGATGTCGATCTTCGTCTTCATCTGGATGCGCGGAACCCTGCCGCGGCTGAGGCAAGATCAGTTGATGAACTTCGCATGGAAGTTTGTCCTGCCCATGTGCCTGCTCAACCTGATGGTGGCCGCGCTGTGGCGCTTCCTGGGCGAGGGCTGGCTGCGCTGGGCGGTCTGTTCCGCGATTCTTTTGTTGGCCTACGTGGGAATGGGCCTGGGCGAACTGCGCAGAAAGAATATCGGCCCGAGGAGGTATCGCTATGCGGAGTAGCCTCGACCGGATTCGCAACGAAAGGAGCGCCAGGCGATGAGCCTTGTCTTCTACATCCTCGCGGCGCTCACCGTGGCCGGCGGCCTCGCTGCCGTGCTGCTGAAGAACACGGTCCATTGTGCCCTCGCGTTGACCGTAGCCTTTGCCGGGCTGGGGCTGCTTTTTCTAGAACTCGACGCACAGTTTGCCGGATGGGCGCAGTTTCTGGTCTATATTGGCGCGGTCGCCATCCTGGTCGTCTTTGCGATTCTGCTCACCAGAGGCTCTGAGACGCCCAAAGACGGCGTCTTCAGCCATACATGGCTGGCCGGCCTCGCGGTTGCGGCGGCGGTCTTTGCGGTTCTCGGCTGGGCGGTGCTTCAGACCGCGCCGATGCTGCCCAAATCCGCGCCCGCGCCGGCGGTCACCGTGCAGCAGATCGGCCAGGCGCTTGTCGGCCGCTACGTTTTGCCGCTGGAGATTGTGGCCGTACTGCTGACGGCAGCGATGATCGGCGCGGTGATCGTTGCGATGCACGAAAAAGTTGGGCACGAGAAAGGCGGCGCCGAATGACGCCGCTTGCGGGTTATCTTCTGGTTGCCGCGCTGTTGTTTTCGATCGGCCTGGCCGGCGCGCTCACGCGGCGCAACGCCATCCTGGTGCTGATCGGCATCGAGCTGATGCTCAACGCGGCCAATCTCAATCTGATTGCATTCTGGCGCTACGGGCCGCATCCCGAGGCGCTGACGGGCATGATGTTTGCGATTTTTTCAATTGCCGTAGCGGCGGCTGAGGCAGCGGTCGGGCTGGGGCTGGTGATTCAAATCCATCGCCACGCCAAGACCACCGATCTGGACGCAATGAACAGGATGAAGGGGTGAGAGGTTGATGCAAGAGACAATTTCATTCGCCCCGCAGTTCGCTGCGTCTCCCATCGCGGAGATTCTCTGGCTGATCCCTGCCCTCCCCATGGTGGCTGCGGGCCTTGCCGCGCTGCTCAAGCAGACCAGGCGCAAGACCTCCGCCGCATTGGCCATCGGGTCGATGGGTTTTTCATTGGTGCTTTCGCTCGCTGCCTTTGCGCACGTGCTGGCCGGATGGGCGCATGGGCAGGCTGTCCGTGAGACTGTTAACTTCACCTGGATTCAAGCCGGCAAATCCAGCGTCGATCTCGGCTGGGTGCTTGATCCACTAGCGGCTGTAATGCTGGTGATGGTCAGCTTCGTCGGCTTGCTCATCTTCATTTACTCCGTCGGCTACATGGCCCACGACGAGAACTACACGCGCTTCTTCTGCTTCCTCTCGCTCTTTGCCGGAGCGATGCTGGGCGTGGTCATCTCCAACAGCCTGTTGCTTCTCTTCATGTGCTGGGAGATCGTGGGACTCACATCGTACCTATTGATCGGATTCTGGTATCAAAAGCCCTCGGCGGCTGCGGCGGCCAAGAAAGCATTCCTCACAACGCGCATCGGCGATGTCTTTTTCCTTCTCGGCATCGTCTGGCTCTTCGCGCAAACCGGCACGTTGCTCTTTTATAACAGCGGCGCGGGTTCGCTGGAGCCGCTGGCGCTGGCCGGCTTGCTTTCAACG
>JBEKPI010000152.1:0-8963 GCA_049520855.1 Occallatibacter sp.
GCGTGAACAACGGCATGAACCATGACCAGTTTGCAGTCGAACTGGGCGCTGGTTAACTCATCGAAGGTGGCCGGGGCCGGTTTTGGCAAGACGCCGTGATGCAGCAGGGTGACTTCACTGGCCACCACAATCGGGCGAAAGCTGCCCGATGTTTTCCCCTTGATCAGGACGCGATCGCCGGGGAGTAGCTTGTCATCCTTTCCGTAAGTTACGAAAATGGCCGCGTCGCCGTCCTGGACGAACAATGTATATTCTTGCCAGCGGGTGTAGGTGACCGTGGCATCGAAGGCCACCGGATACCCCTTGTCTCCCTCGCCGTTGTCAAGGGCGTGAATCTGGTTCAGCGTGGTCAGCGTCGTAGTCGGCGCGGCCCAAACCGTCGAGGCCCAGCCAAGAAGGATCGCAACTGCCGGAATCAATCTCTTCATAAGATGCTTGCAACGGTCCAATCTGTTCTCCACATTCCGGCTTCTGAGGGCTCTTTCGGCGGGATTTGCCAAATAGATTGCCCTGGGCACCAAGAATACGCCTATAATCCCACGAATCGCTAGGCATTTCTGGAGGCCGGCGGAAAATTGCCTATGCTCGATTTTAGTGCGAGAGGCCGGGCTGGGGGGGGGACGCCAGAGTCTTCTCCATCTGGCGCTTGCTGTTCTTGACCACGTACATGGCGGCATCGGCGGCGTTCAGCAGGCTGTCTTTTGTAGCGCCATCCTCCGGATAGAGAGCAATGCCGAGGCTGGCCGCGCCACGCAGTTGGTAGCCTTCAATCTCAAACGGAGCGTCGAAGCAGCGTTGCAGGCGGAGGGCGATCTCTTCAATGCCGGCGCGGCTGCGCGCCACGGAAACCAGCGCGGCAAATTCGTCGCCGCCCAGCCGCGCCAGGATGTCGTCGCCGCGCAACTGCCGCTTCATCCGCAAGGCAACTTCCTGCAGGAAGAGGTCTCCAACGTGGTGTCCATAGCGGTCGTTGATCGGCTTGAACTTGTCGAGGTCGATGGAGATCAACCCGAAGATGGTCGCGTTCTCGCGCGCCTCCTCAATCAGAGTGTCAAGGCGGCTGTGCAGCGAAAAGCGATTGTGAGTATCGGTGAGCAGGTCGAATTCCGAGCGGTGCAGCAGGTCGGAGTAAAGGCGGCGGGCTTCGATGGCCAGGGTGGCGAGACCAGCCGCCATTGAGAGGCTCTCAGCCTCGTGGGAGCTTCCTTTGGCGAGCGGATCGAAGCCGGCGAAGATCACCCCCAGCGGCGGCCCGGAGCGGGCGGCAATCCCTTCCCGGACGATGCGCAGCTTCTCCGCATCCGGCGGGCAATTGCCGAGCCGCGCCCCATCGGCGATCTGGCACCAGCAGGGGGCGCCCTCAAGCAGAGAGGAGACCATTTCGGTAATCTCTTCGACGATCTCGGCCAGGGGGCGGGCGCCGTTGATGTCTTCGAGGATGCGCGCGCGCCGGCGTTCCAGGTCGGCCGATACGGCGGTTTGGCGGTGGACTTTTCTCATCTGAATCAACCCCCATGCGCCCAGCGCAATCACCGCCAACAGCAGCAGGATGACGATGCGTGTCAGGTTGCGGGTGCTAAACCAGGAAGGGTTGGCGATGACGGCAATGTCGTCGAAGGAACGCAGCAAAAGGTCGAATTCCACCGGGCCGTTCAGCGGATCGGAGCTGTGGGGTGTGCAGATGCCGGAGACGCGGACCTTGGATCCGGGCGGAATGATTTTCATTGCCTGAAGCGGAATCAAACCGATGGCATTCGGGTGAAAGTAAATGGCGGAAAACAGATGGCCGCCGTCGGTTAAAACATATTCGTCCTGGGTTGCTTCCCGAACCTGTGCCACCACCGTTCCTTCGGCCGAAACCAAGTCGTCGAGGTGCCCAATCGGCAGGTTGTCGGTTTCAGCCAATTGCCGCCAGGTCACTGCCAGCGGCAAGATGGGCGCTTGAATGTGGCTATCCTGGAATTCGCCATGGGTCAGGGTTAAAAAGCCATTCTGCAAGTCGGGAATCCCAATTGCGTCCGCCAAGTCGCCGATCTGCATTGGCGCCTGAGTTTCGGTCATGACTCGCAGGCTCTTGGTTCCATCCTGTAGCACGACGGTTGAGCCGGGCTGGTAATACGTGATGGTTCCGTGGACCCGTATTCTCTGACTGAGATTATTGATGTGGTAACCGCCGAGGATTTGTTCCATGCCCGTAACTGGCAGGGACCAGGGACTGGAACCGGCGCGCTTGAGAATCCTGACGTCGGCGATGGCGGGAACGAACAGCCTGATTCCAGTCAACTGCATTTTGTCGTCGAAGGTTCCTCCGGCGACGCCGGTAACCTCCACCTCAGCATCGAGAAGATCCTTGAGGATGCCTGCATCTTCATTGTCCACTGAGGCGTCGATGAAACCCGCGTCAGTGGACAACTGCAAGGTCGTGCTGGGAACCGAATCCCGCACGCTGGGAACAACGTCCGCGGCGCGAACCACGCCGCGAACGGTGACGAGCATGCAGTCAAGCTGGGCGTGGACCAGATCGCTGTAAGTGGCCGGCACAGGCTTGGGCACGGGGCCGTGGCGCAGCAGAGTTACGTCATTGCTGACCACGATGGGGCGAAAGCTGTCGCGCGTCGTTCCCCGCACCAGGATGCGATCGCCCGGAACGAGTTTCGTATCCGTAGTGCCCAGGACATAGAGGCCCAAGCCGTCTTCTTGCAAAAAGATGCTCGTAATTCCCTTGCGATAGTAAGTAACCGTGCCCTCGAAGGCAACTGGCAGTTCGCGGCGGGCCTCGGCGTTGGACAGGAGGCGAATCGCTCGCAGTGAGGTCAGCGGGGCAGGCGGAGCGGCGCAAAGAGCCGAGGCCCAGCCAAGAAGGATCGCAATTGCGGGAATCAGCCTCTTCACGCGGATGCACCGGTCTTTCTGGTTCTGCATTCTCCGGCTCCTGAGGGTTCTATCGGCAGGGCAGGAGAGGAGAATCACCCCAATGTCAAGAATACCCCTTTCCACCAACGAAGCGCTCGGTGTCCGAGAAGGGCGTGGAAGATTGCTCATGCAAGGTTTTCGTGCGAGAGGCCGGGGTGAGGGTTTTGCGCCAGAGTCTTCTCGATTTGGCGCTTTCTGTTCTTGGCCACGTACATGGCGGCATCGGCGGCGTTCAGCAGGCTGTCTTTTGTAGCGCCATCCTCTGGGAAGAGGGCAATTCCCAGGCTGGCCGCGCCACGCAATTGGTAGCCTTCAACCTCAAACGGAGCGTCGAAGCAGCGTTCCAGGCGGAGGGCGATCTCTTCAACGCCGGCGCGGCTGCGCGGCACCGAAACCAGCGCGGCAAATTCGTCGCCGCCCAGCCGTGCCAGGATGTCCTCCCCGCGCAACTGCCGCTTCATGCGCAGGGCAACTTCCTGCAGGAAGAGATCCCCAACGTGGTGCCCGTAGCGGTCGTTGATCGGCTTGAACTTGTCGAGGTCGATACAGATCAAGCCGAAGACGGTTGCGTTCCGTTGCGCCCCTTCAATCAGAGAGTCAAGGCGGCTGTGCAGCGAAAAGCGATTGTGAGTATCGGTGAGCAAGTCGAATTCGGAGCGGTGGAGCAGGTCGGAGTAGAGATGAGATGTCTCCATGGCGAGGGTGGCCAGCTCCGTCCCAAGCGTGAGAGCCTCGGACTCTCGTACAGGTGCTTCGGCTGACTTGCCGAGAGCGACAAAAAGCGCGCCCAGCGGCGGCCCGGAGCGGCCTGGAATCGCCGCGCGGACGATGCGCAGGCCATCTGTCTTGAGTGGGCGATCTCCTAATTGCCCTCCATTCGCGGTCTCGCACCAGCAGGCAGCGCCGTTGAGAGTAAAGGAAACGAGCCCCGTGATCGCTTCGACGATCTCGCTGAGCGGGCGCGACCGGTTGATGTCCACAAGGATGCGGCTGCGCCGCCGCTCCAGTTCGGCCTCGGCCTCGGTGCGAGCCGATATGACGGCGGTTTGGTAGCCCACCGTGCGTTCGAGGCTCCAGCCCCAAACCCCCGCAACCGCCACCACCACCAGCAACAGGGCGACCACAAAGGCCAGGTTGCGAATGTTGAGCAGGGAAGGCCCGGCGACAACGGTGATGTCGTCATAGGAGCGCAGCAGGATATTGAACGGCGACTCCGTTTCGTTGTTGAATGTACGGCTGTCTTCATTAATGCAGATGCCGGTGACGCGGATTCTGGAACCCGGTGGAATCTGCTTCATCGGCAAAAGCTGGATGTGGCTGGCTTGGTCGGGATGGCGGTAAACGGCGGAGAACAACTGACCGTCCGCGAGCAGAACGTACTCGTCCCGCGCGGCGCCCCTGACCTCCGTCACCACCTGGCCTTCGATCGAGACAAGATCGTTCATGTGCCCATCGGGCCGGTTGTTGCTAAAGTGAGCAAGTTGGAGCCAACTCGCCGGCTGCGGCAGGATGGGCGCCTTCACGCCGCTATCCTCGATCTCGCTGTGAGTCAGGACCAAAGCCCCGTTATCGATTTCGGGAAAGCCGGTTGCATCGGCGATATCGCCGATCTGCAAGGGACCGCGGGAGATGGTCGTGATCCATAGGCTCCGGGCGCCGTCCTGCAGGACAACGGCCTTGCCGGGCTGGTAGTAGGTGATCGTTCCATGAACCCGGACCCTTTGCGATTGATCCCGCACATGATAGCCGTCGAGAATCTCGTTCATGGGGGTGATCGGGACAGACTGCGGACTGGCCCCGGCGCGCTTCAGAATCTTTACGCCGGCAAGCGTGGAAACGTGAAGCAAGATGCCGGTCTGCTGCATCTTCCCGTCGAATGTTCCACCCGCAATGCCGGTGACCTCCACCTCCGCGTCGAGAAGGCCCTTCAGCAAGTTGGCATCGTCGCTTTCAAGTACCGCATCGATGTAACCCCCGTCGGCGATCATCTGCATGAAGATTCTGTGGAGGCTTGGATTCGCCCCCAAATCGGCTGTGCGGACCACCGCATGAACGGTAACCAGCATGCAGTCGTACTGGCCGTGGATCAATCCGTCGAAGCTGGCCGGCACTGGCTTTGGCAAATCGCCGTGGCTGAGCACCGTCACGTCGTTGGAGACAACGATGGGATGAAAGCTTTCTCGCGTGATTCCCCGCACCAGAACGCGATCTCCCGGAACAAGTTTGGCAGCCGTGGTGGCGAGCACAAAGATGGCCTGGCTTCCATCCTGCACAAACAGAAGATGCGCATAGCCGGGATAGTAGGTAACCGTCGCCTCGAAGGCGACCGGCAGCCCAAGGCTTGCCTCGGCGTTGCTCAGGCTATGGATCGCCTGCAAGTTGGTCAGCGGGGCGGGCGCATCGGCCCCCCAGGCGGCCATGGCCCATCCAAGAATCATCGCAACTGCGGGTATCAGCCTCTTCATCGGGGGATGCACCGGCCTCGCTGGTTCTGCGCTTTCCGGCTTCTGCGGATTCTATCGGCAGGGCAGGGAAATAAATCACTTTGTTATTAAGAATACGCCATGAAACCCATGAAGCGCGGGGTGAATCCAAGACTTTTGGAACAAGGTAACATTCCGGGGAAAAGCTGGCCTTCAGGCCTGGGCAGTCGTCCGTTTTCCGCGACGAGGAGCAAGTACAACTGTGGTACTTAGGAACCAAGACGGCGGTGAGCCAAGCCCGGACGGCGCTCGCCTGCGCGCAATTCGCGTTCGCGTTCGCGCTCCCAGGCGGCGGCGCGCCAACTGCGCGAGGCATAGCGAGGCGGCTCGTTGGCGGCAGCCGCATCCTCGTCGACGCACGGTCTGGCCGGCACGACCACCAACTCTATCGGCAACCGGAGCGGAGTGCTGGCGGGCACGGGCGCAGCCGTGGCGGCTGGGGCTGGGGCCACTTTGAGCCGAGCGGGCGCAACGCGCACAGGCGCAGCGATCAGCCGCGCGGAAGACTCGTTCTCGCGCCAGGCCGTACCCGATGTCAAACTGGTGTCGGTGTCTACAGCCTGCACGACGACCTCGTTCCGCGCATCTCGCGCGGCATCGGCGGCATGGTTGTCGGCGGCCTGCGGCAGACGCGCCGTCAAGGCCCTGGCCATGAACTCGTCCACCAGCTTGTGCAGGCATGTCTGGCCGCACAGATGCTTCGACTCCGGGCGCATCCGATTGCGCGAATTCCAAGCGCTCACCCGCAGTTCCCCACCCTGGCTGTAGGCCACAAACCAGTGGTTGGTCTGCTTCTTCTCCATTCCGCAGATGTCGCACGATACCGCCTGCCGGATCACCCGATCTCCCCCTGTCCGCACAGTCCTTTCGCAGCCTGACCGGCTTTCCTCTTGTTCCCGGACGGCAGATCCCATGGAGCCGCCGCAAACCGCACGGGCGAAACCCGCCGCACGGGCCAAACCCATGCAGAATTCCTGGATTCGTACCCTTCTATTTCATCGCGCATCTGGCGAAAGCCGTGAGAAGTGCGGAGAACGAATGGAGCAGTGGAGCAAAGGCGGACAGCCGGAGACGGAATTGTCCTGAATCGGGACGCGCGAGACAATTCGATTGAAGAAGCGGGAATGAATGGATAAAGGCGGGGGTCGGCTTTGGGTCAAGCAGGGGCCTTCGCTAGAGCATTTTCGATTCACATCTTGACATCAAGACAGCATGGAAGGCGGCTTTTTCTTGAGGAAAAAGCCACTTGGCTGCATGGTTCCTGTAAACAGCAGAATCGAAAATGCTGTAGCGGGGAGAGGCACACAATCCAGAAGAGACGCTGCCTGGACCGGCGCAATATGACAAGCATAGACCTTCTCTTGCCAAGCGCAGGGCAGTCCACATCCCCTGGCGGCCTTACTCCCGCGGCGCAAAGTACCCCTTTTTGGCGCGCGCCTGGTAGCGCCGGTCGTTGCAGAAAAGATAGATGGGACGAAATGCGCCGTTGTACTTGAAGTCGGCCGGAGCGTAGATCAGCGAGTACTGGCTGCGCAGTTCCTCTTCGATGGACTGGAAGCTCGACGTCATCTCCTCGACCGAAGGCGGAAAGAAGACCTGGCCGCCGGTTTCCGAAGCCATTTTGGTCAGCACCTCGTCGCCCTTGCCGCGGCTGGGGGTCCAGTTGGTGCTGACGGCGTAGACGATGGTCTCTGCGCGCTGACATTCCTTGATGGCCTCATCCAGGTAGACGCGGCTCTGGTTGTCGTCGCCATCGGAGATGAGCACCATGGCCTTGCGCACCGGCTCCTGTCCGCGCGAAACGTCGAGCAGCTTGTCGCGGCAGGCGGTATAGACGGCATCGAAGAGCGCCGTGCCACCGCCGGGGCGCAGGCGGTTAACACCCGACTCCAGCCCATCGATGTTGTTGGTCCAGTCCTGGGTCACCGTGGGCGTTACATCGAAACCCATCACGAACGCTTTGTCACTCTTGGCCTTGAGGATTTGCAGCAGAAACTCGGTTGCGGATTGCTGTTCGAACTGGAAGCGCGAGCGAATTGAGGTGCTGGCGTCAATGACGATGCCCACGCGCAGCGGCAGATTGATCTGCTGATGGAAGGAGTTGATCTTGGCAGGCGCCTTCTGGTCGTCGAGCAGCGCAAAGTCGCTTTGCTGCAAGTTTGGAATATAGTGCCCGTGTTTGTCGGTGACGGTAAAGATGAGGTTTACCTCATTGACCTTCCGCACGATTGTGGGCGCATTGAGGTCCGCCGCCTGATCGGTGGGCTGTGCTGGCTGCTGGGCTGCTGGGGCGGGAGCGGGCTGAGCTGCCGGTGGGGGGGCGGGCTGCTGCGCGCGCAAGGCGGCAGCCGCAAGAGCCGCCGCAACCACGAGTGCTGAGAGCTGTCTGTTCATAGCTCCTTCATTTTAGCAAGTGCTGAACGGTAAAAGCTAAAGCCCTAACGCTTCAGCCAATTTAGACGCGCTTTCGCTGGATAGGCGAGACTTCCGCATGGGTTTGGCCGTCTTCCAGCCGACTCAAGAACGCCTCCAGCTCCGGGGGCAGCGGCGCCTCAAGTTGCAGCAGCTTACCCGTTTTGGGGTGCGGAAACTCGAGCCGCGCGGCGTGCAGGAAGTTTCGTCCCAGCTTGAGCCGTTCCGGCTCGGCCTTGCGCCGCGCGGCCTTGGAAGTTGCAGCTTGCGAGGCGGCCTGGTCGGTCAAGTGGCCCGCGCCGCCGTAGAGCGTGTCGCCCACCACCGGATGGCCGATGGACGCCATGTGCACGCGAATCTGATGCGTGCGGCCAGTCTCGATGCGGATTTTGATCAGGGTGAATTTGCCGAAGCGATTCGAGAGCCGCCGGACCACTTCGTAGTGCGAGACGGCCGCGCGGGCGTCGCCCAGAGGTTTTGCGGTCATGCGCGTGCGCCTGACCGGATCGCGGCCCACATTGGCGTTGATGGTGCCTCTGGCGCGCTCGACGGTTCCCTGGACGAGCGCGATGTAGGTCTTCTTGATCAGGCGGCAGGAAAACATCTCCGAGAGGGCCGCATGAGCGCGGTCGTTCTTGGCAACAACAATCAGGCCGCTGGTGTCTTTATCGAGGCGGTGAACGATACCGGGACGCAAGTCGCCGCCGGTGGCCGAGAGTGCCTGGAAGCGATAGAGCAAGGCGTTGACCAGCGTGCCGCGACTGCGCGCGTCGTCATTCTGCCCGGACCCGGCGTGGACCATCATGCCAGCCGGCTTGTTCACCACCGCGAGGTCGGCGTCCTCGTAGATCACGTCCAGTGGGATGTCTTCGGCTATGGCCTTGAGCGGCGCCGGGCGCGGCTCGCCGGTAATGTCGATCCGTTCGCCGCCGCGCAGCTTGAGAGAAGCCTTCTCGACGAGGCCATTGACGAGCACATCCCGCTGGTCGATGAGCAGTTGGACGCGCGAGCGGCTGACGCCCTCAAGCTGCGAGGCAAGAAAATGGTCGAGGCGCTGGCCCTTGGCCTCCGCGGTTGCTTGGATGGTGCGCAGTTCAGTCATGTGCGGCCTCGCTCTTCGCTGGCGGTCCCTTGCGCTCCAGCAGCACCAATCCG
>JBEKPI010000153.1:0-8656 GCA_049520855.1 Occallatibacter sp.
GCCGCCGAATGGTTCCTACGTGGACGTCTGCTCATCGGTTCTCCTCTTCTCAGCCATCTTAGGCTGTCAAAGAACAGAACCTCCACTTAAACCACTGTCCGAATTTGATGAACCAGCTCTCCCCCTCCGGGCACCATCGTATGTTACAGAATTCAATTAGGTTAAGTGGTGATTTGTATATAGAAGGGGCCTTGAACTACTCCCTCAAGCTTATTTCGGTACAATTACGGTCCAGACGGCATCTTATTCTGTTTCATATGCTTATGAGGAAACGGCAAAGGGCAAGCCGCCACAACGCGGTGCCGCAAAGCGTCCAGCCGGCGGTGCGTCAGAATCGCGCTTCCGGCCGACGCGGGGTTGCCTTGTTGCGCTGGGGCTGTGTTCCCTTTTGGATACTGTTGGCGAATTCAGACCGCCTACTGCACTATGGTGTGAAAATGCGCGCCCTCGACCTCTGCTCCCAAAACAGATCAGATCGTTTATTGAAGCGTGTTGAAATTGAGTGATAATAAGTGCTTTTGATTGAACTGTTTACCGTGCGCGTACCGATCCCTGTTGATCCTTGTGGCTCTGGGGTGCTTTGACCTCTACAATTTCGACTACAGCCATAATCAAGATTGGTTTCCGACGGATGGAATTTTGTCGAGGCATAACATCTTCTTTCAAAAATCATGATGATCGTCCCTCAGAGTGGCAATGGCCTGCGCCCCATCATCGGGTAGTACTCCATGATGCGATTGCGGGTTGGCCGTCTCGGTTTGGGCGCGCAGATTGGCCACGGTAAGCCAATTGTCCTTGTGCGGGTGGTCTGCGATCCACGGCGGCAGCGGCATGCGAAGATAACCGGCCAGGGCTTCCGCATAGCCCTCATAAAGCGCGCGCATATCGCGAAGCCTCTCGTAGGAGCGGCCGTCGCGGCAGACGCTTACGCCGCTCGTGCAGAGCAGACTGTAAAGTTGTTCATAACGCTCGCGAGAGAGCCGGTCTGGAGCATCTTTGACTGGGGAGAGCGAGAATATCTGCGCTAGGTCGACCATCGCGTGGCGGGCCATGGCAAAGGTCAACTGAGCTTGGCGCGCCTCGTTTCCCTGCACACCGGCGATCAGCAGCGCCGAAGTGTCCAGCACGGCCGTCAAGGCGCTGATCCAGCTTTGGTTGTTATGCTGCGAGCGGAAGTAACAGAGCAGCGGATAAGAGATGTGGCTTTCGAGCAGTTCTGCCGACCAGCGCTCCCATTCGACCAGCAGCAGCGAGAGTGCGCTTTGACCGCCATCGTAGGAATGGCGGCGCATCAATTCGGCAGCGGTCGGCGGAGATCCGGCTCGCGCGTCAAGCAGGGAAATGCTCACCTCGCGACGCGAGAATGCGCTGTAGAGAACCGGAAAGTATCCCATCACAACCGCCAGGAAACCCAGTCCGATTCCAGCTTCCAGGATAACGAGCTCGCGCGCCCGGGCGCTGCGCGGCGTCACGTCCCCCAGCCCCAACGTAAAGATGGTGGTTCCGCTTACGTAGAGGTCAGATCGAAAGCCCGCCCCTTGCGCCGCGTCGTTGAATGGGCTGCCCAAGGAGTAAAAAATCAGCGCAAAGCCCACGACCATCGAGCCTGCCCACACCGCGAGAAGGAAAATGAGGGACATCGGCCCATAGTAACTGAAGACGGATTCGCGCCTGCGCGGATTGCGCAGCCGTTTGCCAAAGAATACCCAGGGCCTCCAAGTAATCAAATAGAAGATGCGGGTGAGCCGAAAACGGCCGGTCGCGCGGCGCGGCAGAATGATTGTCTGGAAGGCATCGAGCAATACGGCAAACAGGCAAACAACGCCTGCAACAAATGTCAACGCCCGCATCGGTACTCCTCCTCATTAGAGCAAAACCAGGGATACTATACCCTGAATAGCGTTGTTCAAGGTCGCCGCTCCCTGTTGGTCGCGTCGACTTGAGTGCTGTGGCACCGGGATACACCTTCCCTGGTTTTGCTGTGGGGCAAACTACAGCCTTCTTGCGCTCTGTCCAATCACTGTATCCTAGCCGAAATGGCAATGCAAAAGTTGCCGATTGTTCACAATTCTCAACTTGTTCATACACTTCCACCGCAAGTCCGGCAATTGCCGGAGCCGTCCCGGCCAGCCAGCGATGGCCCGCACAATATCACTGAAACCGATCGGGCTTGAGGTTCATCCAAAGATTTGTCAAAGCCGGTGGGAGTGCAGGATGGTCTCCTCTGGTTCCCCTCTGTAATCCCGCGCAAGGGAAAATGAATGGCAAAACCCGTACTCCTGACGGTTGATGACGACCCTGAAGTATTGCGCGCTGTCGAGCGCGACCTGCGACGCCGCTACGCCGAGCGCTACCGTGTATTGCGCGCGGACTCCGGCGCAACCGCGCTGGAGGCGCTTCGCGGACTCAAGCGGCGTGGCGATCCGGTGGCGCTGCTCCTGGTCGATCAGCGGATGCCGCGGATGAGCGGCGTGGAGTTTCTCGCGCAGGCGATGGAGATCTTTCCTGACGCCAAGCGCGTCCTGCTGACCGCCTACGCCGACACCGATGCGGCGATTCGTGCTATCAACGACGCCAGCATCCACCACTACCTGCTGAAGCCATGGGATCCGCCGGAGGAACATCTCTACCCTGTGCTCGATGACCTCTTGGATGATTGGATGGGGTCGTACCGGCCTTCTGTTGAGGGAGTGCGCGTTCTTGGAACGCGCTGGTCTCCTCATTCTTATGCGATTCGAGACTTTCTTACGCGCAACCAAACGCCTTACCAATGGATTGACGTGGAGACAGCAGGGCAAGTTGCCGAGGTGCGCCGCCTGGTGGAAGCGGCCGGAGCGGAAGCCTCCAGTCTGCCAAAGGTGCTCTTTCCCGATGGCACATCCTTGGCTGACCCGAGCGTGAGTCAATTGGCCGAAAAGCTTGGATTGCGCATCAGGCCCGAAGTGGCGTTTTACGATCTGGTGATCGCCGGCGGCGGCCCGGCAGGCTTGGCGGCGGCCGTATATGGCGCGTCGGAGGGCCTGAGCACGGTGATGATCGAGATGGAAGCGCCGGGCGGCCAGGCGGGAATGAGTTCACGCATCGAGAACTATCTTGGCTTTCCCTCTGGATTGAGCGGCGGCGACCTGGCGCGCCGAGCCGTGGCCCAGGCCCGGCGCTTTGGGGTGGAGATTCTCGCTCCGCAACAAGTGACGGGTCTCAGCGTGGAAGGTCCGTCGAAGATTATTAAGCTGGCAACGGGATCGGATGTTGGCTGCAAAGTGCTCTTGATTGCGACGGGCGTTGCCTACCGCAAGCTCGACGTGCCGGGGGCGGAACGGCTACTAGGGTGCGGCGTTTATTATGGCTCGGCCATGACCGAGGCGCAAGAGTGCAAAGGCGAGGACGTTTACATTGTTGGAGGCGCAAACTCCGCCGGACAGGCCGCGATGTATTTCTCGAAATATGCGCGTCAAGTCGTTATGCTGGTCCGCGGCCCGTCGCTCTCTGCGACGATGTCGCAGTACCTGATCGACCAGATCAATAAGACGCCGAACATCAAGGTGGAAACCCGCTGTCAGGTCGTGGAAGTTCATGGAGATACACACCTCGAAGCCGTTTCCATTCATTGCGCGGAGACCGGCGACACTTCAACAGTTCCCACAAATCTGCTATCGGTTTTCATTGGCGCGGAGCCGAACACCGATTGGCTCTCCGGTGTGGTGGAGCGAGACGCGCGCGGATTCATCCTGACTGGCGCGGACCTGATGCGCGACGGAAAAAAGCCAAAGGGATGGCCGTTGGAGCGCAACCCGTATTGGGTGGAATCCAGCGTACCCGGCATTTTTGCCGCGGGAGACGTCCGCCACGGCTCGGTGAAAAGGGTCGCATCGGGCGTGGGCGAGGGCTCGATTGCCGTGCAATTCACTCATCAGTACCTCAGTGAGGTGTGACTTGGTTGAGAATGTTACGAGTGCCATACCCACAAGCTTGGCCGACGAACTGCGCAGGATCGAGATCTTCGCGGACTTGCCCCAAGAACAACTCGCCTGGCTTGCGGGGCATCTTCAGGAGATTCGCTTCCAGCCGGGAGAGATAATGGGCCGGGAAGGCGAGCCTTTGGACCACCTCATCGTGATCCTTGATGGGGAACTGCGGATGCAACGGGGAGGTGGCGCGGACGAAATTATCTTCAGAGGATTCGCGGGTCAGGTAACCGGCCTGCTCCCGTACTCGCGGCTGACGAATTACGGTGCAACCAGCAGAGCCGTGCTTCCCACTCGTGTCGCCGTCCTGCACAGAAGCCTCTTCCCTGAAATGCTTCAGCGCTTGCCCCTGCTCGGCCAGCGCTTGGTCTCGATCATGGCCGATCGCATCCGCGAGACCACGCGAGTCGAGACGCAGCGAGACAAAATGGTAGCGCTTGGCAAGCTCTCCGCGGGCTTGGCGCATGAGCTGAACAACCCCGCTGCCGCCGCTCAGCGAGCAACCGCAAGCCTCCGCGAGACGCTGGAGACCGTGCGAGACGCGAGCATCCGGCTGGCGCGCCACGCCATTCCCGCCGAGCAGCGAGAGATGATTACTCGCTTCGAACGGGAGGCCCAGCGAACTCCCAGCACCTCCTCTGATCCACTGGACCAGAGCGATCGCGAAGAGCGCATCACCACCTGGCTCGAAGCGCGTCATGTGCCGGACGCCTGGAAGATCGCGCCGGCCATCGCCGACGCTGGAGTGGAGATTCCCAAGCTGGAAAGCCTCGCGAGTCAAGTAGGAGACGAGGTATTGTCCGATGCCGTCATTCGCATCGCATCCCTGCTCACGATCGCCAAGCTGATCGACGAGATTGAAATCAGCACCAAGCGCATATCGGAATTGGTCCAGGCGATCAAGGAGTACTCGTATATGGATCAGGCCGCGATGAAGGACGTCGACCTTCACCAGGGACTTGAGAATACGCTCACCATCCTTTACTACAAACTGAAAGGTGGGATAAAAGTGGTTCGCGAATATGACGAAGGCCTGCCGCGAATCTGCGCCTTTGGCGGCGAGCTCAATCAGATTTGGACAAACCTGATTTCAAACGCCATCGAGGCCATGCATGGGACGGGAGAATTGCGGGTGCGGACCGCGCGGGAACTCGATCGCATACTGGTGGAAATTGGCGACAACGGACCCGGAATCTCACCCGAAGTCCTGCCCCACATCTTTGAACCATTTTTCACTACCAAAGGGGTTGGCGAGGGAACAGGCCTGGGATTGGATACGGTCTGTCGCATTATCCGGAATCATCATGGCGAGATCCGCGTTTCTTCGCAGCCGGGCGACACTCGCTTTCATGTTTATTTGCCTTTGACGCAGCCGAAGACCACGGCCATTCGCACAATAGAGGAGGGAGACGATGCGGGAAGCTTGTTCACACCTGGACCAGATACAAAGCCCATCCCCTAACACAGATGGGTGCGAGGAGTGCTTGCAGATGGGCGATTCATGGGTCCATCTGCGCCTTTGCGAGATTTGCGGCCATGTAGGCTGCTGCGATTCCTCGAAGAACAAGCACGCCACCAAACATTTCCGCAAGACCAAACATCCCATTGTGCGATCGCTTGAGCCGGGCGAGGACTGGGGATGGTGTTACATCGACGATGTAATGATTGAGCCGTTTTCGTGAAGCCCAGCCGGAAAATCGAAAGGAAGTAATCACCAAGTGAATGTCTCGGCAACTCAACTGGATATGCGGGACCAGCTCTTGCTGCGCCTGGCTCAATCGCGGTCGGTGACCGACGACTTGTTTCGGATGGTGCGCACCGAGGCGCTGTATGACCGGCCCATTGCCGAGAGAAACCGAATCGTCTTCTATATCGGCCACCTCGAGGCATTCGATTGGAATCTGATCGCGGGGCAAGCGCCGGGCCTCGGAACTGCGCACACGGAATTCGATCGTCTCTTTGCTTTCGGCATCGATCCGGTGGGCGGCGGCCTCCCGCAAGATAAGCCGTCCGACTGGCCCAGCATTTCGGTGATCAACTCTTATAACCTTCGTGTCCGCGAGGGAATTGATGACATTCTCGAGAGCCAATCAAATGCCTCGGCGCGCGATTGGAGATATCCCGAAGAAGTTATCCTCAACGTGGCCATCGAACATAGGTTGATGCACGCGGAGACCCTGGCCTATATGCTGCATCAACTAGGTCTGGAGCGAAAGATCGCGCCGCGCGGTTACCAGCCCCGCGATCCTCGCCCCAAGACGCCAGTCGTTTCGCGGATGATCGAAATCCCCGCAGGATTTGCCACGCTGGGGATTCCGCGCGAAGGAGAATCCTTCGGCTGGGACAACGAGTTTGAAGAGCACTCCGCGCATGTGCCGGCCTTCGCGATTGGCTCCCACAATATCACGAACGGGGAGTTTCTCCTGTTTGTGCGCGAAGGCGGATACGAAGATCGGCGGCTTTGGAGCGCAGCCGGCTGGGACTGGATCAAGGAGCGGCAAATCGGCCATCCGCGATTATGGTTCATGCGCCAGAATAAGTGGTTCTACCGGACCATGTTTGAAGAAGTCGAGTTGCCGCTCAACTGGCCGGTCTACGTCAGCCACGCGGAAGCCGCGGCCTATGCGCGTTTTGCCGGCAAGGCCCTTCCCAGCGAAGCCCAGTTCCATCGCGCCGCTTACGGAACGCCTGAAGGTACAGAGCGATCATATCCATGGGGCGATGCGGCTCCCGATGCCGATCACGGCAACTTCGATTTCCAACGTTGGGATCCAGTCGCGGCGGGGAGTTATCCGGCCGGCCAAAGCGCATTCGGATTAGAGGATGTTCTCGGCAATGGCTGGGAGTGGACATCCTCCTGCTTTGCACCCTTGCCGGGATTTGAGGCTTTTCCCTTTTATCGCGCCTATTCAGCGGACTCCTTCGATAACAATCATTACGTACTCAAGGGCGGCTCGCCACGAACCGCGGCTTGTATGTTGCGGCGCTCGTTCCGCAACTGGTTCCAGCCGTACTATCCGTACATTTACGCCTCTTTCCGCTGTGTGAGTAACTGAAGGGAGCCGGTATGCTAATTCGCGGCGGCGCAACTCAGGCGTTGAACTCATTCGCAGAGGATGTGCTGGATGGTCTGGGACGAGCTGGACAGAAGGAGTTACCGTCGAAGTATCTCTACGACGACATCGGCTCCGCCTTGTTTGAAGCAATCACCAAGCTTCCTGAATACGGGCTGACGCGGGCGGAGGAGCGGATTTTGCGGGAGCACTCAGTGGATATCGCCGCATGCCTTAGTGCGCATGGAATGGTCGTCGAGCTCGGCAGCGGCAGCGGCCGAAAGACGCGCCAGATACTTGAGTCCCTCGCTCACCATAAGTCAATGACTTACTGCCCGATCGAAATATCGCAGGCGGCTTTGGTGAGCTGTGAGCGCGAACTCGACGATCTGGCGCACGTCAGCATCCTGGGATTTGAAACCGAGTACCTTGACGGCTTGAGCCGGGCGGTGGCTCGACGCAAACTGGGCGATGCGGTTCTGGTGTTATTCCTGGGCAGCTCGATCGGCAACTTCGATCGCGGGCCCGCCGAGGAGTTCCTTCGCAAGATACGCCAGGCGATAAGGCCCGACGATACATTGTTGCTCGGCACGGATCTCGAAAAGCCTATGGCCCAGCTTATTCCAGCATACGATGATTCTCTCGGTGTGACGGAAGCCTTCAATCGCAACCTGCTGGCCCGCATCAACCGTGAATTAGGAGGCAATTTCGACTTATCCAGATTCGAACATGTCGCCCACTACAACGCCCGGGAACGTCGAATCGAGATGCATCTTCGCTCCATTGAAAAACAAACCGTCACCATCGGGGAAGCATGTTACACGCTCCAGAACGATGAGACCATCTGGACGGAGAGTTGTCATAAGTACGGGAGGAACGAACCCCCAGAAATGGCTAACCGCACCGGCTTCAAGTGTGTTGCGCGATGGGTGGACGTTGAATGGCCGTTCGCCGAGAACCTCTTCGTCGCGGTATAACGCTGATGTTTTATTCCGATTGCTTTGATAAGTACTGTATTTCACAAATTGCGATCTTCCGTGGAATCATGCAGATGGTAGTTAGCAGCTTTGGCCGGTTTAGGTGTAAAACTGGCCTTATGCCGCGCTTGCCCAGACTTCTGCTAACCCTGCTCGTTAGATCTGTCCGTTCTCGCCGCGACCTCCTCTTGGAAAACCTGGCTCTGCGGCGGCAGCTCGCTGTCTTGAAGCTCAAGCATCCCCAACCAGGGCTTGCCGCTCCCGACAAATTGTTCTGGGTGATTTTGCGGCGGCTCTGGCCGGGTTGGAAACGGGCGTTGATTCTCGTCCAACCGGAGACTGTCGTTCGCTGGCATCGGGCAGGGTTCAAGTTGTATTGGACGTGGCTTTCGCGGCATCGGAATCGCAGGGGGAGAAAATGTGTGAGCAAGCAATTGCCCGACCTCATCTTCTGCATGGTCGTTGAGAACCCGACCTGGGGCGCGCCACGGATTCATGGTGAGTTGAAAATGTTGGGCTTCGATATTTCGGAGCGATCCGTATTGCGTTGGATGAGAAAAGCGCCGCGGAGTCCAGAGCCGGCAAAGCGATGGGCGGCGTTTCTCAGCAACCATCGCGAATCCATCGCCGCAATGGATTTCTTCACCGTGCCGACGCTGAC
>JBEKPI010000154.1:0-8539 GCA_049520855.1 Occallatibacter sp.
CGCCTTGATCGTAGGCGAAGAGCAACTTACGGCGCAAATCATCCCCAAGGGGTTTCCCCATATCCGTGTTCGCCGCAGAGTCTCGCCAACGACAGTCTACATTATTTACTAAAATTCTCTAAACTTGCTCGATCCCCAACCCCGCCGCCCCGCTGCCCGCCCCGCCGCAAATATTTCTTTAGCCGCGCCGTAGGCGTTTGCATAGAATTACCCTCCATTGGCGGACAATGGAAGTAGTCACCAGAACGGGATCCAACAGTCCCTAGTCCCTCAGAGGAATCCATGCGCAACACCACTAAAACTCGCCCCGCCCAAGCCGATGCAGGAGCTTCATATCCTCAACAACTTCAGTGGAATGTGCCAGATACCAGAAATTCCCCAATCCCGGCCCCGTTTTTTTCTCAATTTTGACTGTGGAACTGTGGAGACCTATCCAACTAATCTAAAATCAATAACTTACAAGAGGCCACTTCACGGAAGCACAGGAACTGTGAATGGGCGAAACCGTGGAACACACTGTAACTTATTCATAATAAATAACTTATACTTCACAGTTTCACAGCCCTGTGAAACTGTGCTACCGTGAATCCGCGCGCCTCCCATCCCCAGTTGCCGGCCTGCTGCCGCTGCTTTGGTCCACGCGCGCCGGCCCGAATTCATGAAGCCTCTCGCCGCGCCGGTATTGGGGGGAATGGTCAGCTCGCTGATTCACGTGCTGATCGTGACGCCTGTCATCTTCACCTGGCTGCGTGAGCGCGAGTTGCAACCGGAGCAGGCGAACTGAATGAGCGCGGCCGCGAGAAGGGGTTCCACGCTCTACCTCCATGGACACCATCACCGAAGGGATCATGCTCAATCGGTACAGAGCCGCTGCACGGCATCTGGTGCGATCGAACGGCGAGCGCCATTCCCGGCGGATTTTGCGAGGCTCTCTCTACGACATACAATGCATAAAGGACTTGGGGAATCGGGAGGTCACACTTTCGCCATCCCGCGGATTTCCGTAAGCAATAGAAGGGCCTGTAGCTCAACGGTTAGAGCAGGGGACTCATAATCCCTTGGTTCGGGGTTCGAATCCCTGCAGGCCCACCAAAACGATACACACATAATTACATAACTTCCACATTCAGGGCTTGCCCGGCGGCGCTGGAGCCGAAGCCGGGGACGGGCACGGCGCGCCGCCGCAGAGAGCACCTGTAATCCCCTGGCCCTCGGCGATCATATAGATGCGGTTCATTGCCGGCAGCTTCACCGTCTCTTTGGCGCCAGAGGGCCAGTGAATCTCGGCGCTCCCGGCATCGGTGGCATCGCCCAGTCCGAAGTGGACGCGCATATCGTTGGAGGAGAGATAGCTGCCGCCGCTCAAAACGTCGCCCCGCTGACGCATGCCGTTCGCCGCCAGATAGACAGTGGCTCCAACCGCATCGCGGGGGCTTTTGGGCCCTCCAACGAGCTTGAGCTCAACCCATTGGTGATGGTCGGGATTCACGTTGCGCAGCAGCGACGGAACTCCATCCATATTGTTGATAACCACGTCTATCTTGCCGTCGTTGAAGATATCGCCAAATGCGGCGCCGCGGGCGACTGTGACAACGGCCAGCCCGGTTCCCTCGACCGCGGGAACCACTTCAAACTTGCCGTTGCCCAGGTTGCGGAAGAGCAGCGGGCGCTCCGCATAACTCATTCCCCAATCTGGGTGTTGATCCACCTGATGATAGACATGGCCATTCGTGATGAATAAATCCTTCCAGCCGTCATTGTCGTAGTCGATGAATCCGTCGGCGAACTTGACGAATGGCATGGAAGGCTCGGCTATGCCGGACTGACGACTCACGTCGGTGAACGACCCCGTTCCATCATTCTGAAAAAGAATGCCATAGTCGTCGGAGAAGGTCGTATTCACAATCGAAAGATGGCCGTTGTTCTGGTAGTCTCCGGCAGCGATGCCCATATTCGAGGCCTCGATGCCATATCCATTCAACGCGTATCCGCTGGCATAACTCACATCCTCAAAGGTTCCATCTCCCTTGTTCATATACAGGTAGTTAGGCGTGGAATCGTTGGCCACCAGCAGGTCCGGCTTGCCATCGCCATTCACGTCCGCAAAGAGAGCTCCAAGGCCATAAAATCCGTTGGGATCGTCCACTCCCAGCTTCTTGCTGACATCGGTAAAGGTTCCGTCTCCGTTGTTATGAAAGAGATGGTCGTGTTCGCCCTTCAGTTCCTTAGGGCCGCACTGCACCGTCACTCCGTGGTACTGGCAACGGGCGTAGCCGGCAGCCTGCGACCCGGAAACCGGAGGGTTGGCCAAGTCGATCTGAGTATAGCCGGCGGCGAACAAGTCCAGCCGGCCATCGCCATCGTAATCGCCGAAGGTTGCGCCGGTAGACCATGCGCCGACAGTAACTCCAGCCCTTTCGCCAACATCCGTAAAGGTTCCGTCGTGGTTGTTATGGTAAAGTCGATTCTTCCCATAGTTTGTAACATACAGATCCGGCCAGCCGTCGTTGTCGTAATCGCCAACCACGCAGCCGAAACCAAAGCGGTCGTTGGCGACGCCTGCCTTTTCAGTTACATCCGTAAAGGTTCCATCGTGGTTGTTATGAAAGAGAGCCGCGTGCGGCGGAGCGGCTTTGCCGGCAAGCGCATCGTAGGTCGAGCCGTTTACGAGATAAATGTCGAGCCAGCCGTCATTGTCATAATCCAAAAGGCATACGCCTTGGCCCTTGGCTTCCAGAATGAGTTTTTTTTCAGCGGTGCCGGCAATATTATGCCAGCCCGCAAGACCAGCGGCCACGGCAACATTCTGAAAGACGATAGGGCCGGTTTTTACGAAGCCGCCGGCAGTAATGGGACGATGCTGGCTATCGAAGACCGCTTTCTGAGGACTGCCGTAGACCATTCCGCCTTGGGCTTGTTGATTTCCGTCCAGCTGCTGCGAGATTAATGCCGGCGAATAACAAACAAGGGATATACATGCTATAGGAGCTGCAAATAATCCATATCGGTGCGACAAAGCGAACTCCTCCACGGCTTGAAGAATACCACGATGGGAACGGCCCCGGCGGGCCTCCGCTTCTTCTTACTGAAGCGGGCTTGTCTCCATGAACCGGGAACTGGTTGCAAACCTCGAAGGACTGCAGCGGAGGCCGCGAGCGGCGCTTCAAATGGACTCAACCCGGATTACGGTCTGCGCTGGTACAGGCTCGGCGATTTGGTGTTATACGATAGGATCGATATAGAGTTTATTCATGCGCTTCAATCCCATTCAATTCGCGCATCGAGCCAAGCCTCGATGGGGAAATTTCCGCGCCGCCGCATGGTGTGCGGTGCTGCCGATTGCGCTGCTTATACCCTTGGCCGCAGCCTCCCAGGCCGGGGCGAGCAACAGTTCGCCAGTTCAGGAGCAACAGCCGGCTCAAGATGATCTTGGCGCACGCCTGGCGGCAGCCGAGGCAGCGCGCAATGCCGGCGACACCGCGGCCATAGCCAGGGCGAATTACCTGGTTATCGGCGCCGCGCTTCGCGAAATCGCCGATCTGAGAATGCTGGAATCGGACGACTCCGAGGCGCTCGAACTCTACCGCAACTCGCTTCAATATGAAGAGACTCCAGGCACGTACGCCGCCATGGCGCTCGCTGAAATTCAAGCCGGCGATTTTGACAAGGCCATCCAGTTTGCGCGGCAAGCCCTGGCCGGCGATCCCGGCAATCTGCGCGCCGCGAAGATTCTGAGCAGATTCCTTTACCAGAAAGGGGAGTATGCCGGGGCGGTCGAGCCGTTCACCAGGATCGCGCAAGCGGAGCCTACTGTCGAGAACCTGTACATGCTGCTGGAGTGCCTGCTGGCAACTCGGAAGCCGGAAGACAAGGTTCGCGCCTTGGCGACGTTTGAGCAGATGAAGAAGATCGTGGGAAGGGACGACAGCTCGCTGCATGTGCTACTGGGCCGATCGTACCGCGACGCCAATGACATGGACTCCGCCCTCGCGGAGTTCAAGCGCGCCATTGAGATTGACACGCGCACCCCTCACGCGCACTACTTTCTGGGCCTGACCGAGCTTTTGGTTAACGGCTCGAAGCCAACGCCAGACATCGAGGCCGAGTTACGGACGGAAGCGGAGTTCTACCCGGACGACTACCTCGCCAACTTCATGCTTGGGTACCTCACGTCAGGGGAACAGAAGTACGAAGAATCGGACCAGCACCTTCTGGCGGCTTCCAAAGCTTCTCCTTCCGCGCCCGGCCCATATCTCTATCTGGGTTTGAACGCCTTTTCCGAGCAAAAGATGGATTTCGCCGAGAAGATGCTGCGCAAGGCGCTGGAGCTCAACCCGGAAAGCGAGGAGCCGCGCAGCAACTTTGAAATACGCCGGGCCTACGTGGATATGTCTCAAATTCTCTTCAAGACTGGCCGTCATGAGGAGAGCGCGGTCTTTGAGGCCAAGGCGCGCACTCTACGGGACCCGGTGATGGTTAGTAACCAACAGAGTGTCTCCCCCATAATCACGGCGAAGGGAAGCGGGGACGCCGCGGTCGTGGCGCCACTGACCCGCCAGCAGGAAAATCAATCCGCGCCAGCCGTTCAGGGCGGCAACGATCCCTTCGCGCACAGCAAGTTGACCCCCGAACAGATCGTCGAGGCCAAGGCGCGCGAGAAGGCGCTTCGGTCGGCGCTCGCCCTGGCATTCAACGACCTCGCCACATCGGAAGCGGTTGGAGGAGAGTATGGCCTGGCTCTAGGCAACTTTCAGCAGGCGGAGCAGTGGGACCGCACACTTCCCGGTCTTGAAAAGAATCTTGGCCTTTGCGCCTTTCGATTCAAAGACTACGCGGAAGCGGTCCGCGGCCTCTCGCAGGCATTGCCGCTCGATCCCGGTTCCGCCGCACTCCGCGCCATGCTTGGCGCATCTTATTTCGCTACAGACCGTTTTGCGGAGGCGGCTCAAACGTTTGCTCCCCTGGGCGCGCGCGCGATGCGAGACAGTGAAACGGGTTATGCGTGGGCGGCCTCTCTGACGCGCCTCGGCGACCTGCGGAAGGCCACCGAGGTGTTGACCGCCTTCGAATCCGAACCGCGCTCGAACGAGACGCTCCTGCTTGCCGGTCAACTATGGACGGAGATCGGCGACTTCGCGCGCGCGACCGCAACCCTGCAGCGGGCGCTTGTGTCCGATTCTTCTCTGCTGAAGGCGCACCTTTCCCTCGGGATCGTCGATATTCACCTGGAGCATTGGGCGGAGGCCGAAAAGGAATTCCAGGCCGAGTTGAATCTCGATCCGGGCGATTTCGTTGCACAGTATCATCTTGGCCTTGCAAACGAACACCAATCGAAGATAGAAGAGGCCAAGGCGCTCTTACTTCAGGTGACTGAAGCGCATCCCGATTATGCCAATGCCCAATACGAATTGGGAAAGATACTGCTCGATAGCGGTCAACTCGAAGACGCGGCAGGACATCTGGAGGTCGCGGCCCGCCTCAGCCCCGAGGTAGACTACATGCGCTATGAGCTGCAGGCCGCCTGTCGAAAACTGGGGCGAAGCGCGGAAGCGGACCGCGAACTTGAAATCTATAAAGGGCTGAAAGCCAAATCCCGCGAGCGCGCCGCGGATAAGCTGAAGAACACGCCATAGGGAAGGACACGATCCGGTTGCATTTTTTTCGCAGTTACGTCAGCCTCCTGCCGCTTCTATACGGCGCAGACGTTGTCGGTAACTGTTGCTGTCCTCAGCGGCGGCAATACCACAGCCCCCCATGCCCTGACTCATAGACGCCGTTCACTCAACTTCAGGGTGGCCACAGGGTTCCTTGCATCATCCTCCAAGGGGTGGGGCCGCTGACAAATGCGCCATATTGAATCTCGCCGCGCCGATCAAGCCGGCCAGGGAGAGGATGAGATTCTCGCCCACACCGGGCCAGGACCGCCGCCGGCGCTTGAGCCCGTTCGCTCTCGATCCGCACTGCTATCCAGCCGCCGCCCTGCGCAGTTGAGTCCCCGCCTTTCGCCGGCAAAGCGCCCCAGCACAAACAGTGACTAGAATCACCAGACAACCACGGCAAATCTGCGCTACGATAGGCTCGTTCGCGTCGGGAACCGGCTCTCTGAAGACGAGCCAGCGTCCGATGCGCTCAGGAGACTCTCATGGCCCATTTTCAATCCATCCTCGTTGAATCCGCCAACGGGGTAAAGACCATCACCATGAACCGCCCGGAGAAGCGCAACGCGCTCTCGCCGCTGCTGATCGAAGAGCTGACCCTGGCCCTCGGCGAGGCCGAAAGCTGCGCCTGCGGCGTGGTGATTCTGACCGGGGCCGGTTCGGCCTTCTGCGCCGGCCTGGACCTGGAGCATCTCGCGGCCATGAGCGCCCGCACGCCCCTGGCGCACCGCCGCGACGCGGAGAATATGGCCGGCGTGCTGCGCGCGCTCTACGACTTTCCCAAGCCGGTGATCGCCGCCGTCAACGGCCCGGCCATCGCCGGCGGCATGAGCCTGGCCACCATCCCCGATTTCACGCTGGCCACGCCTGAGTCCAAGTTCGGATGGAACGAGGTGCGCGTGGGCTTTGTGCCGGCCCTTGCGGCTTCCTTCCTGCTGCGCCAGGTAGGGGAGAAACGCACGCGCGAGCTTCTGTTGACCGGCAAGCTGCTCAAGGCCACGGAGGCTTTGCAACTGGGGCTGGTGACCCAGCTTGTGGCCGTGGAGGAGCTGATGCTCTCTGCCCAGGCCCTGGCCCAGACGCTGCTGCAAAACAGCCCCCAGGCGATGCAGGCAGTCAAGCGCCTACTGGCCAGCCACGCGCGGCGGCGGCTCGACGAAGAGATTGAGGACGCCATCGAGGTTAATGCGCAGCAGCGCTCCGCTGAAGACTTTAAGGAAGGCGTGGAAGCCTTCAAGCAGCACCGCAAGCCCGATTGGCCCAGCATGAAAGGCAGGGCTTAGGGCGTTCGCCGCACACGAACGGAATCCGGATTCGCCTCTAAAGCGGGTTCTTCGCCCGCAACTCCGCAACAATCTCCGCCGCCGCTACCCGCGCCTCCTTCGCCTTGTCGGGCTCGAAGCTGATCGCTCCCACGCGGGCATGGCCGCCGCCCCCGTAGCGCTCGCAGATCGCCGCCAGATTCGTCATCTTCGCCGGGTCGGCCTTGGTCCAGGGATTCGAGCCGACCGAGACTTTGGTCCGGAAGCTGGACTTCGACAACCCAATCGAGTACGTGGCTCCAGGGAAAAGGTAGTAGGGGATGAACTTGTTGTATCCCTCTTGCGGCTGGTCGGTGATGTCGAAGAAGATGGTGCCGTCGCGCTCCTCGGCGCGGTTGCGGATCAGTTCGATGGCCTGCCGGTGGCGCTCCAGCAGCGGCGGCAGCAGATCGGCCACAAAGGGCTGGCTGAGCGCCTCGGCCAGCGGCATCTCGGTCAGTAGCGGAATGAGCCGTGGAATGAAGGCCGGATCCTGCGTGGACTCGATTATGAGGGTCAGCTTCATCGCAGGTGCGGCCATCTCGACAGCCGACTCCGGGCTTTCATATTGCGCGCCATCCACGATGTTCGCCCAGTGAATCAGTTCGGCTACCGGCGCGGTGTCGAATCCAAATAGAGTCGCCCCGATGTGCGCCAGAAAGCTGGTGCAGGAGGTGTAGCTCGGGTCGAAGAACTTGCGCCCCGGCGGGGCCACGCTCCGCTGATAGTCGAGAAAGTTCTGCTGGTCTTGCGGTGAAAGGAACGCCGACAGGTGGTGGTCAAACCACCAGGTAATCCTGGGCGAGGCCGAGTATTTGAAGTCGACGATGGCGTTTTCGTCGCCGGTAAATTCGCTCTCGTCAAACAACGCGCTCGCCCGATGCACCAGGCCGTGGTATTCGTAGCTAGAGCCGGCGGCGATGCACTCGCGATGGAAGCGCGAGAACAAGGAGGCCGAGCAGGCTCCGTCAAAGCATTTGTCGTGATAGAAGACGCAAACCCGCACGTTCTTTAGTCCTTCCTCAACACAAAAAAACTGAATTGCCAGAACTGTTAAGCATCAAGGCAGCGGGCGTTTGTGTCAAGGCTGGGGTTGAATTGGATGAGGCCGCGCGCCTCAAAATGCGCGCAAGCAAGAGGAGACGCCGAGCTGGCTGCGGAAATAGAGGATGTGCTTTGATCCCGGCAAAGCCGTTTGCAGTTCGAGATAATACGGCGTATTATCTTGTATTATGACCACTCCGCGCACCATCAGCTTCCGCATCGCCCCCGAGAAGGTCGCACAACTGGACCTGATCGCCAAGGCCATGGACCGCGACCGCAGCTACCTGCTCAATGAGGCGGTCGAGAGCTACCTCAGCGAACAGGAGCGGTTCGCCGCAATGGTCAAAGAAGGGCGCGAGGACATTCGCGCAGGGCGCACCTTCACCCAGGACGAAGTCGAACGCATGGTGGGTGAGTGGGAGCAAGAGGCACAGGCCGTAGCACAATGAAAGTGATCTGGTCCGCCGCTTCGGCAAGGCACATTCAAGAGGTCGTTGACTACCTTCAGGGCGAAACCTCCGCAGGGGCCATTACCAT
>JBEKPI010000155.1:0-8523 GCA_049520855.1 Occallatibacter sp.
GCAGAAAATTGCAAGTCTTGTGCGATAGGGCTGCATTGTGCTACGTTTTGAACCCGCCGTTTTTGGGAACGGCGCGCTCGAATCGGCGGCCCGCCTACGACCCGGTCTCGCGTTCCTCATCGAGGACTTCGTCCAGCAGTCCACGCAGGCTGGCCGCGCGCGCGTGACCCAGATGGGCATCGCCGCCCGCCGCTTGCGAAAGCTCGTCGGCTAGATTCAGCGCCGCCAGCACGGCCACGCGCAGCGAATCCACGGTACGGCCATGCGCGGCCACGGCGCGCATCCTGTCGTCCACCAACTCGGCCAGGCGGCGAATGTGATCCGCGTTCTGGCCGGAGAGGTGATAGGTCTGGTCATAGATTTGCACGGTCACATACGCGTTTGCGCCGCCGATTTCTTCTTTAGCCATGCCGGGCCTCACAGGTCCAGAGAGTCCAGTTGAGCGAGCAGCCGCTCAACACGCTGCCGCACTTGGTCGCGCTCGGCGTTCAGAGCGCTCAACTCCTTTTGCAACTGCTCGGTCAGCGGCGCCTGTTCGCGCAGTTGGGCCTCGGCCGCGCTGGCGCGCTCCTCGGCCGTAGCGCGGGCTTGCCGCTCCCACTTCACCAGGTTCACCGCGCGAAGAATCCGCTCCTCGATCGCTGTAAAATCGTCCATGCTCACCGTCAAAGCGTGTGCTTCCGCGGCCGGCTCCGTTGCCCGGTCCTCTTTCGGCTGTTCCGGCTCCGCTTCTTCAACGGCCTCCGACTTCCATAGGGACTCCGTCATTGAAAATCCTCCTCATCTATACGGCTGCAAGTATAACGCCGATTCAGCCTGTTTCTCCGCCTAACCGCGCAGACGCGCCCCAGCCTTGCCAACAGCCTCCACGACGCGCTCCTGGAAGCTCTGCAACTCCTCCTCGCGCAGCGTGCGGTCCGCGGCCTGAAAGGTAGCGCCCAGCAACAACGAATACTCGCCCGCGCCCAGCTTGCGGTCTCTGAAAACTTCGCGCACCCGCCACTCCACCAACTCGGGCATCTGCAAGCCGCCCACGGCATCGTCGATCTTCTCCCACGCGATGCTCTCGTCCAGCACCAGCGAAAAATCGCGGCGAACGGGCTGAAAGCGCGAAATCTCTTTTGAAATCGGCTTGCGCAAAGGCAGCTTGTAGAGCCGGTCGAGATAAAGCTCGCCCACCAGCACCGGCTCTTTCAATTTGCGCGCCGCCGCCTCGTTCGGATGCAGTTGGCCGAACCAGCCAACCGTTGCGCCGTCAACGGCTACGCGCGCGGCGCGATAGGGATGCAGCCACGGCGGCGTTAGGCCAGCCTCAGCCCCAAAACGGTCGAAGTAAACAGCCCGCGCCTGGAAGCGCGCCAAGACTTGCTCCACCACGCCTTTCAAATCATGGAAATCAATCGTCCGCCCAGGGTGCAACGCCCCCTGCTCCGGCAGATTGCCCGCCGCGCCAAACGACAGCGACGGCCGCTCGTCGACCTTCTCGACCGTGCCGTTGGCGACTGCCCCGCTGAAGACCGTGCCCAGCTCGAACAGCCGCACATCGCTCACATCGCGGTGCAGGTTGCCGGCAATCATCGCCAACATGCCCGGCACGAGCGATGGCCGCAGAACGCCCGCCTCCTCGCTCAGCGGATTGCCCAGCGGAACCGAAAGCCCCGGCTGCGGCGCGGTCAGCGCGGCCTCAGCCGCCGAGCAGAATGTGCTCCCAATCGCCTCATGGAAGCCGGCCGCCAGCAGTGTGCGCCGCACTTCGGACTCCTTCTCCGCCCACGGCAGCGCGCGCACCCCTTCGCCAAAGGCCGGAAGCGTATTGGCAAAGCGGTTGTACCCGTAGACCCGCGCAATCTCTTCGATCAGGTCGATCTCGCGCTCCAGATCCAGCCGCCAACTGGGCAGCGTCACAAGCCAAGCCTCGTCGTCCCCGCTCGCTAACTCCGCTAGCCCACACCCCAGCGCCGTCAACACCCCCTCGACCGTCGCCGCGCCGATGCCCTCTTTGTCGATCGTCGTACCCAAAATCCGGCGCACTTCGCTGAGCGCGAGCTTCACCGGCTTGCGCTTCGCGGTTTGCGCTTCCACAGCGTGTACGCGCACGTCCACCAATTCGCCCTCGATCCAACCCCCGTTCGCCAGCAGAATCGCGCTCACCAGCGCCGAGGCAACCGGCGCCGCATTGAAGTCCGCCCCACGCTCGAAGCGATGGCTGGCGTCGGTGTGCAACCCGTGCCGCCGCGCCGTGCGCCGCACGGCCACCGGATCGAACCACGCCGCCTCGACCAAAACATTCTTCGTCTCCGGCGTGATCATCGTCTGCCAGCCGCCCATCACCCCGGCCAGCGCCAGCGGTTTCACGTGATCGGCCACCACCAGATCTTCCGAATCGAGCGTGCGCTCTACGCCGTCCAGCGTCTTCAGCCGCTCGCCCTTCTTCGCCCGCCGCACCACAATGCCGCCCTCGATCTTGTCCAGATCGAAGGCATGAGTAGGCTGGCCCATCCCCATCCACGCAAAGTTGGTAGCATCCACAGCGTTCGAAATCTGCTTCTGTTCGAGCAGCCCAAAGTAAGTGGCCACCTCCGCGCCCGCAAACCAGTCCCGTGAGACGCCAATCGTAACGCCGCGCAGCACCCGTGCCGTAAACCGCCCGCAGCCGTCCTCGGCCTCGATCCGCACCGGGAAGTCCTTGCCGGACGGGCGGGCTTTGGGGAGTTCAGAGAAGAGATCGGGCAACGCCAGCCCGTAGATCGCTGCCGCCTCCCGCGCCACTCCATAGTGGTTCATCGCGTCCACGCGGTTGGTGGTGATGTCCATCTCGAAAAGCGAGCCTTTGCCCTCGCCAAGATTGGAAACACCCTCGACAGCAATCCCGCGCAGGGTCAGGTCTTCGGCGAGTTGCGCGTCATCGACCGGCAATCCGGGCAGGTAACTACGAAGCCATTTTGTCAGTATCTTCATAGATTAAGGTTCTCTCTTCGCAAGTTGGCGCGCTTCGCGCGATGGCAAGTTGGCGGGTTCGCCCGCTACGGATCGTTCTGAGTCCAACTCCAGCACTCCGAGGAGGCCATTGATCAGTTTGGCCACGCGAGTGCCCAGGTCCAGTAGCTCTTCACTTATAGAGCCTTCAAAAAAAACCAGGCTCGCGGCCAATTCTGTTTGTGTTTGCAGTTCGTTGATCGCCGCCCGTGCCGCTCCCGAGCCTTTGCGCATCTCGGCATCGTTGAGCCGCCCATGTGCCTCGGCAATGTGGCTCGCCACATTCACCGCCGAACGGCGCAATTGCATCCGCAATCCGAAGGTCTCGGATTTCGGAAATTCCTCAGTCCTCGCATAGATCGCACGCGCTAGCTCCATGGCCTTCTGCCATGCAATCAAATCACGATAGTGCCTTGTCCTGCTCATATCGCCAACCTGCCAACTTGCCATCGCGCGAAGCGCGCCAACTCGCTAAACAAACTGTCCTAAAAACCGCATATCGCCCGCATAGAATTGGCCAATTTCCGAAATCCCATACTTCATCATCGCAATCCGTTCCACGCCCATCCCAAACGCAAACCCTAAAATCTTCTTGGGGTCGTACCCCGGCTGCTTTTCCGCCGCAAACGCAAATACCGCCGGGTCCACCATGCCGCAGCCCAGCAACTCAATCCATCCCGACTGCTTGCATTTCTTGCATCCCTTCCCACCACAAAAAATGCAACTGATCTGCACGTCCGCGCTCGGCTCGGTAAACGGAAAGAACGACGGGAAAAACCGCGTCTTCACCGCCGAGCCAAACAGCGCCTTCATCGCGTGGTCCAGCGTCCCCTTCAAATCGCTGAAAGTGATATTCGTATCCACGCACAACCCCTCCACCTGGTGAAAAATCGGCGAGTGCGTCGCGTCGGCAGCATCGTTGCGATGAACTTTACCAGGAATCACAATCCGCACCGGCGGCGGCTGCGACTCCATCGTCCGCATCTGCACCGGCGAAGTGTGCGTGCGCAGCAAGAGCCGGTCGCGCTGCGAGCGCCGGTCTTGATTGGAAACGACAAGCGTATCTTGAGTGTCCCGCGCCGGATGCCCCGGCGGAAAGTTCATGCACTCGAAGTTGTAGTAGTCGGTCTCGACCTCCGGCCCCACCCCCACCGAGTAGCCCAGCGCCGCAAAGACGCCGACAATCTCGTTCATCGTGCGGGTAATCGGATGCTCGGCGCCCATCAGCCGCCGCGTGCCCGGCAGCGTGATGTCGATGGCCTCGGCCCTGAGCGCCGCGTCCGTCGCGGCCGCATTCGCTCCGTGGCCCAGCGCCTCCGCCAGCAGCCCTTCCACCACGGCCTTCAGCGCGTTGAAGCGCAGCCCAAGCGCCTTCTTGGCCTCGGCGGGCGCGGACTTGAGCCAGCGGCCCGAAACCTCTTTGAGCCGGCCCTGCTTCTGCCCCATCCACTCCAGCCGAAAGGCCTCCACGTCCGCTTCGCCGTTCAATGCAGCCGCGGCCTCGCGCGCCTGCCGCTCCAGTTGGGTAAAGGCTCGATCCAGCGCGGCCTCGTCATAATTGGGAATCTCTTCGTTCATATGCGGTATCAGCAGGATAAATCACCGAGTGGGCCGGAATCTTGTATTCTCGTCTGCATGAAGTTTCCGCGCCTGCCTGTCGCTCTCGTTCTCGCCTCCCTTTGCGCTGCCTTGCCCGCCCCGCTCGCCGCCCAAACCGCCCTCTACACCCAGCAGGAGGGCTTCGTTGACGCCCACGGCGTGCTCATCTACTACGTCTCCTTCGGCGCCGGCTCGCCGCTGGTCGTCCTGCATGGCGGACCCGGCGCCAGCCACGAATACTTCCTGCCCTGGCTGCTGCCCCTGGCCCGCACACATCGCCTCATCTTCATCGACGAGCGCGGCTCGGGCCGCTCTGAGCGCCTCCAGGACACCAGCCTCTACACCGTCGAGGGCGACGTCGAAGACATTGAGGCCGTGCGCGTGGCCCTCCATCTCGGCAAGATCTCGCTGCTTGGACACAGTTGCGGCGGCGTCCTGGCCCAGGCCTATGCCCTCAAGTACCAGCGGAACCTCTCCCACCTCATCCTCAACTCGACCTTCGCCTCCACGCGCGAGATGAACGAGGTCCTGGCCCGCGAAAAGGCCGCCATGCCTGCTGAAAAACTGAAACGCCTTAATGAGCTGGAAGCCGCGGGCTTGTTTGGCAAGGGCGAGAGCTGGGAGCACGGCCGCTACACCGCCGAATACGAGACCCTCGCCTGGGGAAACGGCTACTTTCCCTTCCTCTACGGCGCGCGCCCCGACTCCACCTACGACCCCGCCACTGGCAACGCCCCAACCAACTGGGAGCTCTACCGCGCCATGTGGGGCTCCGACGGCGAATTCATCATCGACGGCAACCTCAAGTCCGTCGAATATGCCGATCGCCTGCCCACCATCCACGTCCCCACGCTGATTGTCGCTGGCGACCACGACGAGTGCGACCCCTCGCTGAGCAAAGAGATGCACGAAAAAATCGCCGGCTCGAAGCTCGTCATCCTGCCCAACTCCGGCCACATGAACTTCGTCGACCAGCCGGAGATGTGGCGGAGAGCGGTGGAAGAATTCTTGGGCGGCAAGTGATTCTTCGGTGATTACGATGCCAGCATAAACGTGGAAATCCAGCGCGGCTGTTTTGCACTGGCTCTTGCGCTTCCTTCAACGGCAATTGGGCAATCTCTGACTCCCAGTCCTCCTCCCGATGTGCGGCACTTCGGCCGTCTCGTGGTTGCCGCCATGCACGAGGACGGTCCCAACCCTCGACATTCCGCAAAGACCTTCTCAGCGCTGGCAAGGATGGCAGGATGCGGACGCTGCGGGCTATCGGCATCGACTCCAGTCCAGAACTGCATGAACTGTGGGTGGCGTTCCTCCACGATCATTCCGGGGAAAATGAGGCCAAAGGCGTGATGCAGTGCATTTCGGGCGAATTATCCGAGCCCGCCGGCACGTGAGCGGCGAGCAATTCCGAACAGCGTTCGCCCGCGAGATCGTTCAGACTTGTCGATAGAAGGCCCTGCGGCCCGCCAAGGCAGCTCCCCAAAGAGCGCCCTGCCGGGGCGCAGGCACCCTGGGCGGTTGCCGCAAATAGGCAACAAACTTCACGCACAGAGACAAGAGAGGTCAGGACAAAATGTCGCAATCGGTATTGGAACAGATGGGCGAGCAAATTGACGTAACAGCGCGCAAGGCTTCGCGGGCGGCATCCGCCGTTGCGGATGCCCTTGAGGACGGCGTGGAAGCGGCGCGCCGTGCCGCCAAACAAGGCAGCCATGCCGCTACCGAGCTTTATGTTGACACCAGAAGGCGCGTGCAACGGTATCCGGTCGAATCCGTGGCGGCGACATTCGCGGTCGGCATTGCGGCCGGTGCAGCGTTCGGCTGGATGATGGGTCGCAGACAGGCCTAGCAAAGTAGTTTCTGCGAGAAAGCGGGTCCAGCGCTGGGCCCGCTTCGCCGCGTCTATCAATGCCTCCGCAGGCGCGCGAAGCGCTTCATCTGGCGGCGAACTCCAGCTAGAGATGGCGCGGTTCGCCGTTCCCATCGCAGCGGCAAACAGGCGAACCGCACAAATCCCTTTGCGATGCCGCCCCGGTGTGCTTTCCTAGAGACACCGCCTATGCTCAAGCGACTCGAAGGCTACTTTGAATTCACGCGCCTCGCCACCAACTGGCGCACCGAGATTCTGGCCGGCGTCACCACCTTTCTGACCATGGCCTACATCGTGCTCGTCAACCCGGCCATCCTGGCCGCCGCCGGGATGCCGCTCGCCGCCGTCACTGCGGCCACCTGCCTCTCGGCCGGCCTGGCCTCCATCATGATGGGCATCGTCGCGCGCTATCCCATCGCGCTCGCTCCCGGCATGGGACTTAATGCTTACTTTGCTTACATTGTCTGCATCAAGATGCACATCCCTTGGCAGACAGCCCTTGGAGCGGTCTTCCTCTCCGGCGTCATCTTTCTCGCGCTCACCGCCGTCGGCATCCGCCAGATGATCCTGCACGCCATTCCCCACGAACTCTACGCCGCCGTCGCCAGCGGCATCGGCCTCTTCATCGCCCTCATCGGCTTTCGCAACGCGGGCCTCGTGGTGGGCGACGCCAACACTCTCGTCGGCCTGGGCAACCTGCGCAATCCCACTGCGGCGCTGGCCCTCCTTGGCCTGCTCTTGATGGTGGCTCTCGAAGTAAAGAAAGTCCGCGGCGCAATCCTCATCGGCGTCCTCTCCATTACCGTCATCGCCTGGGCAATGGGCCTCACGCATTGGACGCCCGCCCCCGGCGGCCTTCAATCCCTGGCCGCAACCGCCTTCCAGCTCGACATCCGCGGCGCGCTCAACAAGGGCCTGCTGGAGATCGTCTTCATCTTCTTCTTCGTGGACCTCTTCGACAACCTCGGCACCCTGGTCGCCGTCACCAAGCGGGCCGGGCTGATCGAGGCCGACCACACCATCCCCCGCCTCAACCGCATCCTCTTCACCGACGCCACGGCCACCGTCTTCGGCTCGCTCACCGGAACCTCTACCGTCACCAGCTACGTCGAATCTACGGCCGGCGTCGCCGCCGGAGGCCGCTCGGGCGTCACCGCCATCGTCACCGGACTGCTTTTTCTGGTCGCCATCGGCGCGGCGCCCTTCGTGGGCATCGTACCCTCGGCCGCCACTGCCCCAGCGCTGATCCTGGTCGGTTCGCTCATGCTCTCGTCCATCGGCGAAATTCACTGGCACAGCCCGCTGGTTGCCGTTCCCGCGTTTCTCACCATGGTGCTCATCCCGTTCACCTATTCGATCGCCAACGGACTGGGCTTCGGCGTCATTAGTTGGGCTGTGCTTCATCTGGTCACAGGCCGCTTCCGCAAGCAGGACTGGCTGCTCTACCTGCTGGCCGCGCTCTTTCTAGCCCGCTTCATCTACCTCGGAGCAAGCTAAGTAAAGTTGCTGACGCGTGTTTCAAAAGCGCGCCTTGTATCAGGGCACGACTTCTAGCCTGCCCTGAGCTTGTCGAAGGGGGCGCCGTAAGGGCCGCAAAATGAGCCGGGCTTAACAGGCTGCGCAAAAACTCGTAATTGAGTAGGCTTTGTATCAGGGCACGACTTCAGTCGTGCCGCAAATGCAACAAAATTAGTCCCGGGCTTTAGCCCCTGAGGGAATGCAGGTTGCGTCAGAACAGACGTATGCATTGTTTTTTGAGGAGATTTTATGCACTGGTACCACTTCGTTTCCTACTTCTTCGGCGGCGCATTTCTCTCCAACGTGCTGCCTCATCTCATCAACGGCGTCTCAGGCCGCGCTTTTCAGAGCCCCTTCGCATCGCCGCCGGGAAAGGGCTTGTCCTCATCCACGGTCAATGTCTTTTGGGGCTTCTTCAACCTTGCCGTGGCCTATGTGCTCGTCTGCCGCGTCGGCTGCTTCGATCTGCGCAACAACCTGCACGCGATTGTCCTCGGCGCGGGCTTTCTGCTCATGTCGCTCATGGCTGCCCGCACATTCGGACGCTTCCACGGAGGCCT
>JBEKPI010000156.1:0-8454 GCA_049520855.1 Occallatibacter sp.
GCCTGAGGTCAGGATGAGCAAAGCCGGCGCGTGGCTCAAGCAGTAGACACAAAGCATCAGCCCCCACTGCATCTTCGCCGCGCGCTCCAGAAAGTTCTCCGTGTCTCCCGCCAGAGCAATGCGAAGCGGCAGGAACAAGAACGCCCAGACCGGAATGAAGATAGCAAACATGCCGTACCAGTGCATCGCAATGAGCAGATACTGAATCGGCATTACCAGAAAGAAAGACCAGAACAGCGCGCGATGGTCGGCGCGCCGCGTGGGAACGATAGTGATGTATTCTCGCAGAGCCAACAGGGATAGCAATGCGAAGAGGATCAGGCAAATCGTCTCGCCCGCCGTCAGACTCCGCGCCCATCCTGTGTTGCGGCTCTTCAGTGGACGCCGCTCAATCGCATCCATCGTTTCCAACTCCCGGAGTTTCATAGTGGCAGGGATCAAGTAAAGTGTATACGGCGACTGACCGGATACAAAGCTCAATCCCACAAAGCCATCTCACATTGGAGCGGTAGAATCGAAGGAAGAGATTCGCTCGCCAAAGGAAACCCGCCGCCCGTGAAACCCGAGATGAAAGTGTCGCTGGCCGGCCTGGAGCTGGCCAACCCGGTCATTGCCGCAAGCGGCACCTTTGGCTACGGCATCGAGTTTGAAGAGATCGTCTCGCTGGAGGGCATCGGCGCGTTCGTGACCAAGGGCATCTCGCTGGAGCCGATGGCCGGCCACGCCGCGCCGCGCATCATCCAGACGGCAGCCGGCATGTTGAACGCCATCGGCCTGCAAAACGTCGGCGTCGAGGACTTCATCCAGCGCAAGCTGCCGCCACTCAGCCGCTATCCCCGCGCGAAGGTCTTTGTCAACGTCTTCGGCTACACGGTGGGCGAGTACATCGCCGTGATCGAGCGGCTCAACCACGCCGAAGGCATAGCAGCCTATGAACTGAACGTCTCCTGCCCCAACGTTCACGCGGGCGGCATGGCCTTCGGTTCCGATCCCGGCTCGCTCGAATACCTGGTCAGCCGCGCCAAGACCGCATCCAAAAGGCCGCTGATCGTCAAGCTCTCACCCAATGTGACCTCGATCGCTCACATGGCCAAGATCGCCGCCGGCGCGGGGGCCGACGCGGTGAGCCTGACGAATACGTTTTTGGCGATGTCGATCGACGCGGAGACGCGCCGGCCGCGGCTGACGAACATCACCGGCGGGCTCTCCGGCCCGGCGATCAAGCCGATCTCGCTGCGCATGGTCTACGAGACCGCCAAGGCGGTTACGATTCCGATTCTCGGCATGGGCGGCATCGTGACGCCGGAGGATGCAGTGGAGTTCCTGCTGGCTGGGGCAACGGCGGTGCAAGTGGGCACCGCCAGCTACGCCGACCCGCGCGCCGTCGAGCGGCTGGCGCATGGCTTGGAGTCCTGGTGCCGCAGTCATGGGGTGGAGCGGGTGGCTAGCCTGACCGGGGCGCTGGAGTTGCCGCACGGGTGAGGCGCGCATCGCACAGTGGGAAGTGGACTGTCAAGCCTTGAACCGCTGCGGGATCTTCGATGTAATTGTGCGCCAACGAATGATAATTATCCGCTACCACTTTTTTGGGGGGGCAGACGCCTTCGGCAACCGGCTGCAGGGCGGCACTCCTTTCACGCGACAGCTTGTTGGCGGCAGCCGGCGGGCAGGTTCCTCCCTGTTGAGGAGTAGCCTTGAGACGAAGGCGGAAAACGATCGCGCCGGACAATCGGTGGTATCGTCTGGCACAGGCGGGAACGCAACATGAAAACCGCGGTTCAATCAACGAGGCTTCTTAACGGCGATCGCGTCGCCATCGTCGGCGGCGGACCTGCCGGCTCGTTTTTCGCCATCCATCTTCTTCGCGAGGCCAGGCGGCTCGGTCTCAATCTCGAGGTCGTCATCGTCGAGAAGCGCGCTCCGGCGGACCTGAACTTCCACGACTTTCAATGCAAGGGATGCAACTTCTGCGCGGGGCTTATCTCGCCGAGGTTGAACGAAGTGCTCGACGAGTGCGGGCTGGAGGTTCCGGAGGAGATCATCGAGGGACGCATCGACTACGTCTGGATTCACGGGCAGTGGAAGAATCTGCGGCTTCGAGTTCCCAAGGAGCAGAAGATGTACTCGGTATTCAGGGGCTCGCTGCCTGGCAGGAGGACAGGGAGGCCGGCGGGGTTCGATGGGTTTCTGCTCGGCGAAGCGGTTAAGGAAGGCGCGCGCATCGAGTGTGGCGAGGTCGAAGCGATTACCTACGGCGCGTTGGGGATGCCCGCACTGACGATGAGGGCGGCCTCCGGAGAGAAGGTTTCGCTCGATGCCAGCTTTGTGTGTATCGCGACTGGAATCAATGCTCATTGCGGCTCAGACTATAGCGCCAATGATCTGATCGCCTCCGTCAGGCGATTGAATCCGTCGTTCGTTCCCGGCAAGACGCGCAAGGCGCTTATCTTCGAGCTGGATGTGGGCGAGGAGTTTCTCGATCTCAACATGAATCGGGAGATCTACTTTATCGAGTACGGCTCGAAACGCCTCGCGCTTGAGCATACCGCGCTCATTCCCAAGGGGAGATTCCTTACCGTCGCCCTGATCGGCAAGTGCGTGGACGAGGCGGTGTTGCCGCGAGAGATCCGGCAGATCGTGCATGAGTTTCTGACACTGCCGCAGATTGACAGCATATTGCCAGGGATCGCGGCGGCTCCGCTGGCCTGCGCTTGCGCTCCCAGAATGACGGTGACGACCGCGACATTCCCTTACGGCGACCGGTTTGCCATCGTCGGCGACGCAGTCGGGGCGCGATTGAACAAGGACGGCCTCTACTCAGCCCACGAGACGGCGAGCCGTCTGGCGCAGGCCGTGCTCCATGAGGGAATCGACAAACAGGCTCTGGCCCGCGGGTACGGCAAGACCGTCCAGTGGCTTGTGGGCGACAATCGCTTCGGGCGGATCGTCTTTGCCGTGAGCAGGATCGCGTTCACGTTGCCGGTGGTGAGCCGCATCGTCTACCAGGCGTTTGCCACCGAGTACAAGGTGCGCGACGAGCCGAGCCGGCCCCTGAGCGGGGTGCTGTGGAAGATCGCCAGCGGCACGGCCGATTACCGGGAGGTCTTCCGGGAGATGCGCGGCTATGCCGTGCTGCGATCGGTTCTCGAAGGCGCGCTGGTCACGCTGAGGAACGTGGCGTTCGAGCTGCTTTTGGGCGTGCAATGGGGGGACTACGGGCGCTATCCGACGGTCGTGCTGAAGGAGAAGCGCGACGAGCTGCGGGAACAGCTTGCGTCGAGCCTGGAAATGGAGCTTGACGCATCGCCTGACTTCGAGCGAATGTACTGGATCAAGATCCGGGGTTCGGAGGGAGAGATCGTGGAGGAACTCGCCAAGTTCGGCCAGCCCAATGCGAGGTTCCTCAAGATGCGCATCGTGGAGATGCGGCAGGTCGAGGGGACGCCCAACCATGTGGGATCGATGATTCGATACCGGGTGCCGTACGCGCAGTTGACCGCGGAACTCCGGCTGACCAACCTGGTTGGCTCGGAGACCTTGCTCTATGTGGCCGACGAGCGGCTTGTGGACCATGGGAAGCTGATCTTCAACGTGGCGCCGACCACCGACGGAAACCGCAGGCTCGCCATTTACGCGGCGTTCGATTACAAGAAGGGCAAGGGCTTTGCGAGCCGGACGATGTGGAGGGGCGCTCGATCCCTGTTTCCTGAGTTCGTGCATGACATCGTGTGGAACCATGCCCTGTGCACGATCAAGGAAGATGTCGAGCGGAAGCACGGCAATACATGGTAAGGCCCCGAGGCCATGAGGATGTGCGGAGTGGCCGCGAGCAGGCTATCGCCATCGACCCGCAACAGACACCTCGATGGAGTTATCTGAAGTTATCGCTCAAGAGCCAAAAGCAGGTGTTACGGAGATATTGGCAGAAGGGATAGCAGCAGAGGGCGTACCTGGACACAACCGAATCACTCATAGGAAATGCTTCAGGTCTCGCCGGCCGTCCACGACCCTCACGATTTCTACCTCATCGATTACGCCCTCGTCCCTATCGGGATGGGTCTCGTAAAGGATCAGATAGGGGCCTTCAACGAGCATTCGCGTGGACCGGCGAATCTCTGGACGGCGTACGCCAAGGCGCGGGTAAGTGACCAGCAATTCTGCCTTCGCCACCACTGCATCGAAGATGCGTTCCGCGGCTGCTGGATTGTCAAGACCGATGTAGATATAAATCTCGATCAAATCCTCACGGGCCTGCGAAGTCCAGACAAGATCAACTGGCAAGGGCTTGTTCTCCCGCTGCAATTGCCAGCCGCTGTCGCGCCTCGCGCCGAGCCGCTTCAAAGTCCACTGGCGTAGCGGCTCCGCTGGCCTTGCCCTGATCCCACAATTGGCGCAAGCGGACCAGGTCTTCCTGCCTCAGCTCTCGCTTGAATTGCCAGTCACGGATCGCTTCTCGGACGATTTCGCTGGTGGTGGCGTACTCGCCGGTTTCCACTGCGGCTTTGAGAGCACCAATCTGCTCCCCGGTCAAGGCGATACTGACTTTTTGAACTTCAGGCATGGCGCCGACTCCGCTCCAAGTGGAGCATATCTTGCTACTTCTTGCTGAAGTATAGCAAATATTCACCCTCGGCGCGAAAACGTTGAGGATGGTGCTCCGGGCGTCGCATTCTTGATCCGCAACTTCAAGCGCACACTCATTTCGCCCTCGCTTTCAGCTTCCCGAGCACCTGCTTCAGATCGTCGAGCTTCTGGCCGGCTTCGGCGAGCTTGCCAACCGCTGTCAGCCGCTGGTAGCTGGCAAATGATTTGCAAATTCTTTAGAATCGATTCCAGATTCTTCCGATTTCAACCGAGTATAGCGGCCAGCATGGTCGAGTGCGCCGAGGTGATACAGATCACATCCGGTGGTGCGCCCAATCCTGCACAATAACCCCGCTGCTTGAGGACAAAATTCATGGCCACGGCTGCGGTATCCGAGTTACAAGAGATGCTCACCCTTCCTGGGGATGCGGTGCGGCAGATTCAATGGCGGTTTGCGGACCGTTTCGATTTGCAGATGCTGGTGCAGTCGGCGCGCGGCGTGGCGCGGGGAACCGTGGCGCGCCTTGTGGCGGCCGGTGAGCGCAACACTCACGAATGGACGCCGGGCAAGAACGAGATGATGGAGGCGTTTGACCGCGCCGGCCTCACCGCGACGTTTATGGAGCCGGAAGAGGGTGGCTTTATCGTCGGCCCAAAAAACCTGGCTCTGGCTCTGTCGGCCTTCGAGTTGGCCTGGGTGGACGCAGGCGCGGCCACGGCCAGCCTGGCCGGCTTTCTGGCTCTTGCGCCCATCCACGAACGCGGCACGCCGGAACAGGTAAGCCGCTACAAAAGCCTCTCCGCGCCTCCGCAGCCGGGCGAAGACCGGAAGCCATGGCGCGGCGCTTTCGTGCTCACCGAACCCATCCCCTACGTAGGCGTCGACACCGGCATGTTGAGCGGCAAGGTACGCCTGGCCGATTGGAAGGAAGGCGAAGAGCCCTGGCTGCAAGTGGACAAGCGCGGACGCTTCATCACCAACATCGCCTTCGCCAACTTCGTCACCGCCGCGGTGATCTCCGACGACCCGCGCATCAAGGGCAGTTGCTTCGTAATCCTGGAAGAGACCGACGAAGGCACATTCGACCACGGAACCCCGACAAAGAAGCTGGTTCACCAGCTCTCGTCGACCGGCGACCCGATCTTCAATTTGAAGGTTCCCGCTAGCCGCATCGTGGGCGGCTACACCGTCAAGGACGGCGTCATCGTCCCCAACTGGAACCACGGCGAAGTGATCGAGTCGGTCTTCCGCCGCACCCGTGTGCCCGTGGGCCTGATGACGGCAGCCAAACTGCTTTCCGCCGTTGAGCCGGTCATTCGCTACCAGCGCGGGCGCTTCCGCGGAGCCGAAGGCGCCAGACCTGGCACGGTGCGCTACGAACAGGGCATCCAGCAACGCGAGGACGCGCTGCACAGGCTGGTTGACGTCTGGGCCACCGGCGAGGCTGCCACCTCGCTGGGCCTCGCCACCGCCCGCCTCTTCGACGATCTGGACCCGATCGAGAAGCGGAAAAACGCCATCCTCACGGAGCGCGGCATCAACGGCGGACGCGCCGAACTGAAAGCCCTCAAAGAGAGCGAGCAGCGGGCCATCGAGTTGCTGTCGCTGGAGCCTGACAGCGCACGCCGCCAGGATCTCGAAGCCGATCCGCTGGTCCAGTACGTGCTGATGGACTCCGCGGCCAACGTGCTCTGCCCTGCCACCAAGCTGTGGAACACCGGCCACGGCGCAAACCTGCTGCGCGAGGCTGTGAGCCTGATGGGCGGCTATGGCATCACCGAGGACTGCCCCGGCTTCCTGGGCAACAAATGGATGGACGCGCAACTGGAAGCCACCTACGAAGGCCCTGAAGCTGTGCAGCGCCGCCAGTTGACCGTCACCATGACCTCCGAGATCTTCCTGGCCCAGTTCCGCGCCTGGACGGCCGAGATGCGGCGCATCGCAAGCGACCGGCCCGGCACCGGCGCATGCACCCTGGCCTCGGCCATGCAGATGTGGCAGTGGACGCTGGGCCATTTGCAACGCGCCACCGATCCCGAAGGCGGCAAGCTCTACCACGGGCAGCGCCAGGGCGTGACCTTTGTGCTGGCCGACGCGCTCTGCTGGCTGATGGCTTCGCGCTGCCAGATTCTCGACGTGCTCGAACTGGAAGCGCGCGGACCCGAAGATCCGGTCGCCTCCGAAGGGTTGGCCGGCACAGTCCAGTTCCTCAGCGACCTTTGCCACACCCAGGCGGCCGCGGCGGCAGGCGAGGTCTCCCGCATCTGCGCCGAGCTGGTCTTCGGCTACAACCAGCACCCCTCCTGGGACGAAGAGGCGCACACCAACTGCTTCCTGGCCAGCGAACTGGAAGAGTACGAAGAGACCATGCCTGGAATCTCGGCCATGGCGGTCGATGTGCTCGGCGCCGATGGCAGTCATCCGCAAAAGGCCGGGCCCTGCGCCGGCTGCGGCGGCAATAGCGACTTCCTGCGCTTGCAAAGCAAGCTGATGCGCTGCCTGAGCGGGGCGCGCCTGGCCAAAGACCGCGCCGCCGAAACGGTCAGCAAGGTTATGATTCCCGAAGCGCTGGATTACCCCGCATGAGCACAAGCGCAATCGTAGAAGCACAGCCTGCGCCCGAGATTGAACGGCAATCGATGGCCGTGGACATTGCCTGCGCCGGCTTTGGTCCGGCCATGGGCGGCTTTCTCACTACGCTCACGAAAGCCTGGGCTGAGAACCCCGCCGATCCGGCCTTTGAGAGCAAGGCTGCGCCGGGGATGCCTCTGCAAGTCCTCTGCTACGAACGCGCCGACGACATCGGCGCAGGCGTCAGCGGCGTGGTCACGCGGGGCCAAGCGATTCGCTCCAGCTTTCCTGACCTGAAGCCAGCCGAGATTCCCATGGCCGTCGAGGTCAAGAGCGAACGGGTGATGTACCTGCTAGACCCCTTCGGCGCAAGCCGGCGTTCGCTCACCCTGCGCGCCGCCGATGCCGTTCTCCGCACCGTCGGGCCGCTCGCCGGCCTCAAAGACCATGCCCTCGAACTGCCCTGGACCCCGCCATTCCTCAACAAGCACCCCGGCCTGGTGCTCTCGATAGGCCAGTTCAACCAGTGGGTCGGCTCGCAACTGATGGCGACGGGGCTCGTCCAGATCTGGCCGGGAACGCCGGTCAGCGGGCCGCTTTTCTCTGACAAAAAAGTTGAAGGCCTGCGCCTCGCCGATCAGGGAGTGGATCATTCCGGCCTGCCAACCGGCGGCTTCATGCCCGGAATGGATGTGCGCGCGCAGCTTACCGTCGTCGGCGACGGTCCGGTCGGCGCGGTCGGCCAGGCCATTGACGAGAAGCTCGGCCTGCCCGCGGGTCACGCGCGCCGCGAGTGGGCGCTGGGCATGAAGTTCGTCGTCGAATTGCCCGAAGGCTCAACGCTGGAACCGGGCACCGTCTGGCACACCTTCGGCTATCCCGAGCCGGAGATATTCGGCTTCCTTTACGTGCATCCGGAGCGCCTGGTCTCGGTCGGCATCTTCGTTCCCTCGTGGATGCACGACCCGAGCCGCACAGCCTATCGCTACTTGCAGCACTACATGCAGCACCCCGCGCTGTGGCGCTACCTCAAGGACGGAACCCTGCGTTCCTGGGGCGCGAAGTCTCTGGAAGAGTCGGGCCGTCACGGCGAGCCATTTCTGGTCGGCGACGGCTTTGCTCGGATCGGTGAAGGCTCCGGGTCCACAAATATGCTCACCGGCTCCGGCGTGGATGAGGCCTGGGCCACGGGTACGCAACTGGGCGAGGCGGTGGTCGAACTGCTGCGCGCCGGCAAGCCCTTCACGCAAGAGAACCTTGCCGCCACCTACGAAGCCCGCCGCCGCACAAGCTGGGTG
>JBEKPI010000157.1:0-8406 GCA_049520855.1 Occallatibacter sp.
CGAGATAAGCCCAGCGGCCGTTGCCATCCAGAGCCATCGCCAACCCGCGCTCTCCTGTTCCCTGTTCCCTGTTCCCTGTTCCCTTAATCCGCATCACGCCCGCTTCGCCGCCCGGACCGATCACGGTGTTGGTCTGCACCATGGTGTCGTACTGCTCGTGGACCCAGCGCTTGGAGCAGACCCCGGCGCTGGCCAGCAGCTTCTTCAAGTCCGCCGTGAAGTCGCGGTCTTCGGCGAGCCTGGCCAGAATCTCCTCGGGCGGCTCGAGCGGGACGGGCGCCTTCCACACACCCACAGGCCGATGGTAGAGCGGCGCGTCGTCGGTGAGCGATTTGTTGGGAATGTCGGCGACCAGCACGGCGTGATGGCGGATGCGGAGGCGCGGCTCCGGCTGGACCGTGCCAACGATCACCGCGTCCAGGCCCCATTTTTCAAAGACGCTCAGAACCTCGCCCTCGCGGCCCTTTGTGGCTACCAGCAGCATCCGCTCCTGGCTCTCGGAGAGCATGATCTCGTAGGCGCTCATGCCGGTTTCGCGCTGGGGAACAAGGTCTAGCTCGACATCGAGGCCCACGCCGCCGCGCGCGCCCATCTCGCAGGTCGAACACGTCAGCCCAGCCGCGCCCATATCCTGAATCCCCACAATCGCGCCTGTCTGCATGGCCTCCAGACAGGCCTCGAGCAGCAGCTTTTCCATAAAGGGGTCGCCGACCTGGACGTTGGGGCGCTTGGCCTCGGTGCCCTCGTGAAACTCTTCGGAGGCCATAGTGGCCCCGTGAATGCCGTCGCGGCCCGTCTTGGCGCCCACGTAGATCACCGGGTTGCCCGTGCCGCTGGCCTTGCCGTAGAAGATATCGTCCTTGCGAACCAGGCCCAGCGCAAAGGCGTTCACCAGCGGATTGCCGCTGTAGCAGGCCTCAAACTTGGTCTCGCCGCCCAGGTTGGGCACGCCGAAACAGTTGCCATACCCGGCGATGCCGCTGACCACGCCCTCGACAATGGCATGATTTCTGGCGATGAGCTTCCGCTCCTCCGCGTCTTGATCGGCTTCCTCGGTAATCGGCCCGAAGCGCAGAGAATCCATCACCGCCAGCGGCCGCGCGCCCATGGTGAAGATGTCGCGCAAAATCCCGCCCACGCCGGTGGCCGCGCCCTGATAAGGCTCAATGTAGCTGGGGTGGTTGTGGCTCTCGATCTTGAAGGCGCAGGCCCAGCCGTCGCCCACATCGATGATGCCGGCGTTCTCGCCCGGCCCCTGCACCACGCGGGCGCTCTTGGTGGGCAGCCGCTTCAGATGCACGCGGCTGGATTTGTAGGAGCAATGCTCGCTCCACATTACGCTGTAAATGCCCAGTTCGGTGAGGGATGGCACGCGCCCCAGCGCGCCCTCGATGCGGCTGTACTCATCCGCGGTGATGCTGTGCTGGGCCAGCAACTCCGGGGTTACCGAAACCGGATCGGGCAGAACTAGAGAGGCGGCGGGATTCATCACGATTGCCTCCATTGTCGCACGGGACTCGCCTTCTCAGACCTGCGATGTGGTGTGGAAAGCAGGGGTCCGGCTCAGATGCCGCATTTCAAGTGCAATTGCGGGACGATGGCGCGTCTCGCTCCCGCTGGAGTGGCAGACGCTTTCCTGTGGCGCCCAGAACGGCCGTGACCGGAATCCGCGGCAACCATAAAACTTCTTTGAGCGAGCTGAAATGCCTCCCCACGGCGAGCTTAAGCGGCTCCCGTTCCAGCCGTTTCACCGGTTCCACTTCTCCTGCGCCCATACCGCTTGCGCTGCTGCCCCCGGCGTAAGAGCCAAGGTCAGAATGTATTCAAATGAGACGGAAAGCTCCCTGAGAAGCCGGCAAATGTGGGAAACAGCAGATTACTTCCGTCTCGCCACAGTCGAGCGGACCGGGAGAAAAAATGGTAGCCTTTTAGTCGATGCCACACTCTGAGTTTCTAAAAGCCGAACCCATTTTTGGCCCGGAGAACAAGCCCCGGGCGATCGCCGATTTTGACATACGCAAGTCAATTCTCGAAGATCTTACGCTCAAGACGCTTTATCTCTCCGGTTCGCTCTCCATTACGGAGCTTGCCGAGAAGACCCGTCTCAGCTTTGAAGTGGCGCAGGAACTGTCTTCCCTGTTGCGCGCCGAAATGCTCTGCCAGGTTACTGGGATGCACGGCCACATTCCGCAAATTGCCATCACATCCCAGGGCAGATCGCGCGCCATGGACCTGCTCGCCCAAAATCATTACGCCGGTTCCGCGCCAGTGACTTTGCAGAGCTATGTCGAGCAGACGCTGAAGCAGAGCGTTCGCAAGGTCGAGGTGCATGAGGACGAAGTCAAGCGCGCCTTTACGCATCTGGTGATCGAAAGCGCAATGCTGCGGCAATTCGGAACGGCGCTCAACTCCGGCAGCTCGATTTTTCTCTACGGCCCGCCGGGAACCGGCAAGACCACCGCAGCCGAGACTTTGTCGCGGGTGATTGCCGAGGACGACGTCTGGATACCCTACGCCGTTGAGGTCGATAACCAGATCATCACGCTCTACGATCCGGCGATCCATCGGCGCTCAAAGAAGTATGAGCCCAAGGACCATGATGAACGCTGGGTGCTCTGCCAGCGCCCCGCCGTGATGGTCGGGGGCGAACTGACCGCCGCGATGCTCGACCTGCAATTCAACCCGGTTACCAAGTTCTACGTCGCCCCGGCGCAGATGAAAGCCAACAATGGGGTGCTGATCATCGACGATTTCGGACGGCAGCGGATTCGCCCCGAAGAGCTGCTCAACCGCTGGGTCGTGCCGCTCGATCGCCGCATCGACTTCCTGACGCTGGCGGGAGGAAAGAAGCTCGAGGTTCCGTTCGAGATGCTGGTGGTTTTCGCCTCCAACATCGATCCGACCACATTGGTGGATGAATGTTTTTTGCGCAGGATTCAAACCAAGATCAAGATCGGCGGCGTCTCCGACGGGCAGTTCTGCGAGATATTTCACCGCATTGCCGCTGAGCAGCAAGTCGAGTTTGACCCAGACATTCCCAAAGAGCTCATCGATTTCATCCGCGGCACGCTCAAGAAGGAGCTGCGCCAGTGCTATCCCAGGGACATTGTGAACCAGGTTCTATGGGCGGCTAGCTATGAAGGCAAAAAGCCGTATATCGATTCCACGGCCATGACGCTGGCCGTGCAGGCGTACTTTTTGCCGGGGTCGTAGGAGAATCACTAACCCGCATTTCTCCCAAGGCGCGTCAACGAATTTGTAGCGCCGGCCTCCTGGCCGGCTGTAGCGTGGGTCTCCCGACCCACGCTGAACACCGTCTAAAGCGGCGCGGACGAGACGGTCAACTCATGCGTCGAGGCATCTACCTGCAGGTAGATGCCTCGATGGTCTTGCGCGGTTGTTGGGATGCGTCAGTTGACCGTAAGCGTGAAGGTTGTCGTGTGCGACAGCGATCCCGACGCGGCAGTTACGGTGATTGTCGATGTGACGGGCTGAGTGCCACCGGATCCTCCGGTAGAACCCCCGCCGCCGCAGCCGTTGAGCAGGGCTACGCCAGCGATGCTCATGGCCACCAGGAGAAGCATCTGCAAGCGCCGCCGCTTCTTCCAGCCGAAGCAGCAGAGCGCAACCGCCAGTGCCGAGCCGGGGAGCAGCGGACTGGAATTGCGATGAAGGGATGCGGTTGAGGCGGAAGTGGTCACGGTCAGTGTCGAGTATGAGACGCCCGCAGGCGTAGGCACAGTCTCTTGAGTGAAGCTGCACGTTGCCCCCGCAGGCAGCCCCGAGCAGACGAACGAGACATTGCCATTGAAGCCGCCTATATCCTGCACGGTGATGGTGGTTGTGCCGCTCCCTCCGGCAGTTACCGAGACAGACGCCGGATTGATTGAGAGGGTGAAGTCCGGCGCGGCGTCCACCACTTGGCTCAACACTGCCGAAGTGCTGCTGGTAAAGTTCGCGTCGCCGCTATAGACTGCCGTGATCGAGTTCGTGCCCACCGGCAGCGCCGCTGTGGTCAATACCGCCTGATTACTTGCGCCCAAAGTCACACTTCCCAGACTCGTGCCACCATTGCTGAAGGCCACAGAGCCGGTAGGGGCGCCACCAAACTGTCCCGAGACAATTGCCGTCAGGTTCACGGATTGTCCGAATGTGGAGGGACTCGCCGAGGAAGTCAATGTCGTTGCGGAACTGGCCTGATTGATCACCTGGCTGACCGGCGATGAAGTGCTGCTGACGAAGGTCGAGTCACCGACGTAGCTCGCGGTGATGGAGTACGTGCCTGCCGCCATGCAACAGACCGTATCGGTAGCAGCGCCTTTGCTCAACTGCGCGTCCCACATGTTTACCGTATTGAAGAGGAAGTCGACGTTTTCGCCGTTGGGAGGTGTGCCGTTGCCCGAGGCGACTGTCGCGCTCAGAGTCAGCGGTTCGCCAAAGACCGATGGATTCGGCGTCGGCGCGGGCGTGAGCGTTGTCGTTGTCGCAATGATAGGCAGGCTATAGGTAAAGCCATGCAGCATGGAGTTTGAGTCGGCGTAGGTTCCGGCCATCGTCCCCGAGGCGTTAACGGCGAAGAAGGCTGCTCCCTGCAAGGCCCCTGTGCCTGCCGCTGAGGGAGTGACGGTGACAAATGTTCCCGAGGAACCATAGCGCAGGAATCCGTGCGCTACACCGGTCGAGTCAAAGTAGGTTCCTACGATGTCCATAGCATCGTCCATGCCCAGTGCGACCGAGCCGCACAGTATCTTGCCCATGCCCGTGGATGCACACGGATTGGTGTTCGTGCCGGGAGGATCGAAGGGGGTGATCGTGCCGCTTGCCGCGCGCACAAAGCTGTGGCGCGCGCCGCTTGTGTCGGTGTAGGTTCCCGCAATGTCTCCCGCAGTGTCGATGCTGGTGGGGATGGTGCCGCTAGTGCCGTTCGTGGTCGAGGTTGTGGCTACGTTTGGAGGATCGAAATTGGTGACTGTCGTGCCGTCGGCGCTGCGAACGAAACCGTGAGATAAATGGGATGCATCCAGGTACATTCCTGACACCGTTCCCGCCGTGTTGATGGCAATGCCATAGGTCTCGTCACCGCTAGAGTCGTAGAAGAGTGTGCCTGCGGAGCCGGGATCGAGCACAAAACCCGCATACGAGCCTCCTCCAACCCACCCCGTGACCGCGCCCAGAGAATTGATACCGTAGGCAAAGGTCGGAATGAACACAACAATAGTGTTGATGGTTCCGTCGGTCGCACGAACAAAGCCGCTCACCTGCCCGTTCGCGGGAATGTAGTACCCAACGATATTCCCCACCGAATCGATGCCAGTGACAACGGTTCCCTGACCCGCGCCCGCGCCGGCGCCCGTGACATTGATCGTGTCGATCGTTCCATTGGCCAGGCATACGAAGCCATGATCCGCTCCCATAGAATCGATATAGGTTCCCGCGACATCTCCGGCCGCGTCGATGCCGATGGCGACGGTTCCCTGCAGCGCACCCGTGCCTGCGCCGGGGACATCTATGCTAATTACGGTGGTCGGGAAGTAGCCGATGGTTACCACTTGTGCTTTCTGCGGCAGGGCGGGCGTTGCAAGCGAAAGCAGCAGGCACCCGAACAACGATCCCGACAACAATAGTTGCTTTTTCATTGAAGTTCCCTCACAGGAAGCAGAATGTACCGCCAAGGCTCTCAAAGAATCTCGGTTTTCAGGCTACGCGCGATTGGCCCAGATTGGTTGCAAGAGAATCGTAGCAGAAAAGGAATGGCTGAGTCCGTATTGCGGGCTGCGATACTCTTCTCATGCCTTGTCGATGGTGCGAGACTTCAGGAGCGATGGGTGTGCGCTCGGAGGAGTCTCATGAGTCCTCTATTGCTGGAGGGGAGAAGCCGATGCCCATCTATCGAGAGAGCTTGTGCCACGAACTTCCCCATCGGTTTTTGCATAAAATTTCCCTCCACCGGCGCACAATAGAGAATGTCAGGAGAGCGGGCCTTTACCGGCAACTGTTCACAGTCCAATGAGAGCCACCCCCTACCCCCCTTAAAATATTTATTTTTGACCCCCAAAATTTGCATATAATTTTAACTTGTCTAGAATCAATAGTTTTTCAGAATAATCTCCGCCAAAACTCATCTCCAGCGATTCACCGGATTTTGCACATAATTTCCTTCTCCCTGCTTCCCGGCGGTTTTGCGCCTCTGGGACAAGCCATTTAGCATCCGAGTGTGGCAGACCTCGACACTCCGGTGATGTACGTGAAGGGCGTGGGTCCCCGCGTGGCGGAGTTGCTCAAGCCCAAAGGCATTGAAACAGCCGAGGATCTGCTCTACCATCTGCCTTTCCGCTACGAGGACCGCCAGAACCCGCGCTCTCTGGATGAACTGCAACCCGGCGAGACGGCCAGCGTGATCGCCGAGGTGCGCGGCTCGGCGCTGCTCACGACGCGCAAGGCGCCGATCTTCGAGATGACCGTGGGCCAGGGCCGCCTGGCGCTCAAATGCATCTGGTTCAACGGCTCCTATCTTGAAGGCAAATTCCACGCCGGGCAAACGGTTGCCGTCTACGGGCGGGTCGAGCCGTCGCGGAGTTCGAGCAATCTGAAGATGATTCAGCCGCAGTTTGAGCTGCTTCCCGACGCCACGGACGACGCCGAGACGCGCCTGCTTGAAGTGGGGCGCATCACGCCGGTTTACGAGTCGCTGGGCGGGGCGCGGCTGGCCTCGCGCTGGCAACGCAAAACGATCTTTCATCTGCTTGAAAGCCTGCGCGGCATTGTCCCGGAGTGCCTGCCGAAGGCGATGCTGGCGCGGCTCTGTCTGCCGGACCGCGAAACGGCTCTGCGCGAAGCGCATTTTCCGCCCGAAGGCACTCCGTTCGCCCAATTGCAAAGCTCGTCCACGCCCGCTCACCGGAGATTGATCTTCGAGGAGCTGTTCTTTCTGGAGCTGGGCCTGGAACTCAAACGCAAGCGCATGAGGGAGCGGGCGGGCATAGGCTTTGCCACCAACGACAAGGTGCGCGAGGCGATTCGCGAGGTGCTGCCGTTTCATCCCACGGCGGCGCAGAAGCGGGCGCTGGGCGAGATTGTCGCCGACATGCGCGCGCCCAGCCCGATGCGCCGGCTGCTGCAAGGAGATGTAGGCTCGGGCAAGACCATCGTCGCGTTGCAGGCGATGCTCGTGGCCCTGGAGAATGGCTATCAGGCAGCGCTGATGGCGCCCACCGAGATACTGGCCACGCAGCATTTTCTCGCCGTGCGCAAGCTGCTGGAGCGCTCTTCGCGCCGCTACCGCATCGCCCTGCTGACCGGCTCGCTCTCTGAAGACCGCAAGCGATCGACACGCGGCGAGATCAATCGCGGCGAGGCGCAACTGGTGATCGGCACCCACGCGCTGATTGAGGAGAAGGTCGAGTTCGACCGGCTGGGACTGGTGGTGGTCGATGAGCAGCACCGCTTCGGCGTTATGCAGCGCTTCAAGCTGATGAAAAAGCCACGGCCGGATGGGACGGCAGGGGCCGAGCCGGACGTGCTGGTGATGACGGCCACGCCGATTCCGCGCACGCTGGCGCTCTCGCTTTACGGCGACCTCGACGTAAGCGTGCTGGACGAGTTGCCGCCTGGGCGTACGCCCATCGTCACCCGCCGCGTTCCCGGCGAAAGGTCCGGGGAGGTGTGGGAGTTCGTGCGCAAGCAGACGGCCAAGGGGCGGCAGGCCTATATCGTCTACCCCGTCATCGAGGGCAGCAAGGAGGACCAGCCGGAGCTGGATTTCTCGCACGACGATCCCGAGGCCGGCATTGAGCCGCTCCTCCCGCCTGTGCGCAAGGCCGTCCGCAAGGGCAAAACAGCGGAGCTTTTTCCTCAGGCCGCGCAGGAGGCCAATCCGGGCGCGAAGTCGGGGCTGAAGTCGGCTGTGGAGATGTTTGAAAAACTGCGCGCCGGACCGCTCGCCGGCCTGCGCGTGGGCCTGTTGCACGGAAGGCTGGACGCGGACGAGAAGGAGGTCGTCATGCGCCGCTTTCAGCGCGGCGAGATCGACGTCCTGGTCGCGACAACGGTCATCGAGGTGGGCGTCGATGTGCCCAACGCAACCGTGATGGTGGTCGAGCACGCGGAGCGCTTCGGCCTGGCGCAGTTGCACCAGTTGCGCGGGCGCGTCGGCCGGGGAGCGGCGAAGAGCTACTGCATTCTGATTACCGGCGAGCGTGTTACCCCGTTGGGCGAGGAGCGGCTCAACGCTATGGTCCGCACACAGGACGGATTTGAACTGGCGGAGCTTGACCTTTCGCAGCGCGGACCGGGCGAGTTCTTCGGAACGAGGCAGGCCGGGCTGCCCGGCTTTCGCGTGGCCAACCTGCTGCGCGACCGGCAATTGCTGGAGCTGGCCAAGATCGAGGCCGCCCGCTTTGCCAACGC
>JBEKPI010000158.1:0-8402 GCA_049520855.1 Occallatibacter sp.
GCCGCCGAATGGTTCCTACGTGGACGTCTGCTCATCGGTTCTCCTCTTCTCAGCCATCTTAGGCTGTCAAAGAACAGAACCTCCACTTAAACCACTGTCCGAATTTGATGAACCAGCTCTCCTTTTATTGAGCGACGAGGGGAGATAATTATATGCAAAGAGGGGATGCGGAGTGGAATTCTTTCTTCTCTGCCGGGCTGGGGTTCGTGGTTGGACTGACCCCCAAAATCGGGACATGGACACGTGGCACCCGGCACAAAAAAAATTGCCCTGCGTCTCTGACGTGTGATTTCTTCTTTGAGATTTGAGGCATCCCACCCTTTCGCCAGGAAAAAGGCGAAAGGGCGGGGCACGGAGCTGGTACAACAACAAGCGGTCAGAGACCTATTTGAAGCCCACCGAGGTATTCAAAGCGAAGCTGGTGGATGTCTTCCACTCTGCCCAGTCGGAGATAATGGCTGACTCCGAGCTGGTGGAGACGTTGGGCGTGGTGGCCCAGTACGTGGGGTCGTACATTCCCCAACCGTCTGGAATCAGCCCTTGCGTGGCCTTGTACGCCCACATGGTCGAGCTAATTCCGTTGTTGGTGTACTCGTTATAAGAAAACTGGTATGTGGACGCGCCATCGCCCATGTCGTTCCATTCGCCGATCAGGTCTGGGCAATCATAGCTGGCGTGGTTGTTGAAGTCGGTGACCTGGTTGATCGATCCCTGCTCGACCACGGCCGAATCATCGCCCCATTGGTACTCATGCATCTCATAGACAACATTGGTCCAGCCTTTCGACGAAGGGCTGGGAAGCATGCTCCAGTCCCAATTGCCAAAGGTTCCCTCGATGATGATGATGTGCGCGGAATCCGCGGAGCGGACGGAGGTATACAAACTCGCGTAGGCGCTGATCACGGCGGCATTGCTGGGCGCGTTCATCGGTTCATTGATCAGGTCGTAGCCAGCGACGTTCCCGTTGCCCTTGTAGTGATTGGCGATCTCCCACCACATCCAGGCGGTATTGCCCTGGTCATTGGCGTTGGTCCAATACTGGTTTTGATTCTGCCAGCCGGTATCGTCCGACGTGCTCTGTCCGCCCACCACTCCGTGCATGTCGATGATCGTATACAGCCCCGCGGCGGCGGCATTGCTGACAATCCAGTCAAGCTGCGTGAACGCGTCCGAACGCCAAGAGGAAGTGGTTTGGCTGGACAGGGGCCAGAAATTGCCCCACCAAACCGGAACGCGAATGGCGTTGAAGCCTGCCGCTTTCAGGTTGGCAAAATCCTGCGTGGTGATCCAGTCCTGCTCGTAGTCCATGATGAGCGCCTGCTCAGTTGCCACGCCAAAGCGGCTGTCGAGCTCCGAAATAATGCTATGGCTGTCGGGAAGGCCGCCGGAGTCGCACGGGCACATCCAGGGCTCCATGACCATGTATCCTCCCAGGTTCATGCCCTTCAAAATCACGGTCGAGCCGCTGGCGTTGACGATATTGCGGCCGCTGGTGTGCAACATGCTGAGTTGCGCGAGCGCAGCGTGAGAACATGCGGCGATGGCGAGAATACATGCCGCGAAACGAAGGGCCATGCGGCCCCATTGGCAAAAAGTGAGGTGTCCCGTTACAACGCGATTCATCTGAAAAACCTCCTGCGCGCATCGGATATATTCCGGATTCGCTTACTCCGAACCGTACCGGCCTATGCTATGCGGCAATGCTGTTCTTGGCCGCGAGAGATCGGCGATCTGCCGCGGCCGTTGATGTTTTGCGCCGTTCTCCATGCGAGAAGAACGCGACGCTATCGGAACCGAAACCAACTGTGTCCGAGGCGGCCTGGCCCCGGAGATTGCCGTCAAGGGGGACTTTCGCCAAGCGGTCCAGGGCGAAGACGAACCGCCTGAAAAACACAACTGCACCGGATAGGACGCCGGGAATATAATGCGTTCACTGCTATGCTGGGAACGCGGTCCAACCGCCCCGCCGGAGACGGCGATGGCTTGTGTCCGGCGGGTTTGATTGCGATACGTTCCAGCTTTAGTCATTTGGCCTTCTATTCTTGCAATGGATATCCAAATCCATGGCGAAGGTAGGCCGTTAAGAGTACGAGTGTCAAGAGGTTGCTCCGATGAATTTCCGAGGAATCTCCGATGGGTGGTAAGCTGTTGATTCCATATCTTTATATGGTGCATTGCCATGCCCATTGACCGCAAATCGCCGTTCACGCTGGAAGGCTGGATCGTAGAGCCGGAGTTCAATCAGTTGACTCAGGGTGATTCCATCCACCGGGTCGAGCCCAAAGTGATGAGCGTTCTGCTTCAGTTAGCGAGCCAGGCGCGATCCGTCGTTTCAAAAGACGAGATTCTGCGAGCCGTCTGGCGTGACACCTTCGTGGGCGAGGATGCGCTGACGCGCTGCATTTCGGTCTTGCGGCATATTCTGGAAGACGATCCCCACAATCCCCGGTTTATCAAGACGGTTTCCAAAGTCGGCTACTGCTTGCTGGTGGCAGCGCGCCCCTTGCAGCGTGCGCCCGCCGATCCTCCCCTTCCGGATTCTCCCGGACTGACGGAGGCTCAGCAGCGCCCGTCTTCGACGGCCCTCGCGGCCGAAGCCGCATCCGCAGCTTCGCCGATCGCACCGACGGCCGGTAAGCGAATGACCGGAATCCGCATCGCAGCCTCGGCGCTTGTTCTGGTGCTTGCAGCCGGACTGGCGATCTGGGCGGTTCATGCGACCAGGGTCACTTCTACCCCGTCCGCGATCCGGACCTTTCAGTTGACGACGGACGCCGGCGAGCAGAGCCGGCCGACCTGGTCGCCGGACGGCAAGCGGCTAGCCTTTGTCTGGGCAAAGGAGGATGGAGGCCACCAGAAAATCTACATAAAGGAGATGGGCAGCGGGTCGCTGGTCCGGCTCACCAGCCTTCCCGACGACGAGTACAGCCCAGCCTGGTCGCCGGACGAGAAGCAGATTGCATTTCTTTCTTCGTCCGAGGCTGGCCTCGGACTGTACGTCGCCTCCCTGGATGCTTCGTCTTCCACGCGCAAGGTTTACATCCCTGGCGGAACCAAGCGCTGGGAGGATGGCGCACTCTCTTGGTCTCCGGATGGCAAGAGTTTGGTTCTGGTCGATCACATCGGGGCCCAGGCGAGTTCGTTGATCTATCAGATCGATATGGAATCCCTTCGCGCTCGCACCCTGACAACACCCCCAGCGGGATGGGAAGGAGATCTAGACCCGGTCTTCTCTCCCGACGGAGAAAAAATTGCGTTTCTGCGCGCGACCGAAGGCTGGGACGCGGATCTCTATTGGATTTCCACCGGCGGCGGCGAGCCCCACCAGATCACGCACGACGGCAAAAAGATTAACGGAATTGCCTGGTCCTCGGATGGCCAGTCCATCGTCTTCTCCTCGAATCGGGCTGGCCAGGACGCCCTTTGGAAGGTCTCGCTGAAGACCGGCGAGCCGCAACGCTTACCGGTGGGAACCGAGGATGCCACGCAGCCGGCCATCCCGCAGCATGGAAACTATCTGGCCTTTGTGCAGGGTACAGCCATCTTCGGCATCCAGCGCGTCTCCGCGTCAAAAGACGTTTCGCGGGAAGCCAAGGAGGCGCCGATCGTCTCCTCCACCGCGCAGGATTCCGCCCCCAGCGTCTCTCCCGACGGATCGCAATTTGCGTTCCAGTCCTGGCGCTCGGGAGCTCGGCAAATCTGGGTCTCTTCCATCGATGGGCAATCGTTGCGGCAACTCACGCAGCTTGAAGGCATTATCTCCGGCCCAGGCAGTCCGTCGTGGTCTCCCGATGGCGGCAGGATACTTTTCGATGCGAGAATTTATGGCCATGCGCACATCTTCGTCATTGCGGCCTCCGGCGGCAGCCCGAAGCAAATCACCTTCGGAGAGGTCAACGATATCGTTCCGCGCTGGTCGGCTGACGGCCGCTCCATTTACTTCCGTTCCAATCGCGGCGGACGCTGGCAACTGTGGAAGCTGCCGGCGACGGGAGGGACGCCGCAGCCGGTAACCAGCGACGATGGCATGGTAGGCCTGGAGTCGCCGGACGGTAAATGGCTCTATTGCGCGCGCGCCGATGAGAATGGTATCTGGCGTATGCCGGCGTCGGGCGGCGAAGCTGTTCGCATTCTCGATCAGCCGATGGCAGGCTATTGGGGCTATTGGGCGGTGGGCCGGAATGGCATCTATTTTCTGGACCAGAGACAATCTGCGCCATCGATTTCCCTCTACAATCCTGTCACGCGGAAGATTACAGTCTTCGCGAAGCTGAACCGGCTGCCGCCGACCTATTCGGGATTAAGCCTGCTCCACGATGGGCGAGATTTCCTCATCAGCGACAAGCACGACGCGGGCAGCCATATCTCCATTGCGCAAGGCGTATTTTGAGCGAGGCCCACGTATCTCCCGACGGAAGGCTGCCGGAATTCCGCTTCTCATCAAGTTGTTCTTCATTCTTCTCGATGAGCGGCCGCGTCGGGCTCCCAATCCATTGCAAGGATGGCGCGGGAGAGTCGCCTCCCCCGCGCCCATGAAGAACGCAACGATGCTAGTTGAGGGCGAGCTCCCACTCCTCGTTGTTGCCGCCGTTGCAGGTATACACCTGGACGACGGTTCCAGAGGCGTCCCGTCGCCGCGCACATCCAGGCAATTGGCTGTGTTGTTGGCGGGATGGAAGATGTAGTTGGAGCCCGACTTGACTGCTTCCCAGGCCTGCGCCGTGGTGCCTGCGCATGGATCCAGAACCATCCAGAACCACTGCCGAACCGCTGGCAGTTCCAGAAGCCGTCAAGCAATACGCGCCCTCCGTGGCGAAGTTGTAATAGCCGGCCGGCACGACGCCGCTAGTGCTTGCCGACCAGTTCTGCGCGCCGGTGCCGTTCGTGGTATATACCTCGATCGGGTTTCCGGTCGTGGTCTTGGCGCCTGCGTCATCCAGGCGCAGCGCGGTGGCGTTCTGCGGGGTCATTGTGTAAGTGTTGCCGCTGGCGATCGTAGTTCCACCTGCCGATGCGCTGACCGAGAAGCTGTCGACGGCAAGGCCGGCGCCGCCCTTCCAAATCTCAAATCCGTACTCCACATCGAGCAGCCACCATGCGGCTTCCAACTGTCCCCGCGATATGGCATCGTTGAAGAACGGCATGAGATTCAGGTTGGCGGACGTTACGCCACTCACCGCCTCATAGGAGATGCAGTTCCACGAAGTTAGGACGCCACATACCACTGCGCGCAGGATGACTGTGCCGCGGCCTGAGTCGTCGTCCCGAGGAAGACAAGGCAGAATGCAAATGTAATCGCCATTACCTGGAATATCGATCGGTTCTTCACCTGCTATTTCTCCTTTTCGCTCTTCCCTCTTTACCGCTTTGTTTACCGCTTAGTTCATTGAATTGACTGGATCGCATGAGATGCGAATGAACTGTCCAAATCCGCTCCCGTCTCCCATACTGGCGAAACGGTATGCCCCTCGATGGAGAATAAAAAAGGCTAATGTTGTACGTTAATGTTACATGGATTATGAACTGTACACATGTAATTGATTCTAAAATCGATATATGAGTTTCTCCGGGGGGTATGTTACCAAGTTGCAAATGCGTACAAAGTCATATACCATGTGGGTTTGTGGAAAAACGCAATTGCTCGGCAGGAACAAAAGGACATGCCCGAAACCCTCGACGCGGAACGCGCCGAATTGGAAGCGGTGACCAAGGCGCTAGCCAAATCGCCCCGTTTATCTCGCCTCGCGCTCTACCTCGGAGAGGTGTATCTCTCAGGCAAGAGCGATGAGATCAACGAATACAACATCGCCACCGAGGTTTTCGGCCGGTCCAAGACTTCATTCGATGCCGGGAAGGACGCAATCGCGCGGGTAGAGGCTCACCGGCTGCGGAAGGGGCTCAAGGAGTTCTACGACACCAAGGGCAAGAACCACGCGATACAAATGTCGATCCCGGTCGGGACGTACATCCCACTCTTTACGCATAGAATTGCAGAGGTTCCGTCCCCCGCTCCCGTCGAGCCGCTCGATACATCCCCCGCTCCGTCCCCCCCTCCATCCTTGGAACGCGCCGACCTTCCCCCGGTATCCCAACCTGTGCCGTTCGTGGAACGCAGGAGGCTCCAAGAGCGAAGGCGGCTTCATCGAGACACGAGCCGGCCCTGGCTCTATCCGCTCTTGGCGGTTGTGTTGGTTCTTGCCGCATTTTGCCTTACTTGGGCCTTTCGTTCGGCCTCAGCCGGCAAAGACATCAAAGCCGGATCGAGCCCGGATCAGGCGCCTTCCGCCCCCCAGCCGGTCATGCCCAATCCGTTATTGAAGCCGGTTCGCTTGATTGCCGGATACTTCGGAAAGCCGCTGACAGACAGCGCCGGCGCCGTTTGGAATGCGGACCAATACTTTCACGGCGGGAGAATTTCGCTCCGTCCCGCCGGCCCCATCGCCAGAACAACCGACCCGGCGCTTTACGGACAATGGCGGACCGGGCATTTTAGCTACGCAATTCCTCTCCAGCCCGGCGTGTATGAACTGCACCTGTACTTCGTCGAGTCGAAGCCGGAAAACATAGACCTCAACGCCTTTACCGTCGCAATCAACGGAGACAGAGCGTTGCCGGCCTTCGATGTGGATACGGATGCGCTGGGCGAGAATTTCGCCGACGAACGCGTCTTCAGAGATGTGTACCCCTCCAAAGACGGTTTGCTTCATATCAGCTTTGTCGGCGACACCGGCGTGCCTCATATCAATGCGATTGAGTTGCTGCCGGGGATTCCGCATACACAGCTCCCCATCCGCATACTCACACAGCCAACACCCTTTACCGACCACAACGGCAACATATGGCGCCCTGACACTTACTTCCTGAACGGCAACGTTTCCGTTCAGAAGGGACATATCGAAGGAACCTCAGATCCTGCCCTGTATTCCGCTGAACGATATGGGCATTTCAGCTACGCCATCCCAGTCGATTCGCGTAGCCAATATACGGTGGTGCTGCACTTTGCCGAGCTTTATTTTGGGCCAACGGCCTCTGGCATCGGCGGCACGGGCAATCGCGTCTTTCGCGTATTGTGCAATGGCTCGACGCTCCTCGACAACTTCGACATTTTCAAGGAAGTGGGCAGTCTCCACGCGCTCACCAAGACCTTCTATCACATGAAGCCAACGGCGCAAGGCAAGCTGGATCTTACATTTGAGCCAATCTATAACTACGCCACAGTTTCCGGTATCGAAGTCTTCGACGAATCGAAGTAAGGCTGGCGCCGCCGGGTTCGGCGGCGCCGCAGTCCCGCAGCCGGGAACCCCGGATTCAGCCGGCCCACAGTTTCACAGTTGCACAGTTTCGGTGAGTTGGCATCTTGTAAGTCTCTGATTCTTGGTTCGTTAACTATAGCTCCACAGTTTCACAGGAAAAATCGAGGAAAAACGCCTGCGGCTTGACCTGTAATCGAAGGGGTTGGGCGGGCGCGCTTGCGGCGATGGTAACGTTTATGTTACTCATGGCTTCCTTCCTGGGATCAGGGATTCTTGATCGGTCTTACCCTGCTCTGCTGAATACTTCTGTTGTCCTCCAACGGAAGGAAATTATCTGCAAACCGCATGCGGCGGGGTAAACTAAGAATCCGCCGAGCGGCCAACTCGAACATTTTCACTGTTCTTGCATTGCTGGGTCCGTGGTTTCCCACCCTTGCGACGGAAAAAAGCCGCAAGGATGGGGTGCCAGGCCCGTCCCGCTTTCCTCAATCGAAGGCGGATCGACGTTAACCAAGTTTGTACTGCCAGGTCCGCCAGCGGCTGCGTGGGAACCTCTAATTGCTTGAAACGACAGGGGGGATGTATAGAAAAGCCGATAGGATTTACTGGACGTGCAAGACGTAAAAAGCGGTCATAACAAAATTAATAACTAATTAATAAAGAATTAAGCTTGACAATCGCATTTTCGAAACACTAGGGTCTAGACGAATTTAAACGAGGCAATTAAATCGGTTATTAAAGCCGGTTGAATACCTGGTTCAATTTGCTGAATGTGCATACCGGCTCGACAAAAATGCCGAGCGGCGATGGATGCGCGGAGTTGCTGCGCATTTGGCGCGCCATTACGGAGGACTTTTCAATAACGCCTAGAGAATTCTGATCCGGGCAATCGGTGCAATTCTTCCCACCGAACCGGTCGCTTTCCCTGTTGACTCCACCTTGATTGAGCCGCGGCGGATGGTCGCACATCCATGCCGCGACTCGGTTCATAACGATTGCTGTTCAGAGGATATCCAATGAAAATGCGTACATTCCCATCCGTCGCGAGCCAGACAGTTGTTTGCCTGATGCTCGGGGCGCTTCTCTGTTTTGGATCTTCCGCCTTCGCGCAGAACTCCACGATCTTTGGACCCAACGTCTACGTCTTTA
>JBEKPI010000159.1:0-8379 GCA_049520855.1 Occallatibacter sp.
ATGGTCTCGCCCTTGGCCTTGCGCAGCGTGTCGGCCTGCGCCTTGCCGCGGCCCTCGGCCATGGCCTCGGCAAAGTTTGCGAACAGCACCGTGAACCACAACCAGAGCGTGATCTGCAGGTTAAATCCAAACCCCGGGCTGTGATGAACGATGCTGTCGATCAGCAGCGCCGTGGTGAGCACGCTGCCGACCTCGACCACAAACATCACCGGGTTCTTGACCATGCCGCGGGGATCGAGCTTGCGCACCGAGTCCAGCAGCGCCTGGGCCATGATTTCCGTGTTCCAAAGACTCTTTTTTTCAAGCATGACAGTCCGTTTCGTCCTTCTTGAGAATCCGTGTGAAACTCAATCAGGCTGAAGAGTTAGCCGTTCAGCCCCTACGAAATAGCCAAAGTGCGTTCGGCGTCCCAGCCGCCGAGGGAGTGTCTTCCGGCCAGTCGACACTCCCTGCCAGGGGGTAGCCGCAAATCTCGTTAAAAAAGCTTCCCAGCATGAAGCTGCAGGTGTTCCAGGATCGGTCCTAGGCTCAAGGCCGGGAAGAAGGTGAGCGCGCCGAGCAGCAAGATCACGCCGATCAGCAAGACGGTAAAGAGCGCCGTGTTCACCGGGAAGGTTCCGGGCGAAGGCGGCACGCTTTTCTTGCTGGCCAGGTTGCCGGCCAGTGCCAGCGCCGGAATGATCATCAGAAGCCGCCCGATCAGCATGTCCCAGCCCATGGCCACGTTGTACCACCAGTTGGTGCCCAGGCCGGCGAAGGCCGAGCCGTTGTTGCCCGCTCCCGACGTGAACGAATAGAGGATCTCGGAAAACCCGTGCGGCCCTGGGTTTGCCATCGCCGACTGTCCCACCGGCAGCAGCACAAAGATTGCGGCAAACGTGAGGACGATGAAGGGAAAGATCAGCGCGTAGAGCATCGCCATCTTTACGTCGTACGATTCGATCTTCTTGCCCAGATACTCCGGCGTGCGGCCGACCATCAGCCCGGCAATGAAGACCGCGAGCACCACCATGATCAGGATGCCGTACAGGCCGGAGCCGACGCCGCCGAAGACCACCTCGCCGAGCATGATATTGGCCAGCGGGACCAAGCCGCCCAGCGGAGTAAAGCTGTCGTGCATGCCGTTGACTGCCCCGCAACTGGCGTCGGTCGTGACGGTGGCGAAGAGGGCGCTCTCCGCGATGCCGTTGCGGACCTCTTTGCCCTCCATGTTGCCGCCCGGCGCGGATGCGGTGCGCGTTTGCTGGGCGTCGTGAATCAGCGGATGAGGATGCGCCTCGGCCCAGTAGCAAACGGCGAAGCCGGATGCGAAAAGAATGTACATGGCGGCAAACACCGCCCAGCCATGGCCCGGCGAGCCGGTCATGCTCCCCAATGTGTAGGTGAGACCCGCGCCGATAAGAAAGATGGAGATGATCTGAAGGTAATTGGACAAGGGGGTGGGGTTTTCATAAGGATGGGAGCTGTTGGCGTTGAAAAATCCGCCTCCGTTGGTGCCCAGCATCTTGATGGCTTCCTGCGAGGCCACCGGCCCCTGACCGATGGTTTGAGTCTGGCTCGGCTGTTCGAGCGGATGTGCGACGGTATACTCGTGCAGGTTCTGCGGTACGCCCTGCCAGACCAGCACCAGCGCGTAGACCAGGCAGGCTGGGAGCAAGACATAGAGCATGGTCCGGGTCATGTCCACCCAGAAGTTGCCAATCGTGGCCGAACTGGTCCGCTTGATGCCGCGAATCAGGGCCACTGCCACCACGATGCCCGCCGCCGCCGACCAGAAGTTATGTGTCGCCAGGCCGGCCATCTCCGTGAGATAGCTCATCGTGGATTCGGGCGTATAGAACTGCCAGTTGGTGTTTGTGGTAAAGCTGGCGGCGGTATTCCATGCCAGATCCGGTCCCACGCCGGCCAGATGCTGCGGGTTCCACGGCAGGAAGGCCTGCAACCGCTCGATGGCGTACGTCAGAACCATGGTGACTGCCGATAGGCCCAGCAGGGCATAGGCATACTCGCGCCAATTCATCTCTTTTTCCGAGTTCACCGCGCAGAGCTTGTAAATCAGCCGCTCGATGGGCCGAAAAACCGGATCGAGCCAAGTGCGTTCACCCTCAAACACGCGCGCCATGTAAGCGCCCACCGGGCGTGTGCATGCAAGCAGGATCAGGGAGTAGATGGCAAATTGCAACCAGCCATTGACGGACATGTCAGAATTTCTCCGGAAAGAGCATGGTAATGGTCAAATAACCCAGCAGCAGGACGGACAAAACCAGGGCAATGACGGTGATCGTGTCGGTTTGCATGGGTTACCTCAACTTCTGGCAGGCCATGACGTAAAGGAACGCCAAGCCGAAGAAAACTACCGTGAACAGCAACATCGCCACATCTTGCATAGCAGGTCTCCGCGTTGTATGAGCAGATTTCCAGCGAACCTCGAAACAGAAGCGCCAGCCGAAGTCGAACCCTGACCGGCGCTGTCAGGTCATATGCTCAAGAATGATTCTGGCTCTCGCCTTGTTTGATTCTGCAAAAGATTTCCTAAATAAATCGTAAGGAGCGCAGGGCTTCAGGGCAATATCGCACAAGTTTGCGAAAAGGGAGGGTCTTCCGGAAGCGAACTATATAATTCGACCGTCTTTGTCCGCTACTCTTCGTTACCGGTCCATCCGTCGGGCATGAAGCGGTAGCCCACCCAGGGTTCGGTCTGGATGTACTGCTTGCCCGATTCGGCTTCGAGCTTCTTGCGCAACTGGCCGATGAAGACGCGCAGATACTCCGGCTGATGGGCCGACTGCGCCCCCCATACCGTCGTAAGCAGCGCGCGATGGGTCATCACCTTTCCGGCGTGGCGGGCCAGATGCAGCAGCAGATCGAACTCTTTTGGAGTCAGGTGGATAGCCTTTCCAAGGACGGTGATCGAGTGGGCCTCGGCATCCAGCACGAAGTCGCCCGCCTCGATGGCCGAGGCCGTCCGTTCCGGCGCGCGGCGCAAATGGGCGCGGACGCGGGCCAGCAGCTCCTGAATGTTGAAGGGCTTGGTCACGTAGTCGTCCGCCCCCGCATCCAGCGCTTCGATCTTGGACCGCTCGTGGTCGCGGACGGAGAGAATCAATATCGGAACCGCGGAGTGGGCGCGAATCGAGCGGCAGACCTCGACGCCGCTCATCCCCGGCATCATCAGATCGCTTATTACCAGGTCGGGCGTCCACTCCTTGAAGAGCAGCAGGCCCTCTTCCGGATCGTTGGCGGTGCGCACGTCAAAGGCCTGCGCGGAGAGAGCGGCGCGCAGCACGCGGGTAATCTGCGGTTCGTCGTCGATGATCAGAATTCTGCCTGGCATGGATTTCTTCTTTCATCCGAAGACTACATCATCCGCCTGGGCGGGTATGATTTCTGTGATGAAGATTACGGATGGTCTCACCAACTCTCGCGGCATTTTCCACTGGATCGTGGGCACGCTGATGGCCGCCCTTGCCACCCTGTTGATGTTTTGGTTGGACCTCGACTCCACCGCGGCTGGGATGGTGTTTCTGGTGCTGGTGGTCTGGTCGGCCAGCCAGGCCGGAATATGGCTTTCGCTGTACATCGCGGTACTGTGCGCGCTCTCGTTCGATTATTTTTTTCTGCTTCCTTACGGAACCTTCCGGTTGGCCAGCAGCCAGGAGTGGGTGGCGATGATCTCGTTCGTTGCCTGTTGCGCCGTGGTGGGCCGGCTGGCCGAGCGGGCGCGCAGGCAGGCGCGCAAGGCCGTCGAGCGCCGCGAGGATGTCGAGCGCCTTTACGAACTTTCGCAGCAGATGATGCTGCAAGGAGATGCCGCCGAGCTGGTTCGCGACCTGCCGCGGATGATCGCGCGCATCTTTGCGCTGGACGGCGTGGTGATTTACGTCCGCGACGAAGAGCAGTTCTATACATCGACCTCCGACCTGCCGATGAGCATCATGGCCAGCTTGCGCGCCTTGGTCCAGACTCGGAACCCGACCTTGGCCATTCCGGGGGGCTTTACGGTGAGGACGATGATGATGGGCTTGCGGCCGGTGGGCGCGCTGGGCCTGCGGCCATCCCTGCTATCGCCCGAAGTGGCCACGGCGGTCAGCGCGCAGGTGGCCATCGCGCTCACCCGCGCCACGGCAATCGAGGCTTCAGCCCACATGGAGGCGGCTCGCGAGGGGGAAAGGTTGCGCACTGCGCTGATCGACTCGTTGACCCACGAGCTGCGCACCCCTCTGACCGCGATTCGCGCCGCCGCGTCTACGCTGGTTGAAAGCGGAGGGCTGGACGAAGGCCTCCGCGCGGAAATGGCGGCCATTGTCGATGAGGAGAGCGCGCGGCTCGACCAACTGATCGGCGAGGCGGTCGAGATGGCCGAAATTGACGCCCAGGTCGTTCAGGTCCACCCGGTGCCGCAAGACCCGCGCGCGCTGCTCGACCAGGCTGTCGAAGAGTCGCGCAAGGCGCTGGCCGCGCATCGCGTCGTGATCGCCGTCGAGGAGCAGGACAATCCGGCCGGACCGCCGGACAGCCGGGACCGGTCCGCCTGGTTCGACCCGCACCTGCTGGGCCGGGTGCTGCGCCACCTGCTGGAGAATGCCGCCCGGTACTCGCCGCCCGGTGGACGCATCCTGCTCGGCAGCCGCCGCATCGGCGACCGGCTGGAGTTTCGCGTCGAGGACGATGGACCCGGCATCGACGCCGCCGACCTGCCCTATATCTTCGATAAGTTCTACCGCGGCAGGAAGGGCTTTGCCAAAGGGAAGGGAACCGGCATGGGATTGGCCATCTGCCGCGCCATCCTGGCCGCGCACGGCGGCGCGATCGAGGTCGAAACCGTGCCGGGAATGGGCGCCTGCTTCCGCTTCTGGGTGCCGCTGGCGGAGCATGAGGCGGTCAGCGCTTGGTCCACCTTGCAGGGTCGCGCCACGCGCGGCTCGCTGGATAAGCTCAAGCGTGTTTTGTCGAAGGTGAGTGACACGCCGCCGGAAGCAATGGATCGCCTGTAGCGGCAACTTGGACCCCCACATTCCCCTAGCGGAGTTCTCCCACTCGAGGCTGTTCGACAGTCACCGATCATTACCGGGCCCAACTAGCCCTCCAGCTTATACCGCGTTTCCGCCAGCCGATAGAGCCGCCGCCACACCAGGCGGTTCATCGTCACCACGATGGCGGCCATCAGGATAGTGGCCAGCAGCAAAATCGAAAACCGCCCGCTATCGGTGGCCGCGCTGATCTGCGCTCCCAGGCCCAGCGTCTCCAGCGTCCTGTCCCCGATGTGAAAGTACTCGGCGATGATCGAGGCGTTCCACGCGCCGCCGGAGGCGGTGATCATGCCGGTGATCAGATAGGGGAAGATTCCGGGCAGAATCAGGCGGGTCCAGCGCTGCCACCGCGTAAACCGGTAGACGGCGGCCACCTCTTCCAGATCGGAGGGGATGGCCATCGCTCCGGCGATAACGTTGAAGAGGATATACCACTGTGTTCCCAGCAACATGAGCGCAATGGACCCGATGCCCAATCCGCCGCCCACGCGGATCAGCGCCAGCATCAAAACGGGAAACAGCGCTGTCGCGGGCACCGAGGCCACGATCTGGATGATGGGCTGAAGGACTCTGGCCAGCTTCGGGTTCAGTCCAATCGCAACCCCGGCCGGGATAGTCCACAGCGCGGCCAGCAGCAGAGTGGCGTTGACGCGCAGCCAGGTGGCGCCGGCGCCAAGCAGCAGCATCCGAATCTCCGCCCAGGTGGTGCCCTCTAACATTCCATAAGCCTGGTGAGCGCCCCAGAGCACGGCCAGGCCGGCAAAGAAGGCCAGCAGCACTGGGAGCAGCCTTCCGCCCTTTTTGGCGTCGTCATCGATGGGCTGCACGACGCGACATTCGCGAGTCGTTGCCAGCCGGCAATACATGCGCTCTTCCAGCGAGCTCCAGGCGCGCCCGGGCAGGCGGGTGATTGCGCTGGGCCGTTGCAGCAGCGCGAGAATCGGCGAAGTCACCCTCGATGCGGACTCGGTCTGCTCGAATTTGAATTTGTCGCTCCAGGCAATCAGCGGCCGCCAGAGCAACTGGTCGGTGGCTACGATGATCAGCACCAGCACACCCAACCCCCACATCAAAGCGTGCATATCCACCGGATCGGATGCGGCCGTGTAAAGATAGCTGCCCAGGCCTGGCAGCCGGAAGTTGCGCGGGCTGATCGAAAACATCTCGCAGGTAATCAGGAAGAACCAGCCCACTGCCACGGAGACAATCGAATTCCAGACCAGCCCGATGGCGGCGAAAGGCATTTCGAGCTGCCAGAAGCGCTGCCAGGCCGAGAAGCGATAGATGCGCGTGGCCTCGATCATCTCCCGTGGGATGCTTTTCAGCGAGGAGTAGAAGCTGAACGCCAGATTCCAGACCTGGCCGGTGAAGATCAGCAGAATCGATCCCATTTCAATGCCCAGTTGATGGCCCGGAACCAGCGCCATCATCGCCAGCATCACCGGGGGCAAAAAGCTGAGCACCGGGATCGATTGCAGAATATCCAGCACCGCGATCATCCAGGCTTCAACCCGCGGGTTGTAAGCGGCCGTGTATCCATAGCTGATGGCGAAGATCATGCTGAGCAGGTAGGCAATCCCCATGCGCCCCAGGGAGTAGAACGCATAGACCGGCAATGCCCTCACCGACAGCGAGATAGCCACTTCCGGCATCGGCCGGGCCATCCAGTATGTTCCTAACTGGATCATGCCAAAGAAGAACGCCAGGCCGCACAGCGCCACCGTCAGATCGATCAGGATCGGCCAGGTGCGCGCGGTGACCAGCGATCGGGCGAGGGGGTGCTGGGTCGTCACTCGGCCTCCTCGTTGGGGGCAGTCTCCTCGTCCTGCATGTCGGGCAAGACGAACCGGCGATGCCCGGCATCGTAGTCGAAGAGTTCGGCGTAGCGGCCCCAGGTCACGGCGGTCTCGATCTGGCGCTGGCACTCTTCTTCGCTGAACTGCTCGTCGAGCATATCGAGGAAAAAGTCTTGTGGCACGGTGTGGTCGCTCTTGGCTTCCAGAGCCCTGCGAATCTGGCGCAGCAGCAAAACGTTGGCCAGCGCGGCTACGCGGAAGAGCTCCTTCTGGCGCAAAATCTCGGAGTTGGCGAACTCCGTGCCGCTCGCCGTGATCGCCGCGTCGCCTTCCTCGATGTGCAGGAAGCCGAGCAACTGGGCGGCGTCCACAATCGGCAGCAGATCGTCGATCTCGAAGCTCAGATCGTCGGCCAGGCGGTAGATGTCGTCGCGCCCGCCCTTGTCGAGCAGCATCTCCAGCAGGCCCGCCATGCCCCCCGGCCGGGCGTGGGGCAGCATCTGGTAGTGCATCTGCCGCTGGTCGCGCACCGGAGCCTTCTGATCGGGCGCAGCGGCAGGAGCCTCGTCGGGCCGGGTCAGCACCTTGTAAATAAAATCCACCAGTTGCGTAAAAGGCTCCGACTTGCGGTCGCGAGGCTGGGCCAATTGCACTTTGAAGTCGGTCCGGATGTGTCCCGGATTCTTGCCCAGCACGATGATGCGGTCGGCCAGCAGCACCGCCTCTTCGATGTTGTGCGTTACCAGAAAGACGGCCTTCGTGGGCATGGTCTTGTTGGCCCACAGCTCCAGCAGTTCGCTGCGCAGGTTTTCGGCGGTCAGCACGTCCAGGGCCGAGAAGGGCTCGTCCATGAAAAGCACCTCCGGCTCGACCACCAGCGCGCGTGCAAAACCGACCCGCTGCTTCATCCCGCCCGATAATTCCTTGGGATACGCGGCCTCAAAGCCGTCAAGGCCAACCGTGTCCAGCATCTTCATGCTGCGGTCGTGGCGCACATCGGCGGCAACGCCGCGGGCTTGCAGCGGAGCCTCGACGTTTTCCAGCACCGTAAGCCAGGGAAACAGTGCGAAGCTCTGAAAGACAATCGACACGTTGATCTCTGCCCCGGCAATCGGTTTCTCGTGCCAGTAGACCTGTCCGGCGGTGGGCGTCGACAAGCCGCTCAACATGCGCAGCATCGTCGATTTGCCTGAGCCCGAGGGGCCGAGCAGGGCAACGATCTCGCCCGCGACAATCGAAAGATCGGTGGCGGAGATGACCTGGATGCGGTTCTGGCTGGGCTGCGCATAGTATTTCTCGACCCCCTCGGCGCGAATAATCGCCTCGACGGCTGGAGCCGGGGCTGAGGCCGTGGCCGGGGCCGGGACCGAGACTGGGGCTTGGGCGGTAGTCTGGCTTTCGCTGGGAATGCCCGCTTCCTGCATGGCTGGTTCTCCGTTTGAGGTCCGCCTGGCCAGAAGCCGGGGCAGGTGTTTGTTTCCAGTGTATGTTTATCAGGTTGCTCCCCGATGAATCGGCTGACAAAGCCGCTGCTGTCCCCCGAGACCGCCTTG
>JBEKPI010000160.1:0-8366 GCA_049520855.1 Occallatibacter sp.
CGCGGTGGATTTCGCCTATGCGCGGGACCTTGGCTGCACCATCCGGCAGATTGCGCGGGCCGACCGGGCCGGGGATCAGGTGGCGGCCTCGGCGGGTCCCATGCTGGTGGACCGGCATTCGCCGCTGGCCTGGTCGCGCGGCACGGAGAACATGGTCGTCCTGCACGGTCATTATGGCGGGGATGTGGTCTTTTCCGGCCACGGCGCGGGCGGCCATCCCACGGCGGTGGCCGTGGTCAGCGACCTGCTGGCGCTGGCGCATGGCTCGCGGCGGGTCAAGATTCCCTCCGCGCCGGCGCAGGTGAGCGCCGAGTTCGAGGTTCCGCATTACATACGCTTCCGTGTCGACGACCGGCCCGGCATCGTCGCCGACATCACCGGCGCGCTGGCCCGCGAGCGCATCAACATCCGCGCCATCGTGCAAAAGCCCGGCTACCCGCAGCACGCGCTGCCCTTCGTGGTCACCGTCGAGCCCTGCAAGTCCTCCGCGCTCAAGCGCGCCCTCGAAGCTATCCACGGCAAAGACTACCTGCTCGAAGAACCGCTGGATCTGCAGATGCTGGAGTGACGGGACAAAGTGGGTCTATTCAATTCCGCAGTGTCTGTGTTAGGCTCCCTACGCTGCTTGAAACACCTCAGGAGGAAGCATGAAAAAAGTAGTCATGACGTTTGGCACGGTGGACTTGGCCGGAAAGCCGGATGGCGGATCGGTTGATGTCGAATTCGGCGTGGATCAGAAGGCGACTCCGCCCAATTCCCTGGCCAAGTTCAAATTGGCAGTAGCACCGGCTTCATCAAGCGGCGGCCCTGTGGAGTGCAGGCTCTCCTCGGTTGACGCACATGAGCTTGTGCGGCTGGTCACCGGTATCCTGACCGCCAATCCTGTGCCGTAAGACTGGAAGCACAACTCCCGTCGAGAATCCTCCCCCCAAAAAACAAGCCCGCTCCTCGATAGCGAGGAACGGGTCGGCTCTCGCTGGTTTTGAACTAGCGTGGGTGAGTTACGCCTTGACGGAGGTCAGGGCGCCGATGCTGGGCGCCGGTCCCAATTTCATAGCCTCCCGGCCCCTCGCCATGAAGCTGCGGAGGATGGAGTGCGTGAAAAATCGAGCAAAAAGCGTCGATTTGAGCGCAATTTGGGGCAAAAGAAGCCAGAAAACAGAGCCGACTCTGTTAACTGATTTGACCATACGCAATTTCAATATCTCACTTAGTATCAATGGATTGGACGGATGAAGGCGATGTAAATGCGGCAAGAACAAAGTAGGTGGGTGGGGTTCTGCGCCTTTCCGGCGCGGGGGCGTTTGTCTGGATCAGGGCTGCCCATGCGATCGTTATGCGCTGCCGCAGGGCAATTCTGTGCAAGCGGTCGGCATTGTTTTGCGGTCCGCCTGTCTTGCCTGCCTTTCAAGAACCTTGTTGACCGTAGCAGGAGATTGTTCTTGACACCCGTGAGGTTCCAGAGCAATACTAGAAGAGCAGTGATTTGATCCCCCCACTTTCAGATTTTTTGCATCCAAAGCAGACTGTCTGAAGCATGAAACTGCTGGTTTTTTGGCCCCATGAGCCTTCTCCAGGTTGGATCGGAGGCTCTCAGACAGCCGAGGCTGGACAACGCTTCCGCCTCGAAAGTTCTCCTGCCACGATGCAGGCTGCACTCGGACCAACCGGAATGTATTCATGTAAGAGCCGTCGGAATCGGTTCCGCTCGCCTCGATCCTTCAATGCTTCGCTCCTGGCGGGCGTTGTCACCGGAAGCTAAAGAAAGACTGGAGCCGCGATGAGCCTTGTCAATCAATGCGACGTCAGGAGACGTGTCTCTGCTGGCAGGAAACAGAATCAAGATGCGTTCAGGCCGGCGGGCCAAGCAGATAGAGCCGGGGCCGGCGGGATCGAACCGGCGGGAACCGGGCCGGGCGGAGCCTGGGCGAATCGACTGACTTTTGCCGAAGACTTCATGCTGGAACATTCTGGCGCGCGCCTGCAAATCGCTTTGATCGGTATTGCAGGCAATAGCCGAACCGCAGCCAAAGACGCGCAGCCATCGACGCAATTTTTCGGATTTCCTTCCTGAAGCGGGAAGGCCAGGACGGCCGGGAAAAGTGAAGAAGAATTCAAAGGAAATGCCCGGTCTGCGCGAGGTTGCAGCGTGATAGTTGAGAAAGAGCGAACCTAGGTTCTGCTCTTTCACGTGCTTTTAACCGGGGCCTGTTAACACAGAGAAGTCAGCACATTTGGCAGCTTGTTCTTCATCTTTTATTCCTAGGAGGATTCACAATGACCGATTCCAAGGCAAAGACGCAACCGAAGCGGAGCAATGGCAACGGCACGAAAGCGAACGGCTCGAAGGCCAACGGCGCAAAGCACACCCCCGCCAAAGGGACGACGATACCTGCTGTCATGGCGGCTGAAGAAGCGATACGGGAGCGGGCGTTTTATCTTTTCGTAAGCCGCGGGATGCAACACGGCATGCACGAACAGGATTGGCGCCGAGCTGAGCAGGAGATTCTTGGCCGGTAAAGCACGGCATCTCAGCTGCCGCCGGCTCGGCGGAAGGCCGGAGGCTACTCTGCGCAATATGCGCAGAATGTCACCTTTTATCTCAGCTGCCGCCGGCCTGGCGGAAGGCCGGAGGAGGTAAGCATGGGGTGTTCGGTTTGCAGAAATCTGGAAGAAGCCTATGAGGCTGCGTTCTGCGAGTACGTCGAGGCTCGTTCGTCGGCGGGTTATCGCATGAGTACGAAGCTTGCGGGCCAAAAGAATGTCGAGATGGAGCGCGCCCGATACGAACTGGAAGAGCATCGGACGATGTGCGTCTCAACCGTTCGCCAGCCGGTGCTGTTGCAGCCTGCATTGTTGCCGCAACGGGAAATGCCAGCAAGCTTGAGGCCGATGGCGGCATAGTTTAGAGCGCTTCTTTGGCTTGCGCGGCGTCTCCGCGCCGGATTAGGGTGGCCTTTGCTTCCGCAATGTAGGCGAAGGCCTTTTGTTTGGAAACTGGACAGTCGGGCCTCCCGCTCAGGCATCCTGCGCTTGTAAATATAAACATAATTGCTTATACTCAATCCGTAATGAGCAGCCCGAAGTTTCGACCGGGGTTGGTTGGTGAAGAGCAGCGAGTTCAAACGATGGCTGGCGGCGCAGGGGGCAGCCTTCAGCCCCGGCAAAGGTTCACACCTGAGGGTCGAGCTGAACGGGAAGATTTCGTATTTGCCGATGCACAACAAAGACCTGAAGAAAGGCCTCGTCGAGGACATCAAGAAGCAACTGGGACTGAAATAGGAGCGAGTATGTTGCAATATCCGGCAAGATTTGAACCGCAGGAAGAAGGCGGCTTCGTGGTGACTTTCCCCGATATTCCCGAGGCGATCACTCAGGGCGAAGGCGTTGCAGACACCATGATACATGCAGCGAACGTTCTTGAATCTGCGCTGGACTGGTATCTGGAGTCGGGGCGACCAATTCCCACGCCGTCGAAACTGAAGCGCGGCCAATACCTGATCGGACTGCCCGCCAGCCTTTCGGCGAAGATACTGCTGGTGAACGAGATGGTTGCGCAGAAGGTGCGCCCGGCGGAGTTGGCGCGGCGGTTGAAGGTGACGCCGCAAGAGGTAACCCGGCTGACCAGCCTGCGCCACGCCACCAAGATCGACGGCATCGCGCTGGCGCTCAAGGCGCTGGGGAAGACGCTGGAGATTCGCGCGGTCTAAATCGATTCAGATTTCATTCACAGCTCGCCGCCCGATGAATCGCCAGCAAGTTTTCCAGCAGCGGCTTTAATAGCTTCAAATCCAGAGCGTTGGCTCCGTCGGATTTAGCGTTGGCGGGGTCGTCGTGGACTTCTAGAAATAATCCATCGATCCCTGCGGCCACAGCGGCCCGCGCCAGCAGAGGAATAAACTCAGGCTGGCCGCCGCTCGCCCCGTTGGCCGCCGAGGGCTGCTGCACGGAGTGCGTGGCGTCAAAGATCACTGGCGCGATCTGGCGCATCACCGGCAGCGAACGGTAATCGACCACCAGCGTGTTATAGCCGAAGCTGGCTCCGCGCTCGGTGAGCGAGACGCGCTCATTGCCCGTGGACCGTACCTTCTCGACCGGGTGCGCCATATCCCACGGGGCGACAAACTGGCCCTTCTTGATATTCACAGCCCGGCCCGTTTTGCCCGCGGCCACCAGCAGGTCGGTCTGGCGGCAAAGAAACGCCGGAATCTGGAGAACATCAACGGCTTCGGCGGCCACAGCGCAGTGGGCAGGCTCATGGACGTCGGTCAGCACGGGTAGGCCGGTATCCTTCGCCAGGCGGCCCAGGATGCGCGTACCCTCGATCAGCCCCGGTCCGCGAAAGCTCTTCCCACTGGTGCGGTTGGCCTTGTCGTAGCTGGCCTTGAAGATGTACGGAATGTCGAGGTCGCCCGCGATGCGCTGGATGGCCTCGGCCATCGCGCGCGCGTGGGCCTCGGACTCGATGACGCAGGGGCCGGCGATCAGGAAGAGTTGGCCTCCGCCGACCTGGACCGGGCCTATTTCAAATGAGTTGCTCACGGATTCGATTGTAAAGGCTCACTGAGCCCATGCGCTAAAAACCGACGCATATCAAACTCCCATGATAGGCGCCTGTCCTAGGCCTGACCTCCAATCTTTGCCGATGAGAAGCTGGTGTGTGATACAGGCCACACGCTTCCGTTCGAGGGAGAGCTACTATGGGAAGTCGTTCGCGTTGGCGTGCGCCAGCGGGGGCTCTCGGGCGCCAGGGGGAAGCACCCGGCGGTTGGGTTCGACCCTCCATTTGATCGGACACCAACCCTGCTCGCGGCGCAGCATGCAGTTCGGGTGGAACTGCGCCCTTGTGCCAGATAGGCTCTTGGATTTAACTTGGGTGCTGTGCTGTGGGGCAGTTCCCGCGCCGCGGCTCTTCGGCCGCAATTGTCAGAGATCCGTCTTCAGTGGTCAAAGGTACGACTTTTATGAGCTCGCGCGCAGTCTCGTTCGCGCCGCTCCCCAAGGAGAAGAATATGAAACGCAATCTTTCACTTTGGCTGGGCCTTGTGGCGTTCGCCCTGTTGCCCGCGCTTGCCCAAACGCCCAAGCCCATGGGCAAGATTCACGGCCATGTAACCAATCCGGCCGGAAGCCCGCAGAGTAGTGGCATCATTGGTCTTTCTAACGACAGCGGCCGCAGCCTGAAGTACACGTTCCCGGTTTCCGAGACCGGCGACTATGCGGGCGAAGCGCCGGGCGGCACATACACGGTGGTCTTCCGCGACACTCCAGACGGCAAGTCGATCGACTCCTTCGATGGCGTCAAAGTCGTTGTTGGCCATGATGTGGTGCAGGACGACGATATGTCCCGCAAGGCATACATTGACAAGAACCTGAATGCGGAGCAGAGACGAAAGCTGGAGGATCTCAAGAAACAAAACTCGAAGGATAACGACGTTATCAAGAACCTGAACGGCGACATCGCAACCGCCAACCAGGACTTGATTGACGCCAGTGCCGCCCACAAAACAGCGAAAGCGGCTCTGGGCGATGCCGCCTCCAGGGACGATGTCGATGCCAAGGAAATCGAGATCAAGACCGCGAAATATACCGAGGTGGAAACCATGATGCTGAGGGACACGGCGGCCAAGCCGGACGCTTCCGTCCTGTGGAACGAGTTGGGCCTGGCGCAATTGGGCATGGCGAAGATGAAGAACGATTCGAGCAAGTATGACGACGCGGAGGCGAACTTCAAGAAGGCCCTTTCCGTCGAGGCTGTGGCCAGCAAACCGAGCCCTGGGAATCTGGGCAACGCCAACAGCGCCCTGGGTGAACTCTATGCGCGCACCGGCAAGGTTCCCGAGGCGAATGCGGCCTATGACGCAGCAGCCAAGGCCAATCCCTCCTCGGCAGCAGTCTACCTGACCAACGAAGCGGCCATCTTTGTCAATGCGGGTAATGGCGATGCCGCGGCCGCCGCCGCCGACGAGGCTATCACTGCCGATCCGAAGCAGGCGCTGCCCTACTACCTCAAGGGGCAAGGTCTTATCCAGAAAGCTACCCTGGACCCAGCCGGGAAGATGATTCTGCCTGCCGGCTGCGCGGAGGCGTATCAAAAATATCTGGACCTGGCCCCGACCGGCCAATTCGTCGCCGATGTGAAGGGCATCCTGACGGAAGCTTCGCAGGTGCATAACACCGCCTACGGAGATGTCACTCCCAAGAAGAAGAAGGGAAAGTAGGCCGGCTCCCTCTCCCACCGCGAAGGGCGCTCCCGCTTGCCGGGCGCGCCCTTCGGCGTCTCTGAGGCCAGTTTGGCGAAGGGGCCGTGACGGCCGGCGGGGACACAGTTTTACAGTTTTACAGTTTCAGTGGGCTGTGAAACTGTGAGGTGGATGTGGTTTATTTTGAATTCGTTAGAGGGGGTTCCACGGATTCACGGATGCACGGTTTGCGTGCTTCCGTGAGCGGGAGTCTTGTAAGTATTTGATTTTGGGTTGGTTAAGGATAGCTCCACAGATTCACAGGCAAAAAAGAGAAAAAAACGGGGCCGGGAGTGGAGAATTCTCTGGTATCCTGCACATTCTGCGTAGGTTGCTGCGGATTTTCGGCTCTCGCTGACGGTTCGGCGGGGCGGGTTTTGGGCGTGTTGCGCATGGGTTCCTTTGAGGGACTAAGGGACTCGGGACTAAGGGACTAGGGATTATTGAGTCCCGTTTTGCTGACTACTTTTATTGTCCGCCAACGGGCGATAATTATCTGCAAAAAGGGGAGGGCGGGATGGGATTTTTTGTTGTGTGCCGGGCTGGGGTTCTAAAGGCAGGGAACAGGGATCAGGGATCAGGAAAGGACGGCGAGTAGGGGTTCTTGGCTAGCCTCAAAAAAGGGATTAAGGATCAGGGATTAGAAAAGGGCGACGGGTTGGGGTTCGTGGCTTGCCTCCCCGGTCCCCAAAAGCGAGGCTGTTCAGTTCCATGACATCCTTTACACATTGTCTCTGGAGATCCTTTACACTTCCGCGATGTCGGAGGTGGGAATGGGATGCCGTTCAAGCAGATGGAGATCCGAGAACAGCGTGTGGAGTTTGTGGTGCGAGCGCTTGGCGGTCGGGAGCCGTTCAGCCTGTTATGCCGTGAGTTTGACATCTCCCGACCGACCGGTTATCTGTGGCTGGCGCGTTATCGCGAGGGCGGCGTGGCAGCGATCGAAGAGCGCAGCCGCCGCCCGTTGCGTTCGCCCACGCAGACCGCGCCGGAGTTGGAGGCGTGCATCCGCGCCCTGCGTGAGGTTTACCCGGACTGGGGCGCGCGCAAGCTGGCCGTGCTGCTCAGGCGCGAGGGTATCGGACTACCCTCCAGCACCATCCATCGCGTGTTGTTGCGTCTCGGCCTGGTGCGCGATGTTGACCGGCACCAGCCCGCCGTCAAGCGCTTCGAGCGCGAGCAGCCGAACGAACTCTGGCAGATGGACTTCAAAGGGCCGAAGAACTGGCCCAAGGCCTCCACGGCCCTGTCGGTGATCGACGACCACAGCCGCTATCTGGTGGCGCTTGAGGCCACGGCGCGGCCCGAAGGAGCGCTGGTGCGCGGCCATCTGGAGCGAGCCTTCATCGAGTGCGGCCTGCCCGATGCCATGCTGATGGATCACGGTATCCCGTGGTGGAACCATCAGTCGTTCGGCGGCTCGACGCAGCTGAGTCTGTGGCTGATGCGCCAAGGCATTCGGCTGTGTTTTTCCGGCATCCGCCATCCGCAGACTCAAGGAAAGGTAGAGCGCTTCCACGGCAGTCTGGAACGGGCGCTCAACCACCGCGGTGTGCCCGCCAAAGACCACCAGCAGTGGCTCGACGCCTTCCGTCGCGAGCACAACTACATCCGCCCTCACGAGGCGCTCGACATGCAGACGCCGGCCAGCCGCTGGCAGCCCAGCTTGCGCCGCTATAACCCCAACCCGCCGGCCTGGGAATACCCGGAAGGCGCATGGACGCTGAAGATCGACAACCATGGCACCATCGACATCCACGAACAGAGCTATCGCATCGCCAAGTCGCTCATCGGCGAGCGGGTGCGCGTCGTCGAAACCGGGGAGAGATACCTGATTTACTACTGCAACACGCTGATCCGCGAACTCGACCCAGCAACGAAGCGCTCGACCATCATCGAACGCTTCGTTGAAAATCAACCTCCGACAGCCTGATCGCAACCGGAGAGATGAGTTTTCCGAGGCTTTGGGCGGGTGCCCCTGGTCTCATGCAGCATATTATCAAGTTGAGGGTGCCCCCGGTCCCTCGCCTTCGGGGACCGGGGAGGAGAAGCCTAATTGCCGATAGCGCATCCACTCGGGCAGTTGCCAACCTCTTTCGCGGGCTGTCCATTCGGATTCGATCT
>JBEKPI010000161.1:0-8233 GCA_049520855.1 Occallatibacter sp.
GGACGGTCACGGTGCCCGCGCCCACCCCGGTCAGCGCGATAAACAGCGCGATGAAAAATCCGATCACATACTGCATTGCAGCTTCCTCAATTTCCTTGCACCTGAATTAATGCCGGCGCCGCCTCGATGTGAATGCCACATTCAACCTTGACGCCCGCCCAGCGACCGGAGCGGGGATCGTTTGGATCGAGTGGAAGCGTCGTACATGGCTCACAGCCGATGGAGGAGTAGCCGCGCTCGTAGAGCGGCAGCAGCGGAATCGAGAGCTCTTCGCAGGCGTACCATACATCCCGCGTCGTCCACGCCGCCAGAGGAGCCAGCTTGAGCACCTGCTGGCCGCCGGGAAGCGCAAACATGGCGGATTCCTCCAGAGCCGCGCGGCTCTTTGCCTGCTCCCTCCGCAGGCCTGTAATCCACACGCGATAGCCGGCAACGGCCTTGAAGAGCGGCTCAACCTTGCGCAGCCGGCAGCACTGATCCGGCGCGGACCGATAGAGGAGTCCGTGTTCGGCCTCCTGCTCGGCGACGGTCTTTTCGGGAAGCAGGTTGATCAGGTTGAGCTGCCATTCGCCGGCAATGCGGTCGCGATAGGCATACGTCTCGGCAAAGTGATAGCCGGTGTCGAGAAAGAGGATCGGAATCTGCGGATCCAGCGCGATGGCGAGCTTGGCGAGAAGGACATCTTCGGCCTGAAAGCTGCATGTCAGGCACACATCCTGCTTGCCGGTTATCTCGCGAGCGAGCGTAGCGCGCACTGCTTCCAGCCTGGTCTTCACTTGCGCGTTGATTTCAACTGTACTCACGGCTGCTTCCTTTCCTGTTCCATGTCTTGCCTTTTTCGCGATTCAGGCCGTTTTCTCGGTTCTTGTCGATTGGGCGCGCCAGCCTTCCCTCAGGGGCTAAAGCCCGCGCCGATATTTCGGCCTTTTCGGCACGACTAAAGTCGTGCCCTTTCAAAACTTCGACCGAGTCCCAAGACGCTGACTTCATCAGAGGCGCGCTAGATTTCCCAGTCCGTGCTTTCCGACGCCATCAGAATGCCGCTGCGCGTCAGCAGTCCATGCACTGCAGCGATTGCCCCTGTCGCGTCGTTTGCGTCGAGCGCGATTTGCTCGCCCTCGGCCCGCGCGGTCAGAGAGTCGGTTCCGGTCAGGTTGACGACCAGTGCGATCATGCCGGATAAAATCCTGGACCTGATCAGGAGATCGACCATGCCGGCGTGAATTGAAAACGGCTCGGCGTCGGCTTCAATGCGCGCCGTGATCGCTCCACGCGCAAACAGCGACCGCTCGATGCGATCGATGAGTTCAACCGGGCCGGTCAGCTCGAGAACGCCGCCGCGATGACCCCAGCGCGCGGCTCTCTCTTCCGTCGTCACCGGGCCTGAGGTTGACGCCGCCGGGCCGGAGACCGCGGTGATCATGCCGGCCGCGACCGTGCTGTTGGATTCCGGATCGATGAGAATGAATGCGCCGGTCGAGCGGTTCTCGCCGTAAAGGTCGAAAGCGAGCGGTCGCAACAGATCGATGCTGACCACGCCGATGCCGTTCATCTCCAGCGTTTCGGCGGGCTCGTGCGCCAGCGTGGCGATGTCGGTGCGATGCTCGATTGCGGAGACGAAGGTGGGCACGGTCTGGCTGGTGTGCTTGAGCAGATAGCGTCGATTGCGGACCAGCGGTTTCTGATCCATCCAGACCAGCGCGGCCTTGACGCGCTTGGTGACCGTCGCCGGGGCCTGCGTTGAAGCAATCAGATCCCCGCGGCTGATGTCGAGTTCGCGATCGAGAACCAGCGTCACCGAAAGCGGCGCATGGGCCTCGGCCAGGTCTCCATCGAAGGTGACTATGCGCGCCACCACCGCGCTTCTGCCGGAAGGAAGCACGGTAACTCCGTCGCCTGGGCGAATGGTTCCCGAAGCAATCTGGCCGGCAAATCCGCGAAAGGTGTGGTCGGGGCGAAGCACCCGCTGCACCGGAAAGCGGAAAGGCTCGGTGCGCGTGTCCACGGACGATGGCAGCGCTTCCAGCAGCTCCAGCAGCGACGGTCCGCCGTACCATGGCATGGCCTCCGACCGATGGACGATGTTATCGCCGGCGAGAGCGCTGACGGGTACAAAGATCGACTCGACAGGGCTGCCCGTATCCTCGGCAATCTGATCGAGGACCGAGGTGAAATCCGCCTGGATCGCGCGGAAGGCCGCTTCGTCGTAGCCGATCAAATCCATCTTGTTGACCGCGACGATCACGTGGCGCACGCGCAGCAGCGATGCAATGTAGGCATGGCGGCGGGACTGAATCAGCACCCCTTTGCTGGCGTCGATCAGCACCACGGCGGCATCGGCGGTGGATGCGCCGGTGGCCATATTGCGCGTGTATTGCTCGTGGCCCGGCGTATCCGCAATGATGAACTTGCGCCGCGGAGTGGAAAAATACCGGTAGGCAACGTCGATGGTGATGCCCTGTTCGCGCTCGGCGCGCAGGCCGTCGGTGAGCAATGCGAAATCGATCTGCCCCGGAGCCGTGGTTCCCTTGCCCTCGATGGAGCGCACCTGATCTTCGTAGACCGACTGCGTGTCGTAAAGCAGGCGGCCGATGAGCGTGGACTTTCCGTCGTCCACACTGCCCGCGGTGGAGAAGCGCAGCAGATCCTTTTCGCGCTCCTCGGCCAGAAACTCGCCTACGGAAAACGGTTGTGCGGTGAGAGTCGCCATTTAGAAGTAACCCTCCCGCTTCTTGATTTCCATGGAGCCTTCCTGGTCGTGGTCGATGATGCGGTTGGCGCGCTCCGAGACGCGGAACAACAGAAGCTCCGCGATGATGGCGGGAATCGTATCCGCATCCGAGCGAATCGCCCCCGTGCATGGGCTGCATCCCAGCGAGCGCAGGCGCGACTTGACCAGTTGGGGCTTTTCGCCCAGCCGCGCGACAAAACTCTGCTCGATGGGCAGAAGCGCATCGCCACGCACATACATCGGTCGCTCCTTGGCAAAGTAGAGATCGACGACGGGAATCTTCTCCTCGTGGATGTATTGCCAGACATCCATCTCAGTCCAGTTGGAGAGCGGAAAGACGCGAATGCTTTCGCCCGGATGAATGCGCGCGTTGTACAAATTCCATAGTTCAGGCCGCTGGTTCTTCGGATCCCATTGCCCGGCCGAGTCGCGGAAGGAATAGATGCGCTCCTTGGCGCGGGACTTCTCTTCGTCGCGCCGCGCGCCGCCAAAGGCCGCGTCGAAGTTGTAGTGCCGCAGCGCATCGAGCAGAGCCTGCGTCTTCAAGAGTCCGCAGCAGCGCTTGGTGTCGAGCGCGATGGGATTGGTGCCGGCGGCAATAGCGCCCTCGTTGCGCCACACCAGCAGCTCCGCGCCCACCGAGCGGGCCATCGCATCGCGGAAGCTGAGCATCTCGGCAAATTTGAAGCCGGTGTCCACATGCAGCAGGGGAAACGGAATCGGCGCGGGATAAAAGGCCTTCTGCGCCAGCCGCAGCATCACCGACGAATCCTTGCCGATGGAGTAAAGCATCACCGGGCGCTCGAATTCGGAGGCCACTTCGCGCAGGATGTGGATGCTCTCCGCCTCCAGTTGGCGCAGATGGCTCAGGCGGGAAGGGGCAGCGGCTCTAGGAGTGGGAGTCTCAACTTCAACCTGGACTTCGGGCTGGACTTCGGAAACTGTCATGCATAGCCTCGTTCAGTGATTGGATCGCTGAAGGCCAATGCCGCGATTTCGCGCACCGGCTTATCAGCGAAGGGTGCGTCTTCTGATGAATTGCGAATGGGGAATCAGAGACTAGTTCATACACCCGTCGAAGATCATCGACAGGCAACAACAAGAGCGGCTTGGGGAAGCTCCAACCATGTATTTTTTCATAGTACCAACAGTTTTGGATAAATGCAATCCAAAATAGTCCTTACTTGTAGATGTGCTCGAAACACGAGCCGATTCAAAGAAGTTGGAGCGCCGGGCGGGATTTGAACCCGCGAATACAGGTTTTGCAGACCTGCGCGTTAGAGCATTTTCGATTCACATCTTGACGTCAGGACAGCATGGAAGGTGGCTTTTTCCTGAGGAAAAAGCCACTTGGCTGCGTGGTTTCTGCAAACAGCAGAATCGAAAATGCTGTAGCCGCTTCGCCACCGGCGCATTTTTGAACCGTTGACCCAAGTCAGAGAAAGTCTGAAGTCGGCCAACGATTCACATAGCCTCTTACAAAATTGTCTTCAGTTAGCTGATAAGCGTCAGGGCACGACTTCAGTCGTGCCGCAAAAGGCCCATTCCGATTCCGGCTTTAGCCGCTGCGGAATTGCAAACAACTGAAATCAAATAGACGCAGGGGCTAAAGCCCAACATCTTCTTGCTGAACTAGCGGCACGACTGAAGTCGTGCCCTGACGCTTCTTGCAATCTCCATGGAATTTTGCAAGTGGCTCCGCAGAAAACCATGTAACTCACTTCCTGCCCATGTAAGCACATAATCCCGAAGTTCCAGTAAAGCATTGGCTACTTCTTTCCGTTGTCTTTGAAGTTCAACGCAAAGTAGTAGTACGTGTACGAGTGGCTGGTTGTCACATTCGAAAGGAACTGGCCGCCGCCGAAGTAGCCAATGCCGCCGCCCACGTTGAAGTGCTTGTTGAGTTCATACCAGGAGTAGCCATCGAGTTCCGCGCCCAGATGGCGGCCGTGGGCGGTCTTGTTGGTTATGATCGCGCCGCCCGAGGTGTTGTAGATCGAATCCAGCGCATCGGCCGCCCAGTCGTCCAGCCCCTGCACCGTCAAGCTGAGCCGCCGGTGAGGCTCAACGGTGGCTCCCGCGCGCACCGACTCAATGTTCTGCCAGCCGAAGAGGTCGGTGATGCCAAGGCGGTCGTGGGCTGTCGGGTAGATCGTGTCGAAGGTGGTGTGCGTTGCGTTCTGCGCCGGATTGCTGTTGCCCGTGGCGTAGTCGTACTGCGTAAAGACGCGCGGCTTGGCCACTAGATCGAGGAACTGGTATGCGGCGCCCGCCTGCGCCGCCGAGGCCCGAATCGATTGCGCTCCCACCGTGCCGGTCTCGACGATCACCTCGCCCCCATAATCGAGCGCCGTGTGGGCTTGCGCCTTGAAGCGCACACCAAAAGCCTTCTCGTTTTCCTTGCCGGTTTTCTTGGCGACGGCCGCCTCGACCACCTCCGCCGGCTGCACACGCCATAGGAAGAACGGCTCAAGGTTCGAATGCGGCACAAGAAAATCGTCAATGCGCCCGTAGGCTCCGTAGATGTTGTTGCCTTCCTGATGCGGGCTTACGCCGTAGGCTTGGGGCACCACAGCCGAGGCGGCGAAGATGCCCACGTGCTCGCGCTTCGCATTCAGGTTCAGCACCGCCGCATCGTAGGAACGCGCCTGGTTGCGCCACTCGGAGTTGGCGATGATGGTGTTGTTGTAGTTGATGAGCTGCCGGCCCACGCGCAGGCTGAACCAGTGCTTGCCGGGCGCGCCGATCTCGGCGTAAGCCAGCTTCAGATCCCAGCGAACCGTGTTTGGCGGGCCGATCGGCGGGTTTTGGAAGCCCGACCGGGCGTCCTGCACCTGCGCCGTAACCCGGAACCAACTGGGCGTACGCAAATCCACCTTGAACCGGAATCGGTTCAACAGGTAGGAGTCATCGACATTCTTCTTGAGGCTATTGTTGTCGTACGCCTCGTACCGGAACCGCTCCTCGGCCGCCAGATCGATCCACTTGGGCAGCTTTGCGTCAACGTAGGTCGCCGGGGCAAAGTCGTGAAAGTCGTAGGGCGCCGGGTTGGCGGTTGTACGACCGCCCGGGCCGTTCAGAAAGCTCAACGGGTTCGAAGCCGGACCGGTGATGAATACACCATTGAATCCGGACGTTCCGTGTTGCGTGGAGATGTCGTCCTGCGCGGCCAGGGGAGGGCCGGTTGCTATAGCAAACAGAAAAACAACAGCAGAGATGGATAGCGGCAACCGGCGAAGGGAAGCAGAGATAACAGCATAGAGGGTTTTTTGCACTTTGGATTCTCCTTTGAATTATGTGAGTGCGCATGGCCGGACTACTGAGCCACTAGCAAAATTGTCTTCAGTTAGCTGATAAGCGTCAGGGCACGACTTTAGTCGTGCCGCAAAAAGGCACATTCCGATTCCGGCTTTAGCCGCTGCGCAATTGCAAACATCTGAAAACAAAGAGACGCAGGGGCTAAAGCCCAACATCTTCTTGCTGAACTAGCGGCACGACTGAAGTCGTGCCCTGACGCTTCTTGCAATCTCCTTGTAATGTTGCAAGTGGCTCTACTGAAAGATTGTTTGCGACCATGCCTCAAGAGAGGAAGAATGTCGCGGGATCAGCGGCAAGAACAACAGAACGCGCCGGGCAATTCTGGGGCGAGCGCGCGACATCGACAGCAACAGCAGGTCGCTGTGCGCGGCCTGCTCATTGAGCGGCCGGAGTCGTCAAACAATCGCGCGGAGAAAGGAGGATACACGGGCGTCCTGTACTCAAAAAATCAATGGATGTGTTTTTTGTTGGAAAAAGCAAAAGTCGCGGACGGGCCAGCGGGCGCTAGCGGCAACAGCAACAACACGCGATTTTGATGAAAGTCGTCATCTCGGAAGCTACTCTGTTTTTTCAAGCTAACCGAAAGTCGAATTCTTGTCAACGGGCTAATTTTTGGACGGCGGGTCAGTCCCCGGATTGACGGACACGCTCGCAGCCATGGAACGCGCGGAGAGCAATCGGGAAGCCGACTTTTCAGGAGTAATGTTTTTGATGTCGTCGCCGAAGAGGTCGCCACATCGCTTCCTTACGGCGGAGGCGCATTAGGCTATTCCAAACACGAGGAATTAACAAACTGGTGACAGCCCGATGACAACTTCGGATAGCGGCTCGTCCTATGATCACGAGCTAAGAGGCCTGAGGAGGTTCCTTCCATGCCCAGTCGCTCCGACCGGTGGTTTCGACCGTCCTCTGCTCCTGAATTCCCCCCTGGAGAGTGAAATATGCTGGTTCACAGAATCACAGTCGCCCCTTGCCTCGGCCTCGTTCTTCTCATGGTTCCGGCCCTGGCCCAAGCACAGTATCAGCTTACCAACCTGGTTTCGAATCAATTCGATGAACACCCCGCGAGCACCGACCCACTCCTGGTTAACGCTTGGGGACTGGCCCGAAGCGCCGGTTCGCCTTGGTGGGTCAGCGATAACCTCTCCGGCTGGTCCACCCTCTACAATGCAGCCGGAACACCAATAGCGCTCAGGGTTTTGATTCCTACCGCCGGAAACGGACCGGTCGAGCCCACCGGCGCAAACGGCGTTGGCACACCGACGGGAATCGTTTTCAACCCATCGAAGACGGATTTCCAGGTTTCGGGCGTGTCCTCGTCTTTCATCTTTGCCACGCTGGATGGTACGATCAGCGCTTGGCCGGGCCTGAACAAGAACCTGGCAACCCTCAAAGTGGACAACTCGGCCAGCAAGGCGAGTTACACAGGCTTGGCCATCACCAGCAACCCTTCGGGGAATTTCCTCTACGCGACGGACAACACCAACAATAAAGTGGATATGTTCGACGGCAACTTCAACCTTGTGAAGTCGTTTGGCGATCCGGCGATCCCGTCTACCTTCTCGGTATTTGGCGTCCGGGACATCAATGGCATGGTTTACATCACGTATGCCATGACGAACGGGGATGCCGGCGGTTTCGTCGACATCTTCAAGGAGGATGGCACCTTCGTGCAGACCCTGATCCAGGGAGAGCACCTCAATCAGCCCTGGGGAGTCGCCCTCGCTCCCAGCAATTTTGGGCCGCTGAGTAATACGCTGCTGGTTTCAAACAACGCCACGCCCGACGGCACGATCAACGGATTCGATCCAATGACCGGTAAGTTCGTCGGTACGATCAGAGACCAGTTCGGGAGGAAGATTACTCTCACTAACCTATGGGGAATCGCCTTCGGTGGCGGAACCACAAACAATGGGGCAACTAACCAACTGTTCGTCACCGCGGGCCCGGGCAAGGGAGCAGAAGCCCAATTGGCCGGTACCTTTGCATCAATCGTCTTCAACCCAATTCCATATCCCGATCATCGTGATGAGGGCCACTCGAAATAGGCGTTTCATCCCACGGCCGCCGTCGTCTTATTTTCTGATCCGACGAGGTTGGGAGGCAGCCTGGTGCCGACTCTAAAGCGCGATGCGACCAGCTTTAGGGTGGGAGAACCAGGCTGCCAAGCCGTCCAGCTATAGC
>JBEKPI010000162.1:0-8193 GCA_049520855.1 Occallatibacter sp.
GCGCAGCTTGCTCGGCTCCTGCGGAAGATCGCCTAGCGTTTCTCCGTCGGTGATCTCGCACCAGCATGGAGCGCCTCCCAGGGTGGAGGAAACCATTGCCGTAATCTGCAAAAGAATCTCGGGAAGGGGCCGCGATTCGTTGATGTCCTCGAGAATGCGGCTGCGCTGCCGCTCCAGGTCCGCCTCGACCTCTGTGCGAGCCGACATGGCAGCGGTTTGGCGCCGCACCTTGCGTTCCAGGGCCCAGCCCCTGACGGTCCCGATGAAGACCACGATCAGGAGCGCGCCGAGGGCCAAAAGGAGGTTGCGCGTGTTGAGCAAGGGGGGGCCGGCAACGACTGTAATATCGTCGAAGGAGCGCAGCAGGATATTGAAGGGCACCTGCGCGCCCGCCGTGATCGACTTGGTCTCCGTTCTGGTGCAGATGCCTGTGAGGCGGACGCTGGTTCCCAACGGAATCTGCATCATCGGCCCAAGGGCGGCGATGTCCGGCGGATGATGGTAGATCGCCGTGAGCAGTTGGCCGTCGGCGTTCAAAACAAATTCGTCCTGCGTGGCTTCGCGGACCTCTGCCACCACCCTCCCTTCGATGGAAACCAGATCGTTCTGATGGCCGTCGGCGGTGTTGCTGCTCCAGTGAGCCAGTTGCAGCCAGGTCGCTGAATACGGCACGACAGGCGCATAAACGTGGCTATCCACGATTTCCGCATCGATCAGGGACATGAACCGGTCACGCGCATCGGTGAAGCCAATTGCCTCTGCCCGATCGCCGATCCGCAGCGGATCGCTGGTATTGGTCTCGATCCACAGGCTCTTGGGGCCGTCCTGAAGCACAATGGCATGGCCCGGCTGGTAATAGGTGATGGTCCCCTGCACTCGAATTCTGGGCGTGAGATCGTCCTTATCGTAGACGGACAGAATCTTGTCCATCGGCGTGACCGGCGCCAGCCATGGGCTGTCTTTGGGGGGAGCTATGATCGTGATATTCGCAAGACTCGGGACCCAGAGCTCCGTCCCGGTCAACTGCATCTTGTCGTCGAACTTTCCGGCTGAGACCCCCGTGATCTTGACTGTGGCGTCCAACAGGCTCCTGACCGTATTTGAATCGTCGATGTCCAGATGCACCGAGATGGGGCCGGACTCGGTTTGAAATTGGAATTCGCTAACAGCTTTTCGCATCCAGTCATGTTTTGGCGCCACGTCGGCGGCGCGGACGACTCCCCGCACGGAAACCAATCGGCAGTCGAATTGCCCCTTGACCAGTTGACTGAAGGTGGCCGGCACGGCTGCCGGCAAATCGCCGTGATGAAGCACGGAAATGTCAGTGCCCATGACGATCGGGTTGAAGCTGCCCGCGGTTTTTCCTTTGATCAGAATGCGATCTCCGGGGATCAGTTTGGCATCCGCCGGATACAGAACAAAAATGGCAGCGTCGCCCTCCTGGACAAAAAGAATTCTCTCCTCGCCGCGGTAGAAGGTTACCGTTGCTTCGAAGGCCACCGAATAGCCCTTGTCGCCCTCGCCATTGGAAAGGGCGCGAATCTGGCTCACGGTGGTCAGTGTGGCAGGCTGTGCGGCGCAAGCAACTGCGGCCCAGCCAAGAAGGATCGCAATTGCGGGAATCGGCTTCTTCATCGCGGATGCACTGGCCTCACTGGTTCTGCGCCTTCCAGATTCCGAGGGTTTTATCGGCAGGGAAGTCCCAAAGAATCGCCCCCGCGTAAATAATACGCCTGGAAAGCGATACCGCGATTTTTATTCTGGGGCGCGGATTCACCGCGGACGGCCTACCTGCCGGCGGCCTGCTTGCAGGCGTTCTTGGCCGCGTACATGGCGGCGTCGGCGGCGCTGAGCAGGCCGTCTCGGGTGGCGCTGTCCTCGGGGTAGAGGGCAATGCCGACGCTGGCGGAGCCATTGATGCGATTTTCCCCTGCCAAAAAAGGATCGTCGAAGCAGCGTTTCAGGCGAAGCGCGATCTCCTCGACCCCGGCGCGATTGCGCAGCATCGGAAGCAGCACGGCGAATTCATCGCCGCCCAGCCGCGCCAATACGTCGCGGGTGCGCAACTGCAGCTTCATGCGCCGTGCTGCCTCTTGCAGATAAAGGTCTCCGATGTGATGGCCGTAGACGTCGTTCACCTGCTTGAATCCATCGAGGTCGATGTAGATCAGGCCGAAGATACCGGCCTTCTCGCGCGCCTTTTCAATCTCGGCGTCCAGCAGCTTCTCCAGCGAGAAGCGGTTGTGAATATCGGTGAGCAGGTCGAACTCCGAGCGGTGCAGCAGGTCGGAGTACAGCTTGCGGGTTTCGATGGCCAGAGTGGCCAGGCCGGCCGCCATGGAGAGGTCCTCCGGCTCGACCGCGGACGGCTTCTTGGCAGGGTCGAAGGCGGCAAAGACGGCGCCAAGCGGAGGGCCTGAGCGGGCGGGAATCTCCTGCTCGACGACGCGCAGCACTGTGAGGTCCGGCGGGCAATTTCCCAGACGGGCACCGTCGGCGATCTGGCACCAGCAGGGAGCGCCCTTGAGTTGGAAGGAGACCAGTCCCACAATCTCCTCGACGATTTCAGCCAGGGGACGGGAGCCGTTGATGTCTTCCAGGATGCGTCCGCGCTGCTGCTCGATTTGGGCCAATGCGGCGGTTTGCCGGCGCACCCTGCGCTCAATGGCCCAGCCCCTGGCGCCCACCGCGGCGACGACTACCAGCAGCAGCCCGACAACGAGCATGAGGTTGCGAATGTTCATCAACGAAGGTGGGGCTACCACCGCAATATCGTCGACCGAGCGCAGCAGGATATTGAACGGCAACTCCCCTTCGGTGTTGAATCGATTGGTGTATTCATTCATGCAAATGCCGGTGACGCGGATTCTGGAGCCCAGTGGAACCTGCTTCATCGGCGAAAGCTCGATGCTGCTGCCGCTGCCTGGGTCTGGATGGCGGTAAATGGCGGAGAACAATTGACCGTCCGCGACCAGAACATACTCATCCTCCGCAGCCCCCCTGACCTCCGTCACCACCTGGCCTTCGATCGAGACAAGATCGTACAGGTGCCCGTTGGGCTGGTTCGCGCTCCAGTAGGAGAGTTGGCGCCAGCTCGCCGGCTCGGGTGCGATGGGCGCCCTCACGCCACTGTCTTCGATCTCGGCGTAGGTCAGGACCAGAGCCGTGTTACTGGAATCGGGAAACCCGGTTGCATCGGCTACATCGCCGATCTGTATCGGGCCGCGGGAAAGGGTTGTGATCCACAGGCTCTTGGCGCCGTCTTGCAGCACGACAGCCGAGCCGGGCTGGTAGTAGGTGATGGTTCCATGAACCCGGACCCTTTGCGTCCGATCCAGCACATGGTAGCCGGAGAGAATTTCGTCCATGGGCGTTACCGGCACGGACTGCGGACTGGCGCCGGCGTGTTGCAGAATCTTCACGTCCGCCATTTTGGAAACGTGAAGCAATATCCCCGTCTCCTGCATCTTGCCGTCGAATTTTCCCCCCGCAATCCCGGTGATCTCAACCTCGGCGTCCAGAAGGCTGCTCAGTTGGCTCACGTCGCTGCTGTCCACCGCCGCATCGATGTAACCTCCATCGGCGACCATCTGCAGGTATATCTCAGGAATAACTGTGTTCGCCCTCACGTCGGCGGTGTGGACCACGGCATGAACGGTAACCAGCATGCAGTCGTCCTGGCCGTGGATCAACTCGTCGAAGCTGGCCGGCACGGGCTTGGGCAACTCCCCGTGGCGGAGCAAGGTCACGCTGCTGGAGATAACAATGGGGCGAAAGCTCTCGCGCATCGTTCCCTGCACCAGAACGCGATCTCCTGGAATGAGTTTGGCGTTCGATGGGGCGAGCACAAAGATGGCTTCGCTTTCATCCTGCACAAACAGAAGATTTGCATAGCCGGGAGAGTAGGTAACCGTCGCTTCGAAGGCGACCGGCGGCGCAAGTTTGGCATCAGCATTGCTGACGGCGTGGATTGCTTTCAAAGTGGTCAGCGGGGCAGGCGCCGCGGCCCCCCAGGCGGCCATGGCCCATCCAAGAAAGATCGCAATTGCTGGAATCGGCGTCTTCATCGCGTATGCATTGTTCTTTCTGGTTCCGCGCTTTCCAGCTTCTGCGGATACTATCGGCAGGGCAGGGAAATGAGTCACTTCGTTATTAAGAATACGCCTTGAACCCCACCAGGCGTGGGGCGAATCTAAAAACTCTGGGAACAGGGTAACGTTACGGGGCAAGCCGTCCCCCGGCGGAAAAGCCAGGCCGGGCTTTTCCTATGCGCAACCATCAACTGCGGGCGCGGATTCCTCGCGTGGGGCCTGCCGGTTCGCGGCTTCTTTGCGGACGTTCTTGGCCGCGTGTTCAGCTTCGAGACCGGCGGGGGCAATCTGGTGATTGACGAACACGGTCGCACGGCCGATTTGGCCGTCGAGCTGCCCTGCTCGGCATTTGGGATGCATATCCAGCAAGGGGTTCTACACTGAATCAGCGATTGATTTCTTGCGCTGGGATTGGTGATCGAAGAACGACATGGCAAAAAAACTGCGAGTAGGAATCATCTTTGGCGGGCGAAGCGGCGAGCATGAAGTCTCGCTGCTTTCGGCGGCTTCGATATTGAAGGCGATTGACCGCCGCAAATTTGACGTGGTGCCGATCGGCATCAACAAGGCCGGGCACTGGCTGACCTCGGGCGCGGCGCAAGGACTGCTGGAAGGCTCTGGGCAGGATGCCGTCAGCGGCAGCGCCCCAGCCCCAAAGCCGGAGAAAAAGCTGCGCGCCGGCGATCCGGCGGCAACGCCGGGAGCGCGCGTGCTGGCCGAGGGGCATCCCGCGCTTCTGGCTCCTGAGCCCGGTGAAGCCGCGGCGCTGACACCCAGCGGAGTCACGGCCTTGGACAGCCATGCTGCCCTGGGCAGCCAGTCGCTCGATGTCGTTTTTCCGGTGCTGCATGGAACCTTTGGCGAGGATGGCACCATCCAGGGACTCTTCGAGCTGGCGGGAATCGCATATGTCGGCTCCGGGGTGCTGGGCTCGTCCGCTGGGATGGACAAGGACGTGATGAAGCGGCTCTTCGCCCAGGCCAAGCTGCCCATGGTCAAGCACGTCACGCTGCTCCGCGCCGAGTGGGAGCGGTCGCCGCGCAAGGCCATCGCCCAGGTCGAGGCGGCGCTCAAGTACCCGGTCTTTGTGAAGCCGGCCAATCTGGGATCGTCCGTCGGCATTTCAAAGGCGCACAATCGCGCCGAATTGGGCCCGGCCCTGACCGAGGCCGCCAAGTACGACCGCAAGCTGGTGGTCGAGCAGGGCGTGGGAGGAAAAAAATCCAAAGCTCGCGAACTTGAGGTTGCCGTACTGGGCAACGATGACCCGCATGCCAGCGTTGTGGGCGAGATCGTGCCCAGCAAGGAGTTCTACGACTACGAAGCGAAGTATCTCTCGGAAGGTTCGATCCCGGTGATTCCGGCCCGGCTGAGCCGCGCCGAAACGAAGCGGATACGCGAGATGGCCGTCGCGGCCTTTCGCGCCTGCGATCTCTCCGGCCTGGCGCGCGTAGACTTCCTGATGGAGCCGGACGGCAAGCGGCGCATCTACCTGAACGAGGTGAACACGCTGCCCGGATTCACCAGCATCAGCATGTACCCCAAGCTGTGGGAGGCCAGTGGGCTTCGCTACCAGGATCTCATTACCCGGCTGATCGAATTGGCTCTCGAACGCCACGCCGAGAAGATCCGGACGGTGTACAGCAGGGAGTAGGGAGTAGGGAGTAGGGAATAGGGAACAGGGAACAGAAGGCTTGCTGCCGGTGTCTAAGATAGTGCTGAGAGAGGGATGAACAAGCGGCAAGGAGGCCTGTGTTCGCCGCGCAAGGTTTTTCTGCTCCCTGTTCCCTATTCCCTTTCTTGCCGTATTCTTGACCTTGAGGATTTCAACACCATGACCCTGCTCGACGCACCCGCATTTGACGAAGCCCGCGAACGCCGACGGCTTGTGACGCTGTACAGCGCTGCGGGGCTGCTCTTTGCGCTGTTTGTGGGCTGGTGGCTGGTGGCCGGCCACCCGGTGGATTTTCCCTGGAACTGGAACAACCACCTGCGCGGAAGAATGGCGGTGAACGCGTTCTTTACGGCTGTCGAAAAGAACGACCTGCCCGCGGCCTACGGCGTCTGGACCCACGACAAGGATTGGCAGCAGCATCCGGCGCAGCACGGCATCTACACCTTCGATCGCTTCCAGAAGGACTGGGGCCCGGCGAGTCCGGATAACGATTACGGCCCCATCCGCAGCCACAGGATCGCGGCCTCGCGCATGATCGGCAATGTGCTGCAAACGGGAACTTTCGTCAACGGGCGCAAGAGCAAGGCGATCAATCTGGATTACGACCCGAAGACCCACACCTTGAACTTTTCACCGGAAGACGTGCAATTCCTCGAAGGTCCGGGCGGGATTTCGTAGGGGAATGTTGCAGCCTCGCCGACGCCACAAATTTCTCGACGGGCGCTGTTCCCCGACGCAGATTCGCACCGGGGATGGAGTCCATCGGCTTGATCAGGAGGGCTTTGAATCTTTCAGCTCGGCCAGCGTCTTCTCCAGGCTGGCGGCGTCTTCCACATTCATCGATTTTTGCGCCGGGTCGATCTGCTTGAGCAGGCCGCAGAGCACCATGCCGGGCGCGACTTCGAGGAAGCTCTCGACCCCCGCGCCAATCAGCGTCTTCATGCACTCCACCCAGCGCACCGTGCCAGTCACCTGGCGGGTGAGTGCGTCGCGCATCTCTTCGGCGGTGGTCACCAGGCCACCGGTGAAGTTAGACGCCACCGGGATGCGGGGATCGGCCAGCGCGAGGGCGGCGAGTACGCGCGCCACTTCCTCCTGGGCGGGCTGCATCAGAGCGCAGTGGAAGGGCGCGCTGACCGGGAGCATCACGGCGCGGCGCGCGCCTTTGGCCTTGGCCAGCGCGGAGGCCTTCTCGACCGCCGCCAGAGAGCCGGAGATGACCGTTTGGCCGGGAGAGTTGAAGTTCGCGGCGGAGACTGTCAGGCCAGTCTCATGCGCGGCCTCTTGGCAGGCCTCGGCCACCTGTTCAGGAGCCAGATTGAGGATGGCGGCCATGCCGCCCTGGCCGGCTGGAACCGCCAGTTGCATCGCCTTCCCGCGCGCCTTCACCGAGCGCACGGCGTCGGCAAAGCTCAGCGTTCCGGCGGCAACGTGGGCGCTCCACTCGCCCAGCGAGTGGCCGGCGGCCACCGCCGGCTCAATGCCATGCAGAGCCAGCACGCGCATGGTGGCGATGCTTACCGTGAGAATGGCCGGCTGAGTGTTTTCCGTCATCTTGAGGTTTTCGGCAGGCCCCTCGAAGATCAGCTTTGAAATCGGGAAACCGACGGCATCGTCGGCCTCGGCGAAGGTATCGCGGGCAACGGGAAATCGATCGGCAAGTTCGCGGCCCATGCCAACGCTCTGCGAACCCTGCCCCGGAAAGAGAAAGGCAAATTTGATAGACATTGCAGAGATAATTGTAATGCCTTGCGCCTTGCGCCCCGAAACGGCTCTCCGCTCTCTTGTCACCTTCCGATGCCGATATTCAATCGCGAACCCCGGCACCTGCGAGATGGGCGCGCAACGGAGTTACCGTAGCCGCACTCTCAATCCATCTCATTTGAAAACCGCTCCCGCAGCTCCCGCCGAAGCAGCTTGCCGGAGTGATTCTGCGGCAAGCCGCCGGAGGCAAGAATCCAGATGCGGCGCGGCGCTTTATAGGGCGCAAGGCGCTGGCGGCACCACTCCAGCAACTCGTTTTCGCTCGCCGCCGATCCTTCGTGCAGTTCGACCGCCGCGGCGGGAACCTCGCCCTTGTCCTTGTGCGGCAGGCCGAAGGCGGCGGCGCGGGCCACCGCTGGATAAGCCATCACAGCCTCTTCCAGTTCGCGCGCGTAGACTGAGTAGCCGCCCGACTTGATCACATCCTTTATGCGCCCCACCAGCCGGATGAGGCCGAGGCGGTTGCGCGTGGCCAGGTCGCCGGTGCGCAGCCAGCCGTCGCTGGTTAGCAGAGCCTCGGCCTTGCCTTCGCCCGTCCGTTCAACCGTTGGGGCATCCTTCCAGTAATGCGGCGTCAGGCCATGCCGCCAGATCTGGCACTCGCCCGTCGCGCCGGCGCGCATGATCCGGCCGTTTTCGTCGGCCACGCGGATGTGAAACGGC
>JBEKPI010000163.1:0-8138 GCA_049520855.1 Occallatibacter sp.
CCCTGTTGCAGACGGGCCTTCAGCGTGTCAGCCAGATACGCCGGCAGAATCTCGTCGTGAATGCGCGCCAGCGCCGCGGGATCGCGAACCGGGAAAACCACTTCGCAGCGTTCAAAGAGGTTGCGCGGCATCCAATCCGCCGATCCAAGATAGATTTCATCATTGCCGCCGTTGGCGAAGTGAAAGATGCGCGAGTGCTCCAGGAAGCGTCCGACGATGGAGCGTACGCGAATGCGCTCGGAGAGGCCTTTCACCCCGGGGCGGAGAATCGAAAGGCCGCGGATAATCAGGTCCACTTCGACGCCTGCCTGCGAGGCCGCATAGAGCGCCTCGATGACCGACGGCTCCAGCAGCGCGTTCATCTTGGCCACAATATGCGCGGGCCGACCGGCCTGGGCGTGCTCCTGCTCACGGCGAATCAACCCCAGGAAGCTCTCGGCCATGGTGAGTGGAGCGACCAGCAGCGGGCGATAGTCGTCGATCTCGGCATGTGCCGTCAGGTAGTTGAAGACCATGTGAACCCGCTCGGTTATTTGCGGATCGCAGGTGAGCAGGCTGAGGTCCGTATAAAAGCGAGCGGTGACGGGGTTGTAATTGCCGGTGCCCAGATGGCAGTAGCGGCGGGTGACGCCGTCTTCGTCGCGGCGCACCAGCATGGCCAGCTTGCAATGTGTCTTCAGTCCGACCACGCCGTGGAAGACCTGCACGCCGGCATCCTCCATGCTGCGCGCCCAGCGGATATTGGAGGCCTCGTCGAAGCGGGCCATCAACTCGACGACCAGTGTCGCCTCTTTGGTGGCCGCGGCCTCAATCAGCGCCGAGAAAACGGGCGAGTCGCTGCTGGTGCGATAGAGGGTCTGCTTCATGCTGACCACGGCGTCGTCTTCGGCGCCCTGCTGGATGAAATCCACCACAGGTTCATACGAATCGTAGGGATGGTGGAGCAGGACGTCGCGCTGGCGCAGCTCGTCGAAGATGTTGGCGGACTTGCGGCTCAGCTTCAGAACCTTGGGCACGAAGGGAAGGAACTTGAGGTCCGGGCGCTCGACATCGCCATAAAAGAACATGAGCCGCGAGAGGTTGACGGGACCGTCGGTGCGGAAGACCTGGTCCTCGTCGAGCTCGAAGTTGACGCGCAGCCGCTCGACGATCTCGGCATCGGCGCCAGTCTCGATCTCCAGCCGCACCGCATCGCCCTTGCGGCGGTTGTGCAGTTCGAGGCGTATGGCTTCAAGCAGCGAGCGGGCTTCTTCTTCCTCGAAATACAAATTCGAATTGCGGGTGACGCGGAAGGCGGCGCGGCCCAGCACCTCGTAGCCGCGGTACATGCCGGCCAGGTTTTGCGCGATCAGGTCTTGCAGCAGCAGGTAATCGAAGACGCCCTCGGCCGAGGGCAGACGGACAAACCGGGGCAGCGCGCGGGGCACGGTGACCACGCCCAGGACTTGAGGGCCGGAGCTGCGCCGCTTAAGCCGCAGCAGCAGCGCCAGGCAGAGAGCCTTGTTGAGCACGCGCGGAAAGGGATGGGCCGGGTCTATGGAGATGGGCGTCAGCAGCGGGTCGACTTCGTGCTGGAAGTAGCTTTGGGCAAAGGCGCGGGCCTCGTCGCTGAGTTCGTCCCAATCGAGCAGGCGGACGTCCTGCTTGCGCAGCTCGGGCAGCAGTTGATCGTTCCAGCAGCGGTACTGGGCGGCGACGAAGCTGTGAATATCGGCGGTCAGCACCGTGAGGGATTCGTCGGGGCGCAGACCGTCGAAGCCTGGCTCGCGGTAGCCGTCCTCGATGCGCTGCATCAGGCCGGCCTGGCGGACTTCGACGTATTCGTCGAGGTTGGAACCGGTGATGGCCAGGAATTTCACCCGCTCCAGCAGCGGGTTTTCCGGGTCTTCGGCCTCTTCAAGCACACGCCGGTTGAACTGCATCCAGGAGTGGTCCCGGCCAGTGAAGAGCTTCTGTTTCTGCGAGTTTCGAGCCATCGAATCCGTTCCGCGCGCTGTGTTGGCAGTCTACGCCGTTTTCGCGGAAAACTGAAGTTAAAGTCTTGAGAAAGAACGAAGGCGGCCAACGGACATGGACTTCGGGAGGAGCGGGGAAGACGAAGCTGACGGCAGAATAGACTGGGCCGGGAACCGCCGTCAGGCCAGCCGTTGCGCGATGGTCTCGTCCAAAATCTCCCGTGCGGTCAACGGGACGATCACAATGCGTTCGCGCCGGAAGAATTGGTCGATCTCGCGCAGAGCGTCGCCGCTCGCTCAGCAGGGCGGGCGGATCTCGCTCGACGTTCCGCCCGCCGCGGGGACGTAGCACTTCAGCGTGTAATCCATCACCATGCGATCGGCGCTGAAACGCCAACCGAGGGTGCGGATGGTTCGCTTCATGCGCTTGATCCAGCCGCGCGGCAGCCCGTCGCGGTCGCGCTGATAGAAGAGCGGGATCAGCTCGTCGCGCAGAACGCGGTAGAGGTCTTCGCCGTCGCGGCTGTCATGCACATCGAGGTTGGTGTGCGTTCTGCCTTTGCCAATGGCGAAGCCGTTGAGGCCGTCGTAGGCTTCGGCCCACCAGCCGTCGAGAACCGAAAGATTCAACCCGCCGTTGAGGACGACTTTTTGCCCGCTGGTGCCGGAGGCCTCAAGGGGCCGGCGGGGATTGTTGAGCCAAACATCGACACCCTGCACCAGGTGGCGGCCGACATTGATGTCGTAGTCCTCGACGAAGACAAATTTTTCCCCGAATTCAGAGTCGCGCATCATCTGGGCGATCTGCTGAAGCACGGCCTTGCCCGGTTCGTCGTGCGGGTGCGCCTTGCCGGCGAAGAGGAATTGCACGGGGCGCTTGGGATCGTTGACCATGGACGCCAGCCGTTGCATGTCTGAGAGGACGAGGTTGGCTCGCTTATAGGTGGCAAAACGGCGCGCAAAGCCGATGGTGAGCGCGTCGGGCGAGAGCACCTTGGTGAGCCGGTAGAGCGTTTCATCGGGTTCGGCGCGGCGCTTTGCCTGCTCATAGGCGCGCTGGCGCACAAAGTCGAGGAGCTGCGATTTGAGGCTCAGGTGCGTCTCCCAAAGTTCGCCATCGTCAACGTTCTCGATCTCTTCCCAGGTGCGCGCCGAGCCGCTGTGGATCTGCCAGCCAACCCCAAGATGGCGATCGTAGAGGCGGCACATCTGCGGGGCAAGCCAGGAGGGAACGTGGACTCCGTTGGTGATGTGGCCGATGGGCACCGCGTCTTCGGTCTTGCCGGGGAAGAGGCATCTCCACATTGATCGGGAGACCTCGCCATGCAGCGAAGAGACGGCATTGGCGCGGCGCGACAGCTTGAGTCCCAGAACCGTCATGCAGAATAGCTCGCCGTGGTTATCGGGGTTCTCGCGGCCATAGCTCATCAGTTCGTCATGGGAGATCCCAAGGTCTTCGCGCAGGCGGCCCAGGTGCTCTTCGATCAGATCGCCGCTGAAGCGGTCGTGGCCCGCCGGCACGGGAGTGTGCGTGGTGAAGATCACCTCTCGCGGGATATAACTGGCGGCGGTGCGGAAGTCCACGCCTTCTTCGATCATGCGATTGCGAATGGCCTCGAAGACCGCGAAGCCGCTGTGTCCCTCATTGAGATGAAGAACGCCGGGCGAGATGCCCATGGCTTTGAGAGCGCGAAAGCCGCCTACGCCGAGCAGAAGCTCCTGGCGAATGCGGGTGCGTCCGTCGCCGCCGTAGAGACGCGAGGTCAGTTCGCGATCTTCGGGCGCATTGCCTTCGACGTTGGAGTCGAGCAGCAGCAGGTCCAAGCGGCCGACTTTGACCTGCCAGACCTTGGCGCGGATCAGTCCGCTGCGGGTTTGAATCTCAATCACCACCGGCTCGCCGTTGTGGCCGATGGCCGGCTGCATGGGCAACTGATTCACATCGGTTTGCAGGTATTCTTCGCGCTGGTATCCGCTGCTGTCGAGACGCTGCAGGAAGTATCCCTGGCCATAGAACAAGCCGACGCCAACCAAAGGAATGTTCAGGTCGGATGCGCTCTTGATGTGGTCGCCGGAGAGCACTCCCAGGCCGCCGGAATAAATGGGGAGAGACTCGTGCAGGCCGAACTCGGCGGAAAAGTAGGCCACCGGGCGAGGCCGCAGCACACCCGCATTTGCAGCGCCCCAGGTTCGATCGGCGTGTAGATACTCCTGCTGGCGCCGGTACACGTAGTTAATGCGGCTGTGCAAGACGAGTTCCGTGGCGCGACGCTCGATCTCTTCGAGTGGAATTTCGCTAAGCAGCGAGATGGGATTCTGATTGAGCTGGCGCCAGCGGGTGGGATTCAGATCGCGAAAGAGGCTGATGCAGTCGTGATCCCAGCTCCACCAGATGTTGCGGGCCAGGGACCAGAGGCGTTCCTGGGCCGGACCGATGAAGCGGTCAAGAGTGCGCGCCTCGCTGACCACGGGCGCGACCTGGTTGGCCGCCTCGACCAACATGCGGATTTCGTCTTCGCGAAAGATGCGCGAATCCTTGGTCTGCACCACGAGAACACCCTGCAAGATACCGCGATGGATGAGGGGCACGCCGAGAAAAGAGTGATAATGCTCTTCGCCGGAATCTTGGAAGTATTTGTAGCGGGAGTGTTTGGTGACATCGTCGACGGCCACCGGCAGCACCTGCTCGGCGACCAGGCCGACGAGGCCTTCGTTGATCGGCATGCGCAGCGTGCCGATGCAGCGCGGGTGCAGTCCCAGGGTTGCGGCCAGCACAAGATTCGACCGATCGGGCTCAAGCAGATAAGCCGAGCAGACATCGGTCTTGAAGCGCGCGGCGATCAGGGCAACCACATTCATCAGAGTATCGGCGGGCTTGCCTCCATCTTCGGCGAGTTTCTTGACCTCCTCGACCGTCAAGACATGGCTGGCGTCATTGGCTTCATGGGACTGGGTCATCCATTCTCCTTCGTCATTTTTTTATATTTCAGAAAAAGCGCATCGACAGGCGTACCCGGCGACGGAGAAAAACGCCAAGGCGCCTGCGGTCAGGATAACGCAGCAAGAAACGGCTGGGGTCAGGTCGATCAATGGAAAGACGATCCCGTCATGCGATTGTTGTGGTTAGAACATAAGGAAGCCATCAATAATTGGCGATTTTCTGGAGATTCCTGGTCTGACGGAGGCCATGGCTTCTCTTGAATTGCTGGGATGGATTGCGCGGAACGCTGGCCGAGCCCGCAGGTTATTTGACCCCCATCCATCCAGTTGGTAAACTGTATTTGCGGGGTGGAGCAGCCCGGTAGCTCGTTGGGCTCATAACCCAAAGGTCGCTGGTTCAAATCCAGCCCCCGCAACCAAGAAACTCAAGATTCTAAACGGCTTCTGTGAGTACCCCGGAGGCTCTTTTTGCGTTTGGAGGGAACTTAGGCAAATCTGGGGCAAAGAATCGCTTGTCCTAAAGTGCTCCAAGCCTTCCGGCAGTCCGGACATCATCCGCCTTAACCAGATGCGTTTACCCCATAGTTGTCCTTGGATCCACGTGTCCGAGGCGTTCCTGTCGAACGGTTATCCCTGCGGCGGTCCGTCGCATAGTCATTCAGGCTGCATTTTTGTCGTTCTCCGCTTCTCTCGTTGAGAATCAGCCCTCCTGCTGGATGCAAGGTCATGCCGCCACTCAGTACGATCCAATCCCGCAATTGAAACAAGAGGTCTCGCCCGCGAGATTTGGCGACTCGCGGCATGGCGAATCTGTCCGGAGCATTGGGCAGGAATGCGCGGTTTGCCCGTGATTCGCCCGGAACACTGCCAAGCCCTCCGGAAAGCCTTGTTGCAAAACCGACTTGCGAGTACTCATCCGTCGGAAGAGCCATCCAATGTCTCCAGTGCTCATGGTTCATACTTTACAGAGGCAGCCATTTTGGAAACGGACGGGGATGCTGCTGGCGGGGCTGGCTGTCGCTGGCTCGTCCTGCTGGGCGCAGACAGCCCGATCGCCGCAAGGCTGGGCGCGTGTTGATCTACTATGGCAACGCGCAGTGGACCAAGCATCGCGCGAAGCTCCGGATGCGCGAGTGTTGGTTCTGGAAATCGGCTCGGGGCATCTTCTCGCGTCTGCGCATCTTGCCGAAGCGAGCCGAACGGTGGCGACGCCTGGCTCGACTTTGAAACCGCTGATTCTCTATTTCGCACTTGCTGCAGGGCATTGGGATCCGGAACGAAGGGTCACTTGCAGTCGTCAAATGTACATTGACAGCCACCAGCTCAACTGTTCTCATCCGGTTGTCGATCCCATGAATGCGCAGCAGGCTCTTACCTGGTCTTGCAACTCCTACTTTGCGGAGTTGGCGGGAACGCTTTCGCCCTGGGAGTTGCGGCAGGCCCTCAGTGAGCGAGGCCTGCTGGCGGCCACCGGTCTGACTCGGCAAGAGGAGATGGCCGCCTTTCGCGAGCCGCGCACACGGGAACAGGTTCAGCTTGCCGCGCTGGGCGTGGAAGGGATTGGAGTTACGCTGCCGGAGTTGGCAGCCTAAAAACAAAAGCAAGAACTTCCACTTAAGGAAAAAACAAAAACTGTCCGAGCCACCGGGACCACCTCAGCCGCACAGTGCCTGCCATTCGCAGCAAAAGGAGCAATAGGACGAGCATTGCAAGCCCGGTCGGCAGCACCCGTCTAACAGGAACGTTCACCGGAAGGCTTCCTCAAAGGATGCGGCCATTCTAACTCGAATAGCCTGTTCTACGCGTGCAACCCTCCCCATCTGCAAGGAATTGACAGGCCTTGGTTAGTATTTGTTGCGTATATTCTGAATATAGAATATACTCATACCATGCAAGAGACGCTGCGGACATACAAGGCCAGCATCTTCCAGGCTCTCTCCCATCCCACGCGCATCGCCGTCCTTGAGGTGTTGCGCGACGGGGAGCTCTCCGCAGGGACCATCCAGGAGAAGCTGGGAGTGGAGCAGGCTAACCTGTCGCAGCACCTGGCGATTCTGAGAAGCCGCCAGATTGTTGTGAACCGCAAGGACGGCAACCAAGTCTTCTATTCCATTCGAAATCCAGTGCTCGTGGAGGTTCTCGATATCATGCGCCGGTACTTCCAGACCAACCTCGCCGACGCCATACAGATGCTTGGGGAAGTGGAACGCGAGGCGTCTGTCCGGTGATTGCCGAGCTATTTCTAAGCGGAATTGTCGTCTGGCTGGCGGGCGCCGCAGCCAGTTTGGCGCTGGGTCGCCGGCCTGCCGCCGCACGCCGTGCGGCCTGCGGAGCGGCTCTGGCGGGTTCGCTACTGGATATGGCGGCTTCGGCTGCCAGCCTCTTCAGCGCAAGCCCCACGCCGATCGCCCTTCCCTTTGGCAATCCGGCCTTCACCTGGGCCATTCGCCTGGACCCGCTGTCGGCCTATTTCAACGTCACGCTCGCGGTGCTGGCTGCCGCCGTTTCGCTCTATTCCTTCGGATACCTGCGGGAGATGGAAGGACGCCGCAACCTGGGCGCATTCGGGTTCTTCTTCAACATTCTGCTGCTTAGTCTGGCGTTGGTCTTCACCGCGTCCGACGTGTTCTTCTTCCTGGTAGCGTGGGAGGTGATGGCGCTGACGGCGTTCTGCCTGATCGGCTTTGAGCACGAAAAGAAGGAAACGCGCAACGCCGGGGTGCTTTTCCTCATCATGTCGCACGCGGGCACCGGTCTGCTGCTGATCGCATTCCTGGTTCTCGCATCCGTCAGCGGCAGTCTGGATTTCTCCAGCTTCCACTTGCTGGCTTCGCGTCTGACGCCGCTCCAGCAGGGCACGGTTTTTCTGCTTTTCCTCTTCGGCTTCGGCGTGAAGGCGGGTATGGTCCCCGTTCACATCTGGCTTCCGGAAGCCCACCCGGTAGCGCCCAGCAACGTATCGGCCCTGATGTCGGGCATCGTCATCAAGACCGGCATTTACGGCATGGCGAGGGTCTTCTTCGATTTCTACGGTCCGCCTCCATTATGGATGGGAACCTTGGTGCTGGCGTTGGGAGTGGTTTCCGCATTGCTTGGAGTGCTCTACGCGCTGATGGAGCACGATCTCAAGCGTCTGCTCGCCTGGCACAGCATCGAGAACATCGGCATCATCCTCATGGGCTTCGGCGCGGCGTTGATGTTTCGCTCCCTGGGGCAGGCGAATCTCGCCGCCCTTGCTTTGAT
>JBEKPI010000164.1:0-13267 GCA_049520855.1 Occallatibacter sp.
ATCACCAGCGCCGGCGCCGCGCGGTCAAGCTCCTGCTTCCACAACACCGGCTGCAACACGCGCGCCAGCACGGTCGTCGTTGCGCCGTTCAGGCCCAGGCTGTCGTAGAGAAGGCCGCTCGTCCCGCGGCGGAAGTCCGCGCCAAATAGGACCACGGTTCCCACCGTGGGCCGGATGGAAACGGTCTTCGTGCCAGGGGGCAGTTCCACGTGGGCTGAGGCGGTTGCCTGGGTGTCGGCGCCCGTCGTCTGCTCGACAATCCGCTTTTCGTCCGCCTCGACCGCGAATGTACCGCCGCCGGGTCTGGCCAGATACTCCACATCCACGGCCGTCTGCTGCGATCCGGTCAGCCGGAACTTGCTCCATGCGCCCGGTTGCCCCTCGAAGGCCGCGCCGCCCAGCCCATAGATTCCCTGGCGCATCAGGCCCACCCCGGTGCGCATCGCCCAGCCGTGCCCGCTGATCTCCACGCCCCGGTGGCCGTACCAGGCCCAGGGCTTGGCGATGAGCGTGTAGCCGCGGCCTGCGTCGCCAAAACGGCCTTGCAACTGAGCGCGCGCGTCGCCGGTGATCAGGTCGGCGGTGGTGGGCGAGTCGCCATAGTGCAGGATGGTGACCACCCCGGACCCTTTGCCCTCTTCCGGATTCGTCTGTTCCAGCTTCCATAGCGCCGCAAAAAATGGGTCCAGGCTGTTCGTGTCGTCGGCAAAGACGGGAGAGATCGCGAGAGGTTTTTCGTTGCCTTTGGTCTGGCTCGCCGGTGCTTTGAGGACTGCGGGGGCAGGCGGATGAGGCCAGCGCAGCCCGAATGTCTCCGCGAAGACGCCCAGGCCCACGCCCTTGCCGTGATCCACACCCGCGCGCCAACCCGCCAGCGCGGCCGCCAGCACCAGAATGGCAAGCGCGGTCTTGAGCGGGAAGCCTGAGCCGCCGCCAGCCGGGTTGAAACCAGGCTCCTCCGAACCCGATTCGACCGGGTTGGGCTGGCCGGGTTCGTAAAAATCAAAAATTGCCATAGACAAAGGGAGCGGAACCCCGGCCCGCCAGCGTTTGAATGAGCAGAATCAGGGCGGCCATCGCCAGCCCCTGCACCCAGAAAGGCACGCGAGCAGCCACTTCCGCCGAAATCTCGAACCAGCGCGGAGGCAGGCAATGGATCGCTGCGGCAAGAGCCAGCACTCCCAGCACCAGCGGCGTCAAATTGTCCGCCGACCAGGTCAGCGCGCCCAGGCTGCGTAGAATGGCGAGCGCGCTTTCCAGCGAGGCGGCGCGGAAAAAAATCCAGGCGAAGCAGACAAAGTGGAAGGTAACCAGGCCCCCCAGCAATTTGGCCCACCAATAGGGCGACGGAAACTTGCGCCGCAGCTTCCATGCAAAGACCACGCCCAGCGCCAGCCCGTGCAGCACGCCCCAGATAAGGAAGTTCCAGCTGATCCCGTGCCACAGCCCGCCCAGGATGAATGTGATCAGTACGGCATAGCTGTAAGAGAGCAGCGGATGCTTGCGCCGCTTGGGCAGCGCGTCAAAGAGGTAGGTGAACAGCCAGTTGGAGAAGCTCATGTGCCAGCGCCGCCAAAAATCGGCCAGGTTCACCGAAAGGTACGGCTGGCGGAAGTTCTCCGGCAGCCGGATGCCCACCAGCAGCGCCGCGCCCATGGCGATGTCGGTGTAGCCGGAGAAGTCGAAGTAGAGTTGCAGTGCGTAGCCGTAAACCCCTGCCAGAGTCTCCACGCTTGAATAAAGGGCTGGCGTATCGAAGACGCGGCCAACCAGATTGTTGGCGAGGTAGTCGGCGATCAGCAGCTTCTTTACCAGGCCGGCGGCGATCAGCAGCATGGCGCGGCCGCCATCCTCAACGCTGAACGAGAAGGGCCGGGCAAGCTGCTCCAGCAGCTTGCCTTGGCGCGGAATCGGCCCCGCCGTCATCGAGGGGAAAAACAGGGCGGCTGCCAGGTAAGACAAGTAGCTGCGGGTGGGCTGCATCTCACCGAAATAGAGGTCGATGGTGTAGGAAAGCGACTGAAAGCAGTAGAACGAGAGGCTCAGCGTGAAGAGCCAGGCAAAGCGCCCCGCGGTCACCAGCGGAACCAGCTTGAGTCCCGCCAGCAGGCCCAGGTTCACAGCCAGCGAGACCCCGAGCAGCAGCCTGCGGATGGTCTGCCGCCGTGGCCGCCCCAGCCCAAGACCGGAAAGAAAATCCACGCTGGCCGCCAGGGGTAGCGCCAGATAGACCAGACTGAAGCGGGCCAGGAAGAACAGGTTCGCCGCCACCAGCACCGCCAACTGTAGACGGCGCGATCCGGCAGCGGCCCAGAAGAGCAGGCACACCGCAACCAGAAACACAAAGAAAGGAGCCGCGCTTACCAGCATGGGAGAGTTCCAGACGATCTTTCATGATCCCAGGCGTTGAGGTCAAGTCCGCCCAGATCCGCCCGGTTCTGTGTTCATCATCAAGGCTCTTCAGCATTGCCTGATCGACGGTCGGCGGAGAAAACGGCTGCGGGAACACACTTGATCACCTTGAATGGGCATTGCTTCAAGGTCGCGAAATTCGATTCCTCCCTGCTCTCTTCAAGGGCTGCTTCGTTCCATCTTTCGCCGTATGTTCACGTTAAGAGGCGATCTTGCAAGTCCCAAAACAGGAATCGCCCCGGCCAGGTCATCGGCGTCTTTCTTGCGCCATTCTTGGTCTAAAACGTAACAAACACTAAATAAATGAGTTAAGAAACAAAAGCCCGGAAAAAGGAGAAAAATCGTCTGCGCTTTTCAAAAGAAGAAAACCCATGCCGATCTTGGTAATTTTTGGGCCAGGATAGTAGCAACTTGGTAAAATGGCTAATGGTCATAAAACGGAAGACACGCAACTTGAGCCCGAATACGCCGCTAGGGATTTGCCTCCTGGTGGGAGCTTCATCGGCTGTGCTATCCGCGGTAGTGGTCACTGTCTCCACCGTGGCAGTGCGGGCGGATGCGCGCATCCCCGTATCCGCCGCAACCGTTCGTCCCGCGCCTCCCATCCTGAGTGCAACGCCGGCCTCGCTTGCCCCCCCCTCGCCTGCACCCAATAAGACCGACGCTGAACCGTGGACCGATAGCCTCCGCGGCATTGCCTCCTGGTACGGTTCTGTGCTCAATGGCCATCGCACGGCGAGTGGCGAGCGGTTCGACATGTATGCCATGACGGCCTGCCACAACAAGCTGCCTTTCGGCACCATGGTGCGCGTGGTTAACCTCAAGAACAAGAAATCGGTCGTGGTTCGCATCAACGATCGCGGTGTGCTTTCCGACGGGCGCATTATCGACCTCTCCTACGCCGCCGCTCAGGAGTTGAAGATCACAAAGGCTGGTCTTGCTCCAGTGGCTCTGGAGGTCATATCCTTGGGGCGCCCCCGCCACAGGAAGTAGCTCGGCCGCCGCTTCGCCCGTCGGACAACCTCTGCCAGCTTGGGTTCAATGACGCCCGAATACCGTTCCCCAGACCCCCTATACTGCGGCGCGCATGTCGAATTTCTTGGCGACTGGTTCGACGATCTGGACCACGCCGTGGCCGGGATTGACCTGCTCGCGGAGCCGGATCAATCCAAACCGCTTGAGCTTGTTCACGTCGCGGGTGACCGAACCGCGGTTGCGGCCCAACTCTTCGGCGAGCGCCGAAATGCTCAGCCGCTTCTTGCGGGCTACCTGGCAGAGCTGGATGCGTTGCGCAGTGAGACATTCGAGCATATCGAGCGGGTCCGCAAAGGTGATGATCCTTTCCGGCTCCAGCCGCTCGCCGTTCTCGCGTCTCCGAGCGCGCTCCAGAGAACGCCGCACATGGCCTTCAAATCCGTCGGTGAACACTTTAGTCTTCATAGTTTCTCCTCGTAGCTCTTTCTTAGTGCCACCACTTCCCGGTAAAAACGATTCGCTGTGGCCGAATAGCTTTTGAATTCGACTCGTTGCACCTCGCCCATGAAATGGCGCCATGGATGCCGTGTGCTTTATCGAAGCCGAGGATGCGGCCATTGTCGACCGCGGAGAGGTGGGGCATGAGAAAGGCCAAATTGTATAGAACGACCTCATCCTCCTCATCAACCCAGACCTCTTCGCGCAGGATGTCCTTGCCGCCGGCACACCAAAAACGAGCCTCGTCGTCGGTGTCCTTCCGAAGGCGGCTACGTCTGCCTATAAAAGGAGTCTAGCGCAGATGACGCTCAGGATGCAACACCTGTACGCCTCGTCATACCTGCCTGGCCACCAGGATTTCAGTAGGCCGCGAATCCCATCCAGCCGGCGGAAGAGATCGAAGGGGGGACGTCACCCCCGATCCTGAACACAAAAAACGGCCCCCGGTTTAAGCGGGGGCCAAATTGCCTTGGTTCTCTCGTGTTGCGAGAGCTTGATTGGCGGCCGGACGGCAGGGATGCCGCCGGTGCGGAAAGGTGCCTCGGGGGAGGGGCTGCGGTTGTTAAGGCCGCTCCGCGCCCGTCGAGGAAGCCGCTTCATGGGGGGGAGCGACTTCCTGGGCCGCCAAACTGTTTTCCATCAACCGGATATGCACACTGCTGATGCGGATCGGCTTGTCTTCATTGTCAGCCTGATCGCGCGCGTTGCCGAGGGCTACAGTGTGCAAGCGGTAGACGGGAATCTCATGTTGCGTGACAAGGTAGCGCTTGACCGCATCGGCCAATCGCCCGGAACTCTGAATGCCGGCTGTGCTGGCCAGAGGAGAATGTCCCTCGATCTCGAGGATGTATCCCTGGTGGCCGGTTAGGTTGGCGGCGAAGTCGTCCAGTTGCTTGCGGGCTGCTGCCGACAAAATCGGCTGGCCGCCGTGAAAGGCTACCTGGAGTTCATTTGCCTGGTGGTACTGGTCCAGTCCGTTGACGGTCGTGTTCAACCGATCGACGTGACCGGCCGCGCCCTGCGCCATGGCGCCTGCTCTTTGCGCCTGGCTGCCGGCGAGGGTAGCTGTCTGGTTAGCCGCGTCGGCCGCGGACTGGGCCTTGCGGATGCCCCGCTGCGCCCTTGCGTCCACGTCCTTGATGTCGTTGGCGTTCTTGGCGTTCACTTCATCCAGCTCGTTAAGCTGGCCCTTGAGGGGTTCCACCCGGTTATTAACCCACTTCTTGCGCGCAAAGGGATTCACTCTGCCCCAGAAACCCTCTTTTTTCGGTGTGTTGATGGAGGGCGACGGCGGTGCTGCGGGGCGGGCCAGCTGCGGACTGGCCTTGCTGCGCGAGAGCGGGTACTGCTAGTGCAGATGCCAGCAGAACAAGTACAAGCTGGCGAGGGAACAAGTTCCGAGATGATTCGACGGCTTTCATAGGGTGGACACCCTCCAGAGTTTCTTTCTCCGCCGGGCTGCGCGGGGTGAGCGATCTTGTCGGCTCACCGATAGAGAGAGCAAGGCGCGCGCCAAACCGGGCGGTTCGCAAGAAAAAACGAACATCGTCTGTGGATTGTTCGACTTGCTGAGTGGCACCAACTCACAACTGCACACAGGCAAGGTCTGGCGCGGCAGGCCTGCTGTGTAATTTTTTCCGGGTACGGTATTTTCTACCCGGTAAATTGGGCGGGGGCTATCGGGTCTCGACGTGGAGGATGCGAATCTCCGGATAGGCGCCGTCCCAGTCGGGCTTGACCGAGTCGAAGATCAGGCGGAATTCGTGCTCATCGCCGGGCCTGAGCGGCGCGGCGGAGACCGGCTCCAGATCGATGTAAGGCTCGTGCACGCGGATGAGCCGGACGGGCAGGGTCTCGTTCTGCGCCACCTCGTGGGCGAAATCGCGAAAGAGCACTTGCACGGTGACGCCGGTGACCGTGCGCGCGCCGTGATTGGCGATGTGCCCGTCGAGATAGGTGAGCTTGCCCCCGGCCAGGTTGGAGGATTCGCTCATGGCCAGGCCGGTTAGCGATAAGCTGCCGGCATAGGGGTCCAGCGGCGCGGAGATCGGCGTGACGGCCGAGGCGCCGTGGGAGCGTCCGTGTTCCAGGCTCACGATGGCCCCGGCGGCGGCCAGCAGGACAACGGCGGCAGCCACAATCAGCGGCAGCCAGTTGCGTTCTTCCTTCGCGGCCGAGGGGGCAAATTCGGGACCAATGCTCACGAGCGAGATTTTACACCCGTTACCGATTGAGTACCCGCACCAATCGCTTTTCGCGCCGTGGTTTATAATGGTGCGGCATGAATTTTAGGATTGCCCCGGTGGTCTATGGATGTTTGAGGCAAGGAGGAGAAGATGCCCGACAACCCAATCAAGCCGGACGATGCTGTCAAGATGGATGATGCTGCCGCGCCGGACGACCCCGCCAGGGTTGACGACCCTGCCAAGGTTGAACCGCCAGCCTACCACTACCTGGAAGACTTGCCCGGAGGTGGGCTGGTGGATGTTGCCAACATCCACCATCGAGAGGCCAAGCAACTCTTTGTAGGCGCAGAGGCGGCCAAAGCCGAGGGCCGGGAGGAAGAAGCCAACCTGCTGTTGGATCTGGCGATCGCTCGGGAGGAGACGGCAAAGGAATTCGACAAGGCAGCCAAGGGCGAGATCGGGGATCCGGTTGTGGCCGAGATACTTGACTGGCAGGAAGATCTCAGCGAAAACTATGTCCCTTTTACCTCAGACTATGTAGCCCCCGTGGATGATACTCCCCCGCCTCCGCCCAAGGAATTGACACTGAAAGACAAGTGCCTTAACTGGGTGGCCTGGGTAGGAGGCTTGATCGATCGATGAGCTGACCGGGCGGTTGCCGCGGGAAATGCTCTCTGGCAGGCTCAGCCTGCCACGAAGGTTACGAGTACAACGACAGCGGCAGCCATGCCGAGATTGTTCCCTCCTTCTGCGGGGATCGGAGACCTTCAGGGTCCGATCCTCCCTGGTGGAATCTCTCACATTACCAAAGAATTCCGTTAGCCTAGACGGTTGTTGCCTTCGGGCGGATGCTTTGGCATCCTTGCCGATAGGTAATGCAGAGCCGCAATCCAACCAGGTTTTTCACAACTCTTCGCGCATCTTTCACGAAGATTTGGTGTCTAACGATGCAAGCCCGAGAACCGGGTCGTCCCTGAATCCGCAACCCTCGCCGCGAGGCCAGGAAAGGCAGGTAGGCGATGCAACCATCACCGCAAACCGCGTCCACTTCGATGCCACAGCCCGCCGGCGCGCCTCAGCAGCCGAGCAAGGCCGAAGACCGGGTCTACCAGGTTGTGACGGTTGCGGCCATTCTGCTGGTGCTGGGAAGCCTCTGGGTGTTTTGAAACCCGAGGCAGGCCGTTGGCGGCATTCCAGGGCTTATCGTTTGCACGGGTTTGCGCGGACCGTTCCTTCTGCCGAAAACTGGATCGAAACGATACACTTTTTGCCGAGAGCTTTCTCTTCACCAGCGCCTGCAACAGGCAAGAGATGTCCAAATTGATAGGCGGTTTCGATTGGAGTAGCGCAGAGTTCAGCCCCTTGCTCGTCCAAGATCGGATCCGCCGGTTCCTCTTCTCTAGTCCCGTCCTGCTTGCGCTCCGCCCGCATCCTCGACGCGAAGCGGCTTTGGCAACTATCCTGTTGAGTGGCAGGCTTTTCTATTCCGCGGAAAGATCACAGGAAACTCCATGAGCAGCGAGACCATTGCCGTACACTTGCCCGACGGGGCGATTCGCGAAGTACACGTCGGGACCACGCCTCTTGAGATTGCGAACTCGATTTCGCCGCGGCTGGCGGCGGCCTCGGTGGCAGCGCGGCTGACGCCGCTGGCCGGCTTGGCAGCGGGAAGCTCCGCTGCGGAGGGCGACTCGGCGGAGGCCGCGATGTATGCCGCGGAGAACGCCGCCGCTCCGCGGCTGGTGGACCTGACGACGCCGCTCACGGCCGACACGCGGCTGGACCTGGTGAAAGAGAACGATCCCGAAGCGCTGAAGGTGGTGCGCCACTCCGCCGCGCACGTGCTGGCAACGGCGGTGCTTGAGCTGTTTCCCGAGACCAAGCTGGGCCACGGTCCGGCCACCGACGCCGGCTTCTTTTACGATTTTTATCGCGAGAAGCCGTTCGTCCCCGAGGACCTGGCGCTGATCGAGGCTCGGATCGCCGAGGTGATCGCGCGGGACGAGCCGTTCCGCCACGAGTTTGCTCCAAGAGACGAGAGCCTGGAGCGCTTTGAGCGCGACGGCGACTTCATGAAGACGCACTTCGTGACCAAATTCACCGTGCCCGGCGACGAGGTGAGCTTTTATCGCAACGGCCAGTTTGTGGATTTTTGCCGTGGGCCGCATGTGCCCTCGACCGGCCGCGTGAAGGCCGTGAAGCTGACCAACCTGGCCGGCGCTTACTGGCTGGGGGACGAGAAGAATCCGCAGTTGCAGCGCATCTACGGCACGGCGTTTTTTAGCAAGAAGGATATGGATGCGCACTTTGCGCGGCTGGAAGAGGCGGCCAAGCGCGACCATCGCCTTCTGGGCAAGCAACTGGACCTCTTCAGCATTCAGGAGATCGCCGGCGCGGGGCTGATCTTCTGGCATCCCAAGGGCGCCATCATCCGCAAGGTGATGGAAGACTGGATGCGCGACGAATGTCTGCGGCGCGGCTACTCGCTGGTCTTCACGCCCCACGTGATGCGCCGCGAACTGTGGAAGATCAGCGGCCACGAGGGCTTTTACTCCGGCAACATGTACACGCCGATGGAACTGGACGACGCCGAGTATCGCCTGAAGCCGATGAACTGCCCCGGCCACATACTGATTTACAAGAACTCGCCGAGGAGTTATCGCGACCTGCCGGTGCGGCTGGCGGAGTTAGGCAACGTTTATCGCTACGAGCGCTCCGGCACCATGCACGGCCTGCTGCGCGTGCGCGGCTTTACGCAGGACGATGCGCACATCTTCTGTACGCCGGGGCAGATTGAAGACGAAGTCGTCGCCTGCATCGACTTTGCCGAGGCGGTGCTGAAGACCTTCGGCTTCCACGAGTTCAAGGTTGAGTTATCGACGTGGGATCCGAATGATCGCGCGCACTATGCCGGCTCGGACGAGAACTGGGCGCTTGCGGTTGGCGGCTTGCAGCGCGCGCTTGACCGCAAGGGCATCGCCTACAAGACCATCCCCGGCGAAGCGGCCTTCTATGGCCCCAAGATCGACGTAAAGTTAGTGGACGTGCTTGGGCGGCTGTGGCAGCTTTCCACGGTGCAATTCGACTTTAACCTGCCGGCGCGTTTCGAGTTGGAGTATGTGGGCGAAGACGGCGAACGGCATCAGCCGGTGATGGTTCACCGCGCGCTGTTCGGCTCCGTCGAGCGATTTTTCGGCGTGCTGATCGAGCACTACGCCGGGGCGTTTCCGCTATGGCTTGCGCCGGTGCAGGTGGGCCTGGTGCCGATCAGCGAGCGGCACCATGAATACGCGAAGAAGGTCGAGGCCGAGTTGAAGGCGGCGAGCCTCCGCGTCGAGGTGGACGACCGCAACGAGAAGATGAACGGCAAGATTCGCGACTTCGCCAACCAGAAGACGCCTTACATTCTCGTCTTCGGCGACAAGGAGCAGGAGGCTGGCGCGGTCAGCGTGCGCACCCGCGCCAAAGGAGATCAGGGATCTGTGCCGCTGGCGGAGTTCATTGCCAAGGCGAAGGCGCTGGTAGCTGGCCAATCGACGGAACTGTAATGAGAACTCAGAATAGGTGCCAGAATGAACACAGAGGAATTGAAGGAAATAGTGAATCAGCAGCTGGACGATCCCTTCGTTCTTGGACGTATCGCTTGCAATTTGCGGAGCAACGACGGCGTCGAACAGCGGCACCACGACAAGAGAGATTTCGATGTGTTCTGGCGTAGGTCGGATGCGTTTTGGCGCTGCACATTTTTCTTGGACCAAGATACTGAACTTTGCCTGGCTCAAATAGATATTCATGATGACGCGACAGTCCGAGTGGAGTCCTATGAGCCTTGCAGCATCACAATATCGCCGGAAGACGGGATACTCTGCCTGACTCGGCTTCGTCCGCAGAGGGCGTAAACACTTATTGATGCAAGGACGGATCCTTTTTCAGGCTGCTCCCCAGCGAATGGCATACACTGATCAAGCGAACCTGTAGTAGCAGAGCAGTTTCTGGTTCTCCATGGAGGTTATAATGCTCGACAAGGCTCGCGGCCTAATGGATGAATTCATAAAGGAAAACCCCGCAGAGTGGCAGCTTCTCTACCCTCGAATCTACAAAGACGTTGGAAGGTATCACTCAGCGAAAGACGTGTCCGTCGATCTTTCTTTCGCTCTGTTTTATGCGCTGAGACAAGCTGGCTTAGATACTGAAAGGCTTCCCTCGAACGACAAGCTGGCGCTGATCGCTGCATCGGATATCGTCGCGAAGAAAGTGCCTGTCTATTATGTTGCACCGCAACTGATTGAGGCAATTGTTCAAACGCAGCCTCCCGAGCCTCTTGATTGGCAGAATATGCACTTGCCTTTTGAATCTGCGGCTTTTGTCTTTCCCAAGGGAACGCTTGTGCATCCAACTGGGGGGGAGTGCGGACACCTTTGGTACTCCAGAATGCGAGCCGGAACGAGCTATTGGCATCCCTTTTTTCCTAAGATGGGCTTTCAAGTGCCTGAGAATAGATTGTTCTTCAGGACCATCTTGAGTAACTCTCTTGAATGCCTGTCCCAGAACGTCACTGCCACGTCATCGCCGCTGCTACATCTCAATGATTTGTCGGCCCCTGACATCATCGAGAATTTGAACCCTGTGGCAGGTATTCTCGATGCGACCGACAAGAAAATCCTAGAGTCGGCAATTAGCCTGAGCATGGGTGTTTTGCTCGCCATGCTCACTCGACCTGATTTGCTTTCGGGGGGAGAATCTTCTGGCAAGCGCACAAAGAGTGGGTCTGAACTCTGGACGCCGAATATCATAGGAAACTCCTATAGAGCGGCGGTTCACAGCGGGCCTCAAGGTGAGTCAGGCATTTCGCCGCGCATGCATTGGCGCCGTGGACATTTTCGCTCACAGCCATACGGGTCTGGCCAGTTGCTACGCAAAATCATTTGGATCGAGCCAATCTTAGTAGCCGCCGGTAAGTGAATTCGAACGTCGTGATCGATTTCCGGACAGTCGCCACGGATTGCACGTCTGCCGGTGCCTCGCAACATCTTACGCGTTAATCGCCATGCCCTCCACCGCGCCGTAGGCATCGAGCATCGATTCGGCCAGCGTCGGATGTGCGTGGATGGTGAACATCAGCTCGTCTACCGTGCCTTCCAACTCCATCACGGCAACGGCCTCGGCGATCAGCTCCGTGGCTTGCGGGCCGAGGATGTGGACGCCGAGAATCTCGCCGTACTTCGCGTCGGAGACGATCTTTACAAAGCCATCGTGATTGCCGAGGATGGTGGCCTTCGCGTTGCCCGCAAATGGAAATTTGCCGACCTTGACCTCGTAGCCTTTTTCTTTGGCCTGGGTCTCCGTTAAACCAGCCGACCCGATCTGCGGCTCGGTGTAGGTGCAGGCGGGGATGCGGTCGCGGCGCACCGGCCGGAATTTGCGGCCGGCGATCTTGGCGGCGGCCACCATGCCGGCCATCGCGCCGACGTGGGCCAGTTGGGGCAGTCCGGCCACAATGTCGCCGATGGCGAAGACGCCCGGCTCGGCCGTCTCCTGCGCGGCGTCAACTTTGACCAGCCCGCGCTCAAGCTCGATGCGCGTCTTCTCCACGCCGACGTTGGCGGTGCGCCCGGCGCGGCCCACGGCTACAAGCACCTTTTCCGCTTCCTTCACCTGCGTCTTGCCGTTGGCGCCGGTAAAGGTTACGCGGACGCAGGTTTCGGTCGATTCGACGCCTTCGACTTTGGCTCCGGTGTTGATGTCGATGCCGCGCTTTTTGAAGAGGCGTGTGATCTCTTTGGAGATTTCTTCGTCCTCGACCGGAACCACGCGCGGCAGGGACTCGACAATCATCACTTCGGTCCCGAAGGTGCGGAAGAGCGAGGCGAACTCCATGCCCACCGCGCCCGCGCCGATGACGACGAGCGACTTGGGGACTTCGCCGAGAGCCAGAATCTCGATATTGGTCAGGATGCGGCCGCCGGGCTGGAGGCCGGGGAGCATTTTGGCCTCGGAGCCGGTGGCGAGGATGACGTTGTTTGCCTTGATCGGGACAATTTCTCCGCCGGGCGCTGTCATCTCGACGGTATGCACGCCGTCCTGGGCCGGGCCGGTCAGGCGGCCATAGCCCACGATGCGCGCGATCTTGTGCTTCTTCATCAGGAAGTCGAGGCCCTTGACGTGCTTCGTTATGATGGCGTCTTTGCGCTGGAGCACGGCTGCCCAATTGAGCGTGGGCGCGCCGATCCCGCCCTCGCCGAAGCCGATGCCGAAGTCGGCGGCGTGCTGCATGTGATCCCAGATCTCGGCGTTGAAGAGCAGGGCCTTGGTGGGGATGCAGCCCACGTGCAGACAGGTGCCGCCGAGCTTGTCGGACTCCTCGATCAACGCGACCTTCAGGCCGTACTCCGCCGCGCGAATGGCCGCCGTGTAGCCGGCCGGGCCGCCGCCTATGATTGCCGCGTCGTAGATTGTCTCTGCTGCCGTCTCGGCCAAGGGAAGCTCCATTCCAGCGGGCTTTGGGGAATCGCCGCCTCGCCATGCATAGTTTAATGGATGCGGCTGAGAGCCCGTTCGCATCTGCGCAAGGGGCAGGCTGCAAATCCGAGTGGACTCCTACAGGCTGTCCTGAACCAGTTCGGCTGCTCTGGTGAGCGTCTCCGGCTCATCGCCGAAGCCCTCGATCCAATGCACCTCCAGCTCGCGGCGGAACCAGGTCAACTGGCGCTTGGCGTAGTTGCGGTGGCCTTGCTGCGCGGCTTCGATGGCAGCCTCAACACTCATGGTTCCCGCCAGCACAGCTATCGCCTGCCGGTAGCCGAGCGAGTCCAGCGCCTTGACCGGGCCGAAGCGGTCGAGCAGGGTGAGTGTCTCCTCAACCAGGCCAGAGGCAAACATGGCGGCAGCGCGGCGGTTCAGTCGAGCGTAAAGGCCCTCGCGGGGCGGGTTGAGGCCGATGCGCAGCAGCCGGAATCCGGTGAGCGGATTGCGGGCTTTTTTCTGGTTTCCAAGCGTCTCGGAGAACGGCTGGCGAGTGGCTACGCAAACCTCAATCGCCCGAATCAGCTTGGGCGCGTCGTTTGCGTGAATGCGCGCGGCGGAGCCGGGGTCGAGCCGGCGGAGCAGCCGGTGCAGCCAGCCTTCGCCGTGCTTTGCCCGGCTGCGCTCGAGGCGGGCGCGCAGTTCCTGCTGCCGCTCCGGCCCGGCAAAAAGCC
>JBEKPI010000165.1:0-8079 GCA_049520855.1 Occallatibacter sp.
GTCTGGAGTTTCCTGCCGCGCGTCAGGCTGGGGCGAAGGCTGCGCAGCAGAATGGGGAGCGTGGTTACGGCCCAAAAGAGCCAAAACAGCCGGATATCTCCGATCCAGGAGCCGTGCCGTTGGAGGATGAAAGCCATTGCCCCGACAAACGCCAGAACGGCGGCCCAAAACGCCATCACCACGCGGCGCCGCGTGCGGCGCTTCCAATTCAACAGCTTCAGCAACTCTCGGCGGGAGATCATGATTGTTTCTCCTTGGCGGTTTCGGGATTGGCTCTCATTGCGGCTCCTCCATGTCCGGCTCAAACCAGAGAATCAGAGATTGTGGGAGGCTGAATACTAAGAACCAAAGAAGGGAGAGCAACGGCACAGACAGTCGTTGGTAGTGGGACCAAAAGGTACCAAAAACAATGACCACCACCATTGTCAACGGGACGATAATCACGATAATCACTCTGAAGATTCGGTAGGCCTCGAAATGGGCCGCATTCCTGAGTCGGATGTCACGCTCATCAAAAGGTCCATCCCAGTCAGATATCAGGCCATTCCCTGACACACCTCCAAGGCAGGTGGTCAGGTAACCGAACAGAGGGCCGGTCAGCATAATGGAAAGAAATCCTAACCATCCATTCCCCGGGAACCTGCCAAGAAGAAGAATCTGCAGAACAGGAGAACAATAGATGAATTCCAAAAACAGTAATACGACTGCCCAATAGCCTCCGACGAGCAAGCGGCGATTCTTCCGCCGTCGCAGAGGAATTCCCAGGTAGGTAGATTTGTTGATCATGACTGTTTCTCCAGTTCGGTTGATCTAGTTCCGTAGACCTGTTGGCTGAGCGGTTGTAAGGGCCTTTTGGAGAAGATCGCCTCCACCGGCAGCCCAAAATACTCCCCCAGCGAGAGCGCCAGCTTGAGGCTGGGGCTGTAGTCGCCCCGCTCCAGAAACCCGATGGTCTGGTAGTTCACGTCCATGGCCTCGGCCAGCTCCTGTCGGCTGATCCCGCGCTCGGCGCGCAGCACGGCGATGCGGTTGTAAAGGCCGCTCTCGCCGGGAGCTTTTTGGTCGCCTGTGTTCATTTCCTAGAAGATATTGTTATGTAATAACAACATTTTGTCAAGTGGAAAAACATATATTTATTCGAGAGATCGATTTTGAAGAGAATAGGTCAGACCCGAAACCCGCCTGGATTCGTGCTTTTCCACCCAGCTTGCCGCAGCAAACACGAGCTTGGAGCTAACAGCTAAAAGCTAATAGCTAAAAGCTCGCTCTCACCCGCCCAGCGCAAACTCCCGCGCCGACTCCAGCAGCTTGGCCACCGACTCCTTCGAGCAGGACTCGGAGTAGATGCGCAGCAGCGGCTCGGTGCCGCTGGCGCGCAACAGGAGCCAGGTTTCGGCGGCTCTGGGCTTGGTGGAGGCTTCGGGGTTGTCGAGGTAGAACTTGACGCCGTCCAGCGTCTCCTGGCAATAGATTGGCATTCCGGCAAAGACCGGGTCGCCAGGCTGGAGGGCGATGGCTCTCTGGATGGCGGCGTTCTTGACCGCGTCCGGCAGGTTCAGGTCGATGCGGCCGTACTGGTGCTCGCCATATTGGGCTTGCAGATCGGCGACCAGCTGGCCCAGCGTCTTGCCTTCCTCGGCCATCACGTTGGCCACGAGAAGCGAATTGAGCAGGCCGTCGCGCTCCGGCAGGTGGCGCTGGAAGCCGATGCCGCCCGACTCCTCGCCGCCCATCACGATCTCGCGCTCCAGCATGTAGTCGCAGACATACTTGAAGCCGATGCCGTGCTCGATCAGTTCGCGGCCGTGTTCGAAGCAGATGCGGTCGAGCATCTTGGTGGTGTTGAAGGCGCGGGTCACTGCGCCGGGCCAGTCGTTGTGACGCTTGAGCACCCAACTGAGCAGCACGCAGTAGATCTTGTGCGGATCGACGAAGTTGCCGTGCTCGTCGGTTGCCCCGATGCGGTCCGCGTCGCCATCCGTACATAATCCGGCTTGGCAGCCGTTGGCCACCACCGCCTCGGCGAGCGCGCGAATATGCGGCTCGATAGGCTCGGGGTTGATGCCGGGGAAGAGCGGATCGGCGTTGGCGCGAATCTGCACGTGGGCCACGCCCAGGCGGGTGAAGATGTCGGAGATGATGGTCCCGCCCGCGCCATACATCGAGTCGAGGCCGAACTTCATGCCCGAGTTTGCCAGCGCGTCGAGACTGGTGAAGCTCTCAATGGCCTTGAGGTAATCGGGCAGGAAATCGACCTCCTCGATGGCAGCGGGCTGCGCGGTGCGCTCGACCGGCTGGCCCAAGTGCGACTCGATCTCGGCGATCATCGAAGGCTTGCCGGAGCCGCCGTACCAGCCTTTGTACTTGACGCCGTTCCATTGCGCCGGGTTGTGCGACGAGGTGATCATGATGCCGCCAGCGGCCTTGCGATGGAAGACCGCATAGCCAAGCGCCGGGGTGGGCGTGATGGCGTTGGCCAGCTTGACCGGAATGCCGGTCGAGGCGACGACCTCGGCGCAGGCGCGGGCAAAACTCTTCGACCCGAAGCGGGTGTCGTAGCCGATGCAGAGGCCCTTGGCGGGGTCTTCCTTGGCATGAACGTAAGCGGCGATGGCCTCGGCGGCGATGCGGACATTGGCGAAGGTAAAGTCGTCGGCGATAATCGCTCGCCAGCCGTCGGTGCCGAATTTGATCTGAGGATGAGGCATGGTTGGGTTGTTGTGCTCCCTGAATCTAGGGTAACGGATGGGGTTAAACTTGGGGTCGAAATGAGGGATCGATTGCAAATCGGCTTTCTATAAGAAAGCGGCCCGAATGTCCGAGAGCGTAACCATGAGCGTCATTGGTTCACACGGGCTCGGGTCGAAGCCAAGCGCCAGATAGAAGCCTTTCGCCTCCTCCGAGATGGCGTGGACGACGATGCCGCGAATGCCGATCGCATCAGCCGCCTGCGCCACGCGGCGCACGGCATCGCGAAAGAGGGCGCGACCCATGCCCTTCCCTTGCCATGCGCGATCCACGGCCAAGCGCGCCAGCACGGCTACGGGAATCGGGTTGGGCATATTCCGCCGGAACCGGCCGGGAGCGCTTTCCACCGTGACCACACCCGAAGCCAGCGCATAATAGCCAATCACGCGCTGGCCTTCGCAGAGGACATACGTGCGCGAAGCACCGCTCGCCTGATTGGCGTGAGCGCGGCGCTTCAGCCAATCGTCGAGCGATGCCTCGCCGCAGCGGAAATCCGCGAAGTCGTGGGCTTCCGCCAGCGGCTCGGGCGCGAGGAGCCGGCTTACTTCTCCCATGGCGCGGTCGTTTTGAGGGAGCGGCGCAGCCGTGCATTGGGCTGCGGCGGCGCATCGAGCCGCGCCAGAAATTCGGCGTATGCCTTGGCATTGACCGCAAAAACCGTGCGGTCCAACAGCGCATCCTCGGCGGCGCTACGCGCGGCGCTGAGCACGAATTCCGTCCGATTCTTGCCCGTCAGCTCCGCGGCACGATCAATCAGCCCGCGCAACTCCGGCTTGATGCGCAGGTTCAGCGTCTCGCGTCTGCCTGTTTCCTGTTGAAGCGCTGGCATCGGATTCACTCCTGATGGCAATCATAGCACGGCGTAATGACTGTGTCATTACACATTTCTAGCCAAGGCGCGGACGATTTCGCTCAGCATCCAGATCTCAAGTGTGAGACCCGGCACCCCGCTAATATCCGAAAAGGAAAAGCGCTTGGACGTTTACGTAATACCCCGGCTGAAAAAAGGTGGACAATCGCTTTGATGCTTGCTCAAATGCCCTGATTGATGTCCCATTCTCTGACACCCGCTTATTTGGAACAACTAGGAAGAGAAAATCTGCTGTGGGGCATAGGTGACATTTCCACAAATCCAATAGATCCATGTTGTTGGTGATAGTCTTGCCTCGTTCGATCTCGAGCAGGATACCTGACGTCCCGACCTTTCGGTAAAAATCCGGCCTGAGGCTACTAACTTTTTGCTCTTTGAACAGACCCCTCTTTTCCCTTTCAAATCCCAGGTCCTCAATCCCTTTACTGAGCACGGCCTGAATCTGTTGGCTAGTCCCATTTATCACGTGCTGTTCTTTGATTGCGGACAAAACTTCCGGTTTGTCCAAGTGGTCTCGCAGCTGCTCGGCGATGCCACGGACCTCTTCAAGTTCAACGGGCAATGCTACGGGGTCCTTCACAAAAGAGATATAACTCATAGCTTTCTTCCTTGCGAGCCGGGTGCTCCTGTTCTTGACCGAGACTAGGATTGGCCAGCCTCAGATCAGCTCATCGCGCCCGGTGAGCCCCAGCTCCTTGACGATCTTGCCCACATCCTGCGAGTGGTCGCGGTGGGCAATCAGCAGGGCGTCCTCGGTGTCCACGATGACCAGATCTTCGACGCCTACCAGGGCAACAAACTTGCGCGGGCTGTAAATGTAGTTATTACTGGCGTCGAGAGCCATGTGGCCCGCGGTGGATGCCACGTTGCCCTCGCTGTCGCCGCGCAGGCGGGTTTCAAGCTGGTACTCGTAGAGCGACGCCCAGGAGCCGAGGTCGTTCCAGCTAAACTCGGCCGGAATGCAATAGAGGTGCGAGAGATGCTCGCCCTTAGCCGAGCGCGGCTCCAGCACGGCGTAGTCCACCGAGATGTTTTCGCACTTCGGGTAGACCGCGCGAAAGACCTCATCGAACACGGGCGTGCCGTAAGCGGCGGCGATGGTCTCGAGCAGCGGAGCGGTGTCCGGCATGTGCTCGCGGACGGCATTGGCAAGGGTGCGCGCCTTCCACAGGAACATGCCCGAGTTCCAGTAGTAGTTACCGGCGGCGACGAACTCTTCGGCCTTGTTCTGGTTCGGCTTCTCGTTGAAGCGGCGGACGTGCAGTGCCGCATCCTCCTTGGTAAAGTCGCCGGTCTCGATATAGCCGTAGCCGGTTTCGGCGCGGGTGGGCTCGATGCCCAGCACCACGATGCGGTCGCCCTCGGCGGCCACGGCGATGCCCTTGAGCAGCGCCTTGAGGAAGCGCGGCTCGTCGCCAATGACGTGGTCGGAGGGGAAGATGCCCAGCACCGCATCGGGATTCTGGCGCTCGATGAGGAAGGCGGCCAGTCCGCAGGCCGGCGCTGTATTGCGTGCCACGGGCTCCTGGATGATCTGGCCGGCCGGAACGTCCTTCAATTGGTCGGCGATCTCGTGGGCGAGATACTCGTTGGTGATGACCCAGGTATTGGCCGGCGTGGCCAGCGGCTTGAGGCGTTCGACGGTCTGCTGGATCATGGAGCGCTCGCCATCCAGCGCCAAAACCTGCTTGGCGTGGGCGCGGCGGGAGCGCGGCCAGAAGCGGGTACCGCTGCCGCCGGCAAGGATCACTGGGCGAAAATCGATTGGCTTAGTCATTGAAAACACATCCTATCGGACAAACGATACGTTTGCACAGAGGGGAATTAACCCTTTGTCGAAGAAGACGCCGGCAAGGCGCGCAGCGCTTGCGGGAGAGGGATTTACCTATCCCACCATGCAAAACAGCGCGCGGCAGACGAGTGAACGGGCCCAGTAAAGCGAAACTTGCAAGTCGCGGGCTACCCCAGCCCGGCCAGGAATTCCTTCATCCTCCGTGTGCCCTCGTCGATATTCTGCTTGGTCACCGGGTAAGAGATGCGGATGTGCTCCGCGGTGCCGAAGGCCTCGCCGGGCACGGTAACCACATGGGCCTCATGGAGCAGGCGGGTGGCCAACTCGGTCGCGGATTTGATGCCGCCCTTGCCGATAAACGCCCCGATGTTGGGGTAAACGTAGAAGGCGCCCTCCGGCTTGGTACAGGTAACGCCGGGAATCTCGGCCAGTCTGGCCAGCATGTAGTCGCGCAGGTCGATAAACTCGGCGCGGAACTCCGTCACGCACTCCTGCGAGCCGGTCAGCGCCGCAATAGCGGCCTTCTGCACCATGCTGGCGGCGTTCGAGGTGGACTGCGACTGCAGCTTGCTGAGGTTGGCGACCACCGCCTTTGATGCCAGCGCAAAGCCCGCGCGCCAGCCGGTCATGGCGTATGTCTTCGACAGCGACCCGAGCACCACGATGTGCTCCTTGGCCCAGGTAAACGAGCCGCCCGAGACCGGCTTGCCGGCGTAGTTCAGGTAGACGTAGCACTCGTCGAGCAGCAGGAAAATCCCGCGCTCATGGGCCAGATGGACGATCCGCTCCAGATCCTCGGCCGAGACCACCGACCCCGCCGGGTTCGACGGCGAATTGAGGATGATGGCCTTGGTTTTGGGCGTAATGGCCTTCTCGATTGCGTCCGCCGTGATGCGGAAGTTCTCCGCCTCCTGGGTTTCCAGGTAGACGACCTTGCCCCCGGCGTACTGGATGATGTCTTTGAAGCTGACCCAGTAGGGCACGGGCAGGATCACCTCGTCGCCGTGTTCGATAAGAATCTGGATGGTGTTGAAGAGGGCCAGCTTGCCGCCTGTGGTGAAGATGGCCTCGTCGATCGAGTAGTCGGAGCCGAAGTCGGCGGCATGGCGATCGACGATGGCCTTGCGCACGTCCGGAATGCCCGGCACCACCGTATAGCGCGTGAAGTTGGCCTCAATAGCGGCGATGGCCGCGTCCTTGATGGGGCGCGGGGTGGGGAAATGCGGCTCGCCGGCGCCGAAATCGACCAGGTTGGCGCCCTGCGACCGCAGCTTGGCAGCCTCCGCGGCCACAGCCATGGTTGCGGAGACCTCGATCCGACCAATCCGGTCGGCAAAGACTTGAGAAGGAATAAGGACTGTCATAGCAGTCTCTATTTTGACAGATTTCGGGGCGGAGGCAAAATCGGCCGATAGAATCTCAGTGAATGGGGCGGGTGGCCCCGATCCCAGTGAGATTTCCAAACCGCGCTGAGGGTGCCACCGGTCCCTCGCATTTGGGGACCGGGGTTGGCAGGGCGGATGGCGCAGATCCCCACAAATATATTGGGGTGGCCCATCTCCGGCGCAGTCTCACCGCGCAAGATGGGTGAAACAACGAACCTCAACAGGCTCCGCTTCCAGTGAGCGGCGCGTAATGTGGATGACCGTCGGCCTTAATACCAAAGATTGACAAAGCCTGTTATTCGGTCCAGCATGGAAAACAGGAGAGTTTCCCCATGAATGTCTCGCTGACCCCTGAACTGGACAACTTTGTCGCCGGGAAGGTTGAATCCGGCCGCTACAACTCAGCCAGCGAGGTCGTCCGCGAGGCTCTGCGTCTGCTCGAAGACCACGACCGGGCGCGAAGCGTACAGATTGCCGCCTTCAATCAGGAGATCGGGGCGAGGCTGGCTTCGCTGGACCGGGGCGAATACGTCAAGCCGGAGACGGCGCGGCAGCGACTTGAGCACAAGTCCCGCGAGAGGAAGAAGCTGAGCGCATGAAGGAATACGTTCTCAGCGTCGGCGCCGAACTCGATTTGGACGAAATTTGGGAGTACATCGCATTGGACAACATTCGCGCCGCTGATCGCTGGGTTGGGAAGCTCTTCGACGCCTTCGACGTATTGGCGCGAAACCCCGGAATGGGGCACAAGCGGGAAGACCTCACCGCGTACCCAGTTCTCTTTTGGCCGGTGGGCGCTTACCTGATTCTCTACCGAGTCCAAAGCGAACGAGTCGAGATCGTAGCCGTCACTCAGGGCGCTCGGGATATTCCTTCATTTCTGCGTCGGCGCGTTCAATAAAATGTGGAGAAAAGGGCGCGTTAGCTCGCCCCGATGCGCCCGCGCAGGCGCTTGAGGACGTTGGGCGGGACCAGGCCGCCGACGTCGCGCCTCCAAAAAGCGGAAGGGCTTTCAAGGTATGCCATCCAACGGCAAGGTCAATGCGTCTAACCTTGCAGACTGCCTTGGGCGGAGGAAATCAACCGTGCAAATTCGATGGACTTTGGCGTTCCTGTTGGCCACGGCCTGCGCCCTGCCCGCAGCCGCGCAGGGCAAGGACAGCTTTACCCCCATGGCCCTCGACGCCGGCTTTGGCCCCATGGATCTCTCCACGCCCTCCGTCGCGCCTGAAGAGATCATCCGCAAGTTTGCCGCCAAAGAGAGCGAATTCCAGCAGGCGCTG
>JBEKPI010000166.1:0-8074 GCA_049520855.1 Occallatibacter sp.
CCACGCGCTGGTGATGTACGACGATCTTTCCAAGCACGCCATGGCCTACCGCGAGATTTCGCTACTGCTGCGCCGTCCGCCGGGCCGCGAAGCCTATCCGGGCGATGTCTTCTATCTCCACTCGCGGCTGCTGGAGCGCTCCTCGAAGATGAGCAAGGAAAAGGGTGGCGGCTCGCTGACCGCGCTGCCGGTGATCGAGACCCAGGCGGGCGACGTTTCGGCTTATATCCCGACCAACGTCATCTCGATTACCGACGGGCAGATCTTCCTTGAAACCGATTTGTTCAACTCCGGCGTCCGCCCAGCCGTCAACGTGGGCTTGTCGGTTTCGCGCGTTGGCTTCTCGGCGGCGATCAAAGCTGTTAAGCAAGTGGGCGCGACGCTGAAGCTCGATCTGGCGCAGTACCGCGAACTCGCGGCATTTGCGCAGTTCGGCTCCGACCTCGACCCGCTGACGCAGAAGCAGTTGAACCGCGGCCAGCGCCTGACGGAACTGCTCAAGCAGCCGCAGTTCCAGCCGCTCACATGGCAGCAGCAGACAGTGATTCTCTTTGCCGGCACGCAGGGCTATCTGGACGATCTGCAAGTGAGCGATATTCGCGCCTTTGAAGACGGCCTCTACAAGTACCTCGACTCCGCGCAGACGGAGTTGATCGAAGATCTGACCAAGGAAAAGAAGCTGGACAACCTGCGCGACAGGCTGCACGCGGCGCTGAAAGAGTATGCGGCGAATTTCAAGGCGGACAGCGCAGCCGTAAAGGCGTAGCTTTTAGCCTTTAGCTTTTAGCTAGAAGCCCGATGCTGAAGAATGGAAATTGGATTTTGAAGCTGAACGAGAAAAGCTAAGAGCTAATAGCTAACAGCTAAGAGCTCGGTGACGGAAAGTATCATGGCAAATGTCTTAGATTTACGGCGGCGCATACGCAGCGTGAAGAACACGCGGCAGATCACCAAGGCCATGAAGATGGTCTCGGCGGCCAAGCTGCGGCGCGCGCAGGAGCGGGCGCTTTCGGCCCGGCCCTACGCCCGCATGATCACCAGCGTGCTGGAATCGCTGACCCGCCGCATCGACATCTTCGACGAGGAGACGGGGAACCTGCGTCATCCGCTGTTTATCACACGCGAAGAGAAGCGTGTGCTGCTGATTATCGTCAGCGGCGACAAGGGCTTTGCCGGCGCATTCAACGCCAACATCCTCAAGACGGCCTTTCAGTTCATTGGCGGCAATCCGGATAAGGAGATCGACCTTGAGGCCGTGGGCCGCAAGGCGCGCGACCTGATGCGGCGGCGCTATCCGGTGGCCGTCTACAGCGAGCGCACGGAGCCGGATCAGAGTGGCGAGGGCGGCCATGTCGTCAAGACCCGCGAGCGCAAGGCGCCGGTCGAGGTTGTGGGCGACCATCCGGGGATGCTGCTGAAGCTGGAACAAAGCCGCGTCTTCGAGCTGGCGCAGAGCATCATTGCGCGCTACATTCACGAGGAGATCGACGCCGCCTACATCGTCTACAACGAGTTCAAGTCGGTGATCGCGCAGAGGCTGGTGGTCGAGCGCCTGCTGCCTATTATGAAGATCGGCATTCCGCAGATCACCGGGGCCGTCGAGCCGACCGAAGCCGAGCGCGAGCGCGCCGCCGCGGCCGCTCTCAGCGCGGGCATCGAGATCGAGGCGGTCGATACGGCCGAGGCCGACGACGAGGCAAAGAAGTTCGGCACGGCGCAGGTGGACTACATCTACGATCAGCCGTCAGAGGAGTTGTTTGCCGGGCTGATTCCGCAATACGTCACTTCGATGCTCTATCACGCGATGACGGAGTCGGTCGCCGCCGAACACGCGGCCCGCATGACGGCGATGGACTCGGCAACCAACAACGCCTCGGAGATGATCGACGACCTGACGCTGCATATGAATCGCGTGCGCCAGGCGGCGATCACCAAGGAGATCATCGAGATTGTTTCAGGCGCCGCGGCGCAGTGAAAGGCAGCTACTAGCTGCTAGCTTCTAGCCTCTAGCTCTTTGGCCGGGCCACACCTGGAGAAGAGAACATAGTTGAGGTCGAGAAGGAAAAAGCTAGGAGCTAGGAGCTAGGAGCTTTCAAAAAATGGCAGAGAACATCGGCAAGGTAATCAAGATCTCCGGTCCGGCGGTGGACGTCCAATTCGATGAAGCGACGATGCCGCCCATCTATCAGGCGCTGCGCGTGGTGAGCGATGGCTTCACCGTGCCCGCGCCCATTTCGGTCATCCTCGAGGTCCAGCAGCACCTGGGCGAGGGGCGCGTCAGAACCGTGGCCATGGAAGCCACCGACGGCATGGTGCGCGGCATGAAGGCCATCGACCTCGGCTGCCCCATCTCCATGCCTGTGGGCAAGGAGACGCTGGGCCGCGTACTCAACGTGATCGGCGACCCGGTAGACAATCTCGGGCCTATCGGCGAGAAGACGCGCATGCCGATTCACCGGCCCGCGCCGCTGTTTGACGAGCAGTCCACCCACGAGGAGATGTTCGAGACCGGAATCAAGGTGATCGACCTCGTGCAGCCGTTTTTGAAGGGCGGCAAGATCGGCCTCTTCGGCGGCGCGGGCGTGGGCAAGACGGTCGTCATCATGGAACTGATCAACAACGTGGCCAAGAACCACGGCGGCTACTCGGTCTTCGGCGGCGTCGGCGAACGCACGCGCGAGGGCAACGACCTGTGGCTGGAGATGACCGAGTCCGGCGTCATCAAGCCGGGCGACTTTGCCAACTCGAAGTGCGCGCTGGTTTACGGGCAGATGACCGAGCCGCCCGGAGCGCGCCTGCGCGTGGCGTTGAGCGCGCTGACCGTTGCCGAGTACTTCCGCGACGTGGAAGGCTCCGACACGCTGCTCTTCATCGACAACATCTTCCGCTTCACGCAGGCCGGGTCTGAGGTTTCGACGCTGCTGGGCCGCATGCCTTCGGCCGTGGGCTACCAGCCGAATCTGGCCACGGAGATGGGCGAATTGCAGGAGCGCATTACATCGACCAGCAAGGGATCTGTCACTTCGGTGCAGGCGGTTTATGTACCGGCGGACGATTTGACCGATCCGGCGCCGGCTACGACCTTTGCTCACCTGGACGCGACCACCGTGCTGAGCCGGCCGCTGTCGGAGCTTGGCATTTATCCCGCCGTCGATCCGCTGGCATCGACCTCGCGCATCTTGAGCGCGCGCATTGTCGGCCAGGAGCACTACGACGTGGCCCAGGGCGTCAAGCGCATTTTGCAACGCTACAAGGACTTGCAGGACATCATCGCCATTCTGGGCATCGACGAACTGTCGGAAGAAGACAAGCTGACGGTCGCGCGCGCGAGAAAGGTGCAGAAGTTTTTGTCGCAGCCCTTCCACGTGGCCGAGCAGTTCACCGGCATCCCCGGCGCGTATGTGAAGATTGCCGATACAGTGCGCAGCTTCAAGGAGATCATCGAGGGCAAGTACGACGACATCCCCGAGCAGGCCTTCTACATGAAGGGCGCCATCGAGGAAGTGCTGGAGACGGCTGAGAAGCTGAAGGCGACAGTGTAGGGACTAAGGGACTGAGGGACTAGGGACTAGCAAGAGCGCTGGCGGCTGTATGGCTGCCATGAAACCGGATTAATGAGCGGGATTGATCTTCACCGCATTTGCTACAGGCGGGTTTTCCTAGTCCCTAGTCCCTTAGTCCCTAGTCCCTAAAATCCTGAAAGGATTTTCATGGCAGACGAGACAAACCAACTCCGCGTGCGGGTGGTCACGCCCGAGCGCATCCTCTTCGATCATGCGGCGGATGCGGTCGAGCTGCCCTCGAAGTCGGGCTACATGGAGGTGCTCTACGGCCACGCGCCGCTGGTCGCCGAATTGGGAGCGGGCGATGTGACCGTGCATGGCGGTCTCGAAGGCCCCGCGAGCGTCACCCGCTACAACGTCAGTTGGGGATTTGCCGAGGTGCTGGGCGACCGCGTGACCATTCTGGCCTCCGACGCTCTCAAGCCGGAGGAGATCGACGTGCCTCGCGCCAAGGAGCAACTGGAGCGCGGGCATAAGGAATGGAACGAGGCCGGAGACAGCGAAGCTGCCTACACAGAAGCCCTGCGCGTGATCGGCGAAGCCGAAGCGAAGATCGCCTCGGCGGCGGAGAAGCACTGAGGACCACGAATGTTCATTGTCACCATTCACTGATGCAACCAGAACGGCCCTGCCAACGCAAGCAGGGCCGTGCTGGTTTTATGGCACTAACTTTGCCTCAAGGACTCTGATAATCGATGGAAATTCGCACTCGGCTCGATTGCAATCGGGCTCTTCAGCTCCTTGCTTCCCGACCTGGAACACCGTCCTCGAGTTCGCCGCGCCCTTCCAGTTGCTTGTAGTAGACAAGCGAATAGACCACGGGCGCGAGGGCTCCAATCAGCAAAGCCAGGATCGCCCAGAGAACCAGGCCGGCAGCTGAGAGCGCCAACCCAACCAGGCCGCCGGCCACGAATGTCTTGGCCGCAAAGCGGTGGGTTCCATTCCAGACGCGCTCGCTGGCCAGTGTCCACGGCGTTCTGACTCCGAGATAGAAGTTGCGCCGCACCTTTCCCATCACGTTGCCGACAAGGACAAAAAAGAGGAAGCCTCCGCAAGAGATTGCCCGGCTCATGTCGATCGCGCGCCCGCAGTCCCCCCAAAGCATCACGGCATAGATATACGCCATCATGCCGAAGAGGAGCAGCATCACCAGATGATAGGTTTGCCGGAAGCTGTCGATCTCGAAGCGCTTGGGCGAGAGCCAGGGAAGCGCCCAGGTCATCAGCATCACCGCGGCCATGAACCCGGGGCCGAAGAGAAACAGCGCTCCCTTGGGGCTGTAGCCGTTGGGATGCGAGTCAATGCCCCAGTGAGTTGGAACTCTCTCTGGCAAGTGTGGATACAGGAGCACTGTGGCCGCCAGCGCCGCTGCAATCAGCAGGATTTCAAAGACAAACACTTTGCGCGTCATTGTTCTTCCGTTCCTTTCCTGTTGTTTTCGCCGATCAGATCCATCGCCCAGGACATCAGATCCTGAACCACGGTCGTATTCAGCCCGTACCAGATCTGCTGGCCCTCGCGGCGGCTGGTGATCAGGTCGGCCTCTTTCAGCACGGCGAAATGATGCGACATGGACGGCTTGGTCATGTCGAAGCGTTCGGCCAGATCACCGGCCGTCCTCTCGCCTTTGCGGAGGAGGGCCAAAATCTCCCGGCGTGTGGGATCAGCCAGCGCTTTGAAGGTTTCGTTATTACTCATAGGTTGCTTAGCCATCCTTCTAATTAGATGGTTATCTAAATATAATCCGAGGGGAATTTGCTGTCAAGGGCGGAGTTGAAAATATTTTTGGGGGTAATATCCGGGCAATCCGCACGCATCTGTTCCGCCTCAGCCAGAGGCAGGGCTCCATTCCCTGCCCGCTGCCGGCCTGTCCATATGCAATCTTCCCCGCCAGCGGATACAATTCTCCCAGAAGCAAAATGGCCAAGAAGAAAGAACAAAGTTTCGAGGTTGCCTGCCCGGATTGCGGGGCGATGCTCAAGATCGACGCCGCGACGGGCCTCGTGGTGAGCCATGCCCCCGCGCCGCGCAAGCGGATGTTTGAGGATCTGGAGACGGCGGCCCAGGCCATGCGCGAACAGGATGTGCGCAAGGAATCGCTCTTCCGCCAGTCGGTCGAGGCGGAGAAGAACAAGGAAGACCTGTTTGAGAAGAAGTTTGCCGAAGCCCTGCGCAAGGCCAAGGACGCCCCCGAGGGCAAGCCGTTCCGCGAGTTCGATCTGGACTGAAGGCTGAGCCGCCGGCAGTAACCTTGGTGCGGCTGTTTCTTCGCTGTTGCGCACGGCTCGCGTTTATGAGCGATACTGGATGCACGATTTCCCGACCGCGAAGAAGGCGGTTCGGGACCGAAGGAGAGAAGATGGTGGTTGTCCCCCTTACCATGCCAGCGAACGATTCTCCATTTACGCCGGACGCCGTTGAGTCCGAAACCATGAACTGGGTTGGATTTGCGGCCGGTGGAACCTTGGTGGCAGCCGGTTTGCTGCTGCTCGCCGGCGAGCGCCGCGCCGGCCTTGTCGCCGCTGCCTCAGGCACCGCCCTGGCCATGCTCGACCAGCCGCGGACGCTGCACTCCTGGTGGAATGCACTGCCCGGCTATATCGACCAGGTGGAGCGGGTGCTCGGCCAGGTGCAGGATGCGGTCACCGAGGTTGCCGCCAAGCGCGAAGACCTCCGCCGGATTCTGGCCCGGTAAGCCCGCACAGGGCGGGCTTCGGATGCCGGCTTCGCCGAGCGTCTCTCAGTTCTTCCGTTCGACCAGGTAGCGCGCCACGGCCTTCAATCCATCGGCGCGGCTGCCGTATGGTTCCAGCGCGGCAAAGGCCTCCTCGATCAGGCGGGCGGCGTCGCGCTGGCTCTGTTCGAGGCCGTAGACGGCCGGCCATGTGGCCTTTTCAGTAGCTTGATCCTTGCCGGCGGTCTTGCCCAGGTGGGCTGAATCCACGGTCATGTCGAGAACATCGTCCACAATCTGAAAGGCCAGCCCGGCCTTGCTGCCAAAGAGGGTCAGGCGGGCGATATCCTCCAGCACGGCTCCCGCGTAGACGCCGCCGGCTGCCACGCTAACCCGAATCAGCGCGCCGGTTTTGGCGCGGTGAATGGCCTGGACCAGTTCCGGCGTGGGCTTCAGGCGTTCGCTTTCGAGATCCAGCACCTGTCCGCCGATCATGCCCTCGACTGTGCCGACGGCGTTGGCGATCAGGCCCACAATCCGCACGGTCGCCGCTGGAGGCGAATCCAGCCCGGCCAGCACCTCGAAGGCGCAGGTCTGAAGCGCGTCCCCTGCCAGAATTGCGATTGCTTCGCCGAAGACGACGTGGCAGGTCGGCTTGCCGCGGCGCAGATCGTCGTTGTCCAGAGCCGGCAGGTCGTCGTGGATCAGCGAATAGGTGTGCAGCATCTCGAGAGCCGCGCCCAGTCGGGCAATCCCCGCTGGCACAGCCCCGGCAATGGTGGCCGCGGCCTGATAGGCCAGCACCGGACGCAGCCGCTTGCCCCCGGCAAAGACGGAGTGGCGCATGGCCCCATGAATCGACGCCGGCACGGTCTCGGCGCTGGGAAGCAGCTCTTCCAGCGCCTCATCGGTCAGCGCCGCGCCTTCGCGCAAAAGCGATTTCACATCGACGGTCATCGCTCTCATGATAACCGAGGCCGGTTGAGCTTTCGCTCCCGCAACCAAAGCCCTGTGAGCGCGAGCACACCCAGCCCGCTCAGCCAGCGTCCGGCAACAACGTCGGGTGTGGTGGTCCAGTCGGCGTCGAGGTCAACGCGGCCCTGCTGCACGACCACGGCCGTCAGGCCATCGTCGCGCTGCGGCAGGCCAGACGCGGGCAGGCCGTTCACCGCGATCCGCCAGGCCGGATAGCTGCGCAGCCGCAGAATCAGGAAGCCCGCGTGGCCGACGGTCGCGCGCAGGCGCTTGCGCTCCGGCTCGTCAATCTGCCAGCGCAGCGTTGCCTCGCAACTGCCCTGCGCGGCGCTCCAGACGGGGACAACATCGTCTCCTGTCTCGCCAGCGGGGGCCTGACCCAGTTCCGTTGTGGAATCGCTGACCAGGCAGGCATCCGGCAGGCCGGTAGCGACCAGCGAGTTGTCGGCGCGGGGGGGCGCGTACTCGCTGAGACCCTCAAAGCCCGCGCCGACGCGGTAAACCGCTTGCATGGCGAGGACGTTGTCTTCGTCGTCGCAGGCCTGGAAGAAGCTGCGCGCGGTGAAGGCCGTTGCGGCCACAAAGAACGCCGCGCAGAGGGCCGCGACGGCCATGCGCATCCAGCGTCGCGCCGGCGCACGGAGCCACACGGCAGCGGCAAAAAAGATCGCCATCGGCGCTTCAAGCGCCACCAGCCAGCGCCATGGAAACTGCAAGAAGCGCAGCTTGGGCAGCAGATTCCACAGAGGCAGCGAGACGGGAAGCTGGAGAAACAGAATCGCCCCCGGAATCAGCGCCAACAAGACCCACCAGCGGCGGGGGCTGGCGAGCCTGCCGCGCCTCCAACCGACGAACAGGCCAA
>JBEKPI010000167.1:0-7889 GCA_049520855.1 Occallatibacter sp.
CAAAAGGCTGAAAGGCGGGGGGTTGGGTGTCGGGCACGGTGAGCCTCCGAGGTCCGCGGGCTGATTTGCGGCAGATTGCCTAAAAGGGGAAGTGTAGCAGCGGAGGGGGTTGAGGGGACAAGGGCGCTCTTCACGCAGTTGCCCGATTCACTGCGGAAACCGGATCAAAGAGTGATCGCCGGCGCTTTCACGGGCCGAAAGAGCCAGAGGTTGAGCAGGGTGAAGAGCACGGCGCCGACGGTGAACTTGAGCCAGACGGCCGCCGCGGAGGGCGAGAAGAATCCCTCCAGCGTACCGGCGATGACGAGCAGGGGAATGATGCCGGAGACGAGGCGCGTGGCTTCGATGCCGCCGCGGGCGACCGACTCTTTCCAGCGCAGAGCGCCGGGGAAGAGCATGGCGTGGCCGAGGCAAAAGCCGGCTCCGCCGGCGATGAAGATCGAGGGCAATTCGAGCGAGCCGTGCGGGGCGACGAAGCTCCAGAGCTTGAGCGACATATCGTAGTGGTGGCAGGCCGCGCCGATGACGCCGAGCATCATGCCGTTCTCGAAGAGAGCGAAAAAAGTACCCAGGCCGAAGAGGATGCCGCCGGCAAAGGTGACGAAGCTGACCGAGAGGTTGTTGGTCATGATGGCGCTGGAGGCCATGGGTGCGACGCTGACCACGGATTCGGTCCACATGGTGTGGCGCTCCATGGTGGCGATCATCTCGGGGCCGCAGAAGTGGCGCATGAACTCGGGGCGGGCGGTGGTGAGGGCCGCGCCGAGCAGGCCAAAGGCCAGCGAGACAAGCACCGAGGCGGCGACATAGCCGATCTGGCGCTGGAAGATGACGGGATATTCGTCGCGGAGAAAGAGAAAAAGGGTGCGCAGATTGGTCTTGCGGCCCGAATAGATGATATGGTGAGCGCGAGCCAACAAATGATTCACATGCGCGGCGTAGGTGCGGGAAGTGGGGTCTTGCCGGAGCACGGAGAGGTCGGCGGCCACCTGGCGGTAGAGCAAGGCCATCTCTTGCAACTCGGCGCGCGAAAGCTGGCGCAGGCCGCTCGCATCGGCTTGGGCCAACAGAGACGCGAGCCGGTCCCAGTGAGGCCGGCGCTTGAGAATCCACTGGTTGGAGAGGACGAGCGCCATGGAGATGAATTCGGATCGGCTTAACTCAGATCAGCTTAACATCGACACGCCGGAACTGGTGGATATCGAGATGCCGCTGGCGGGGATCGGCAGCCGTTTTATCGCGCTGCTAGTGGATTATCTGATCTGGGGAGCGGCGTTTATCGCGCTGATTTTTGCGGCCGACTACCTTTTGCCGACAGCGAAAGGGCCTTCCCATGTCTCTGAGCAATGGGCGGTCGCGATCGTCATTTTCATCGTTTTCCTCTTCAACTGGGGCTACTTTACGCTCTTTGAGGCGTTCTGGAACGGGCAGACGCCGGGCAAGCGGGTGGCGCGGATTCGGGTGATTCAGCGGTCGGGCAGGGCGATTGGGCTCTTCGAGTCGATGGCGCGCAACCTGGTGCGCTATGTGGACCAGATTCCGTTCTTTTATGCGGTGGGGGTGATCGCGATGTTCTGCTCGCGGCAGCACCAGCGGCTGGGCGACCTGGCGGCGGGCACGCTGGTGGTGCGGGACCGCGAGCAGGAGACGCCGCTGTGGGGCGGGTCGGGGTCGCGGACCTTTACGGAGCAGGCCTTTAGCCAGAACTCTCCGATTCCAGAGCCGCATCTGGCCGTCACTCTGGCGGTCGCGGGCATTGCCAAGCTGACAGCGACCGACCTGGAGGTGCTGGAGGGGTTTTTTGCGCGGCGGCTCGATATGCCGCTGCCCACCCGCTACGCGCTGGCCGAGCGGATCGCCGCTGCGATCCAGGCAAAATCGGGACTGGAGCGGCCAGATGGGGCCAGCGTGGAGACCTTCCTCGAAGCCACGGCGCGGCAACTGCGGGAGATGGCGCGGATGCAATAGAAAACGCCTATTCTGGCACGAAAGGGCTACGGTACGATAGAACTTTGGAGCGCAGAATGCCAAGAATTCTCGACGGGGTGGCGATTGCGGCGGCGATAAAGCAGGAAGTGGCCGAGGATGTCCGCGAGCTGGCGGCGCACGACATTCGGCCCGGCCTCGCGGCGGTGCTGGTAGGCAACGTAGCCGCGTCGGAGATTTACGTTCGCAGCAAGGTGCAGAGCTGCGCCGACCTGGGAATTTTTAGCGAGCTGATCACGCCGCCGGCTTCCGTCACGACGGAAGAGATGCTCGCGCTGGTGGCCCAGCTCAACGCTCGCGACGAGATCGACGGCATTCTCATTCAGTTGCCGCTACCGGCGCAGGTCGATACGAAGGCGCTGCTCGATGCGGTCGATCCGGCCAAGGATGTGGACGGCTTTCATCCGGTAAACTCCGGCCGGCTGATGGCCGGGCGTCCGGCTCTGGCTCCCTGCACTCCAGCGGGAATTATCGAGATTCTGAAGCGCAGCGGGATTCCGATCGGCGGCCAGCACGCGGTCGTTGTGGGCCGCAGCGACATTGTGGGCAAGCCGGCGGCGCTGCTGCTGCTGCACCAGAACGCGACGGTTACGATTTGCCACTCCAAAACGCGAAACCTCGCGGAGATCACGCGCCAGGCCGACATTCTTGTAGCCGCCATCGGCCGCGCGGGCTTCATTACCGCGGAGATGGTGAAGCCGGGAGCAACGATCATCGATGTGGGCATGAACCGCATCACGGACCGCGCCGAGTTTGACCGCCTCTTTGCGGGGAATGCCAAGCGCGAAGCTACTTTTGGAAAAAAAGGTTCGACGCTGGTGGGCGACGTGGACCCGAGGGCCTTCGAGGGGTCGGGAGCGTATACGCCGGTGCCAGGGGGGGTGGGTCCGCTGACGATAGCAATGCTGATGGCTAACACGGTGCGCGCGGCAAAGATGCGGCGGGGAGTTTAGATGCTGAGAGTTGGTCTCACCGGCGGGCTGGGTAGCGGCAAGAGCACCGTTGCGGCGATGCTGCGCGGGCTGGGCGCCGAGGTGATTGAGGCCGACGAGCTGGGCCGGGCGCTGATGGAGCCGGGGCAGACTGTCTATGGCGAGATTGTCCGCGTCTTTGGGGCGGAGGTTGTTGGGCCCGACGGCGGATTGAATCGCGTCCGGCTGGCCGAGATGGCCTTCAAGGGCGGGCGGCTGAACGAGCTGAATGCGATCGTGCATCCGCCGGTGATAGCCGCCGAGCGGGACTGGATGAAGCGGGTTTTTGCGCGTAATCCCGCCGCTGTGGCGGTGATCGAGTCGGCGCTGATCTTTGAGGCGGTGCGCGATGCTCGCGCGCGCGGCGAAAGCGAGAGCGTGGTGGCCGATTGGCGGCGGCGGATGGATCGCATCGTGGTGGTCACAGCGCCCGACGAGCTCAAGATTGCCCGCTATGCCGCCCGCGTTTGCCCGGATGGAGTCGGCCGCGAGGCTGCCGAGAGCCAGGCCCGGCTGCGCCTCTCGCACCAGATTCCCGACGCCGTGAAAGCATTTCGCGCCGACTATGTGATCGAAAATGCTGGAGATACGGCGACCCTCGGCGTCCAGGTGAAGGATCTGTGGCAGCGCCTTCAGCGGGAGAGCAACAAAATTCTCCGAGACGAGTCTTTAGAATAGGGACTGAGGGATTAGGGGTTAGGGAACGGGGAAGAGTCTGGGGGCGTATTTGATGCAGGAGTCGAAGATCGTGCCGTGGGCCGTTCTTCCTGATGACGGAAGACTGACTGCCGATGGCAAAAGGAAGGTCAATCAGGTTTGCACATTATGAAAATGCGACGGTTTTTTCTAGTTGTTCTTCTCGTGGGCGGGTTTTGGTTCCTCACCACGCATCTGTCCTCTGGCTGGGGCCATTGGCCGCTGACGCACACCGTCGGCTCCGGTTCCGGCTTGGGGCTTCAGCTCACCGAGGCCGAGGCCGCGCCGGCCTACGATGCCGAGGAGCAGAACAATATCGCCGTCTACAAACGGGTGCTGCCGTCGGTGGTGAACATCACCTCCACCGCGCTGGTCCCCACCTTTTTTTACGGATTGGTTCCGCAGCAAGGCCAAGGCTCCGGGTTCGTCCTCGACAAGGGCGGACACATCATGACCAACTATCACGTCGTCGCCAACGCCAACCGCGGCATCAAAGTGCAAATGAGCAACAAGCGCAGCTATGACGCCAAGGTGGTTGGCACCGACCGGGTCCACGATCTGGCTCTGCTGCAGATTGAGGCGCCCAACCTGGAACCGGTCACGCTGGCCGACTCCGCCAATCTCTCCGTGGGCCAGAAGGTCTACGCCATTGGCAACCCGTTCGGCCTGAGCGGCACGATGACCAGGGGCATTATCAGTTCTATCCGGTCGATCAAGGAGTCGGAGGGCGCGCTCATCGAAGACGCCATCCAGACCGACGCGGCCATCAACCCCGGCAACTCCGGCGGCCCGCTGCTCAATTCGCGCGGCGAGGTGATCGGCATCAACACCATGATCGCCACCGACGGGGCCAACCAGAGCGCGGGCATCGGGTTCGCGATTCCCATCAACACGGCCAAGGCGGTGCTGAGCGACCTGACTCGCTACGGCAAAGTGAAACGGCCATCGCTGGGCATCGTCGATTTTCCCATCGGCCCCGATCTGGCCTCGGAGATGGGCCTGCCCGCGGAGAGCGGCGTGCTGGTGCAGAGGGTCATCCCCGGCGGCGCGGCGGAAGAGGCGGGCATACGCGGCGGCAACCAGCAGGCATACGTGGGCAATACCCCGATTATCCTGGGCGGCGACCTGATCGTGGCCATCGACGGCCATGCGGTTACCGATTCCCAAGAAATCAACGCCATCATGGAGAAACATCAGGCCGGCGACACCATCAGCGTGACCTTCTATCGCGGCCGCAAAGAGATGACGCTCAAGTTGATTCTGGGAGAGGCGCGGGCGGCAAACACCTAGCGGCCTCGGGGTCGGGGAGGACGCGGCCGGGAAGCCTCAACAGCTCGGTGACGGCTTCGGCGCTCAAGGGGCGGGAGAAGAGAAAGCCCTGGCCATAGCGGCATTTCATCTCGCGCAGCAGGCGATACTGAGCAAGGGTTTCAATGCCCTCTGCCACGACCTCCATGCCCAGGACGCGGGCCAGTTCGATGATGGTGCGCACGATTTGCAGCGGTTGGTCGCCCTCCGTCATGCGGCCCACGAAGGAGCGATCGATCTTGAGCACGTCGAACGGGAAGGAATGGAGATGATTGAGGGAGCTGTAGCCGGTGCCAAAGTCGTCCATGAGCAGGGAGACGCCGAGGCGGCGCAGGCTGCCGAGAGTTCCCAGGGCGGGGCGCAGGTTGGGGATGAGGCTGGACTCGGTCATCTCCAGGCCGAGTTGGCGGCTGGAGATGCCGGATTGGACGAGGAGGGCCTCAACATGGTCGGCCAGGCCCTCGCGTGAAAACTGGCGCGCGGAGAGGTTGACGCAAACGCGCAGGGAAACGTGCTGGTGATCTTCGTGGCACCACTTCTGAATCTGGTTGCAGGCCTGGGCGAGCCCCCAATCGCCGATGGGCAGGATCAACCCGTTCTCCTCGGCCAGCGGAATGAATTCCTTGGGGGAAACCAGTCCGCGCTCGGGGTGGACCCAGCGGATGAGAGCTTCAAGACCAATAATCTTTCGGGTGGCCAGGTCGACTTCGGGCTGGTAATAGAGCACAAACTGGCGCTGGTCGAGGGCGTGGCGCAGATCGGCCATGGTCGGCCAGCCTCCGTCAGCTTTTGGGGCAGCCGGGGAGCGCCGCTGCCCATTCCCGTCCAGGGTCTTGCGCATCCTGCGCAGTTCCAATAGGCTGGTAATCATTTCGGCCAGGCTCTCCAGCGTTTGAATCGCTTGCGGTTCCATCTCCGGAGAGGGCGCATTGCGGTGGATGGTCAAAGCTCCGAGGATTTCTCCGCTGGAGGAGCGCACCGGTACGCTGGCAAAGGAAACCAATCCGAGGTGCTTGTGGCGCTCCGATATGCGATCGCGCTCAGAATACCTGGAGATGTCGGGCACGACGACCGGACCGTTCTGCTCGAGGACCAGGTCGAAGATGGAATTCTTGCGCGGCAGTTCGCGAACCTTCTGTCCCCAGGTGGACTTAATCCAGACACGGCTCTCGTCGGCAAAGCCGAGAATGACCGCCTCGGCCTGGAAGTATTCGGCGGCCAGGCGGACAACGGCATCGTAACCGGGCTCGGGCGGCGTGTCGAGAATACCGGTGGAAACCAGCGCAGCGAGCCGTTCATCCTCCTGCCGACGATCTACTTCGCAAAGCTCCAATTCCGCCTGTTGCATCTTGGCTCCTGGCCCCCGTGGCGCTCCGTTTGCCGGTGGAAAGTCACCCGCGAGAAGGTGCTGCTGTATCCCGCATCTTCCTTATCGGAGGGGATGGCCGGGGGCATGAGGTTACTGGAAAACTTTTAGAAAAGCGTCAATCCAGGGCAAACAACACTACTTTTTGGAGGCAGGCTGTGCCGTTTCCGTCCACAGGAAGGCGAGTTCGTCGGCATCGTCCTGGATCTGCTGTTCGACGCTGACCCCGGTGGAGTGGCCGCCGGAAAGGCTGTAATGGAGCAGGATGGGCCGGCCGCTGGACGAGGCCTGCTGCAACAGGGCGGTCATCTTGCGGGCATGGAGCGGGTCAACTCTGGTGTCGCTGTCGCCGGTGAAGAACATCACCGCCGGGTAGGCCGTGCCCGCCTTGACATTGTGGTAAGGCGAGTAGCTGAGCAGGTAAGCAAACTGCTTTTCGTCCTCCGAGGAGCCGTATTCGGTCTTCCACCAGGCACCGACAAGAAACTTCTGGTAGCGCAGCATGTCCAGGAGCGGATAGCCGCACCAGACGGCGGAAAACAGCGCTGGCCGCTGGGTGATGGAGGCACCCATCAAAAGGCCGCCGTTGGACCGCCCGCGGATGGCGAAACGCGTGGGCGCAGTGTATTTGTTGTCGATCAGGTAGTTGGCTGCGGCGAACCAGTCGTCGAAGACGTTCTGTTTCTTCTCGAACATCCCCTGCTGGTGCCAGTTCTCGCCGTACTCGCCGCCGCCGCGCAGGTTGGGCAGCGCGAACCAGCCGCCCTGCTCCAGCCACCAGGCAAAGGCCGGGTTCCACTCGGGAGTCTCGCTGACATTGAAGCCGCCGTAGCCGGTCATTAACAAGCGCTCAGTCCCGTCCTGCTTCAGTCCTCGCCTTCCGGCGATGAACATGGGCACTTTCGTGCCGTCCTTGGACTTGAAGAAGACCTGCTTCAGCTCGTACTGGCTGGTGTCGAAGGGGATCTTGGGCTGGGCGAAGACCTCGCTCTTGCCGGTGAGCGTATCGAGCCGGTAGAGGGTGGGCGGCTGAATGAACGACTCGAAAGTAAAGAAGGCGTATCGGTCTGCCACCCGGCCCAGGACATTGGAAGCGGAGCCGATGCCGTCATAGCCGATTGCGCCGGCGGGCCTCCCGTCCAGCGTGTAGACGGCGGTCTCGGTTTGCACGTCCTTGAGCCGCTGGACGTAGAGTTTGCCGCCGGCGACGGAGAAGTCTTCAATCTCATCCGGCCCTTCGGGCACGATGGTCTTCCATACGTCGGGCAGGATACCGGGGTCGCCCTGGAGAATGTGCCCGTTCGGGGCGTGGTAATCGGTTTTGACCAGCCAAATGCCTTTGGCGTAGATGGCCTCGAAGCGGGAGTCGAGGCCCCAAACCAGGACTTCAAAAAACGAGCCGGGTTTCGTCAGGTCGCGGAAAACGATATCGACACGCCGGGCGGGGACGCCGCGATCGATCTGGACGACAAGATAGCGGCCGTCATCGGTGACAACGGCGCTGAAGAGGTCGGTCGGGCCCAGCTCTTCGCCGTGAAACTCGCGCCCGAAGATCAGCGCGT
>JBEKPI010000168.1:0-7799 GCA_049520855.1 Occallatibacter sp.
CACGCCTATGTGGTGCTGCAGTTGTTGGTATCGGTGGGAGTCACGTGCCTGATGTTGATGGAAAGCAGGGGCCTCTCCGCTCTGCGTGTGCCGCTGCTCTGGCTGCTGTATATCGCGGCCGTCAGCCTGCCGGAATCGTTCCTTCTCTGGAATGAGCCCGAATTGGAGCCGGAGGCATAGAGACCTGCGCAGCCTGCGAAGACGATTGGACGCGCCGCGGATGCTGCGCTTCGCGGACGAGACGATCTCTGCCGGCACTCGAATTGGAGCCAGGGCCAATCAACCGCATAAAGCCGGCTATGGCCGCTTCGACGCGTTGCACTTGGCGCTTGCGGAAGCGGCAAACGCCGACTCAATGCCGGCCACGGACGACAGACTCCGCCGCCAGGTTCATCTTGTATTGGAAGAGAGTGCGGCTGTTTCCATCCGGCCGAATTCGCAGTATGATGAAAAAGGAGGAGCCATGCCACGCCCTGTCGCACACATCACAGCCCCCTGGCCCACTCAGGAAGAGATGGAGAAGAGCCTCGGTATCTCCAAAGCACGCAAAAGAGCGCTACAGGCAATTGTGGACGAGCTAAAGACTAAACTTTCCAATCGGGAAGAAGCGCCTGTGACCACCATCGAGCCGGAAAAGAGACGCAAGCGTGCCACCGCTGCCTGACCCAAAGGGCGTATTCCTCAACGTCCCTTACGATGAAGAATTCTCCAGCCTCTATATCGCTTACATTGTCGGGCTCTGCCAACTGGGTCTGGCGCCTCATCTTGCCTCGGAGATTCCGGGTGGAGATCGGAGGCTGAACAGAATCATTCAGCTCATCCAAAGTTGCCGTTATTCCATTCACGACCTTTCCAGGGTGGAGCTGAGCAGCGCGGCACCTCGATTCAATATGCCCCTTGAATTGGGCATGACAATTACCTGGCAAATTCTCAATCCCAACCAACATACCTGGTTCGTTTGCGAGTCCGAACCCTATCGAATCCAGAGATCGGCCAGCGATCTGAATGGAACCGATCCCTACATCCATGGCGGCACGGTGGAGGGTATCTTTCGTGAACTCTGCAATGCCTTCCGCCATGATCGGGCACCTTCCGTGTCGCAAATGCTAATAGTCTATTTCCTTGTTGCTAGCGCGCTCGATTCAGTTTTCCAGAAGAACGGGACGCGTAATCCATATTCGAGAAGCGTCTTCCTTGATTTGTGTTCGTTGTCCGTGAGCCTGGGAAGTTGCTATCTGCCAGGGAAACCCGAGATTTGAGAACCATGCCCCCCACCATTGGCGTCTTCGATTCCGGATTCGGCGGGCTCACCGTGCTGCGCGCCCTGATGGCCCGGCTGCCGCGTGCGAGCTTCGCCTTCATCGGCGACACGGCCCGGCTTCCCTACGGCTCCAAGTCCCGCCGGACGATTGCCCGCTATGCCGCCCAGAGCGCGCAGTTTCTGGTCAACGAGCAGGGCGCTGAGTTCCTGGTGATCGCTTGCAACACGGCCAGCGCTTTGGCTCTGGACGCCATACAGGACGCGGTGACGGTCCCGGTGCTGGGCGTCATCGAACCGGGCGCCGAAGCTGCCCGTGCCGCCTCCCGCACCGGCGACGTGCTGGTGATTGCCACGGCCGCAACCGTTGAGAGCCACGCCTACGCGGCCGCCTGCGGGGCACGGGGACTGCGCGCGCTCGAAATGGCCTGCCCGCTGCTGGTTCCGCTGGTCGAGGAGGGATGGACAGAACATCCAGTGACAGCCGAGGTCATCCGCATCTATCTTGCCGAACTGACCGCCGAAGCCGCCGCCCTGGGCATGAATCCCGACACGCTGGTGCTGGGCTGCACCCACTACCCGCTGCTGCGGGGGCTTATCGAAAAGGCTGTGCCCGCCGGGATGCGCGTCATCGACTCCGCCGAAGCCGCCGCCGAGGCTGCCGTGCGCCTCTTCGGCCAGCACGAAGAGCAAAGCCCCTCGCAGACCGCGCAGGTCCGCTGCTTCGCCACAGATTCCGTCGAGAAGTTCGAGCGCCTTGGCTCGCGCTTTCTCGGCCGTCCTACCGGCAAAGTCGAGCTGGTGGACCTTGGCGGCTGATATTGGCTGATATTCTAGGAGTTGGCAGGTCCGGTTTCCCCTCTGCGCGGGCCATGGAGGAAGAAAGCAAGCATGATCAATCTGGCGGGTAAGACGGCCGTGGTCTTCGGGCTGGCCAACAAGCGATCCATTGCCTGGGGCATCGCCCAAAAGCTGCATGAGGCCGGCGCGACCCTGGCCATCTGCTATCAAAACGACCGCATGAAGCTCGAGGCCCAGAGCCTCATCGACGAGCTGCCCGGCGCCGTGGGCTTTCAGTGCGACGTCTCCATCGACCAGGAGATCGAGGGCCTGTTTGCCGCTCTCAAAGAAAAGTTCGGCAAGATCGAGATTCTGGTCCACGCCGTGGCCTACGCGCCGGCCGAGGAGTTGCGCGGCGATTTTCTCAATACCAGCCGCGAGGGCTTTCGCATCGCCCTCGACGTCAGCGTCTATTCGCTCGTCGCCGTCACCCGCGCCGCCGCGCCGCTGATGACCGAAGGCGGCAGCATCATGACCCTCAGCTTCTATGCCGCGGAAAAAGTTGTCCCCAACTACAACGTGATGGCCGTAGCCAAGGCGGGCCTCGAATCCACGGTCCGCTACCTCGCGTGGAGCCTCGGGTCGAGAAATATCCGCGTGAACGCCATCTCCGCCGGCCCGATCAAGACCCTGGCCGCCCGCGGCGTCGGCTCTCTGGGCGATATGCTCAAGTCCCACGCCGACCGCGCCCCGCTGCACCGCAACGTTGACCAGCTTGAAGTCGGCGGCGCGGCCCTGTTTTTGGCCAGCGACCTATCCAGCGCCATCACCGGCGAAACCCTCTACGTCGATTGCGGCTATAACATCATGGGGTTCTAACTTCAGGGAACAGGGATCAGGGAACAGCGGGTGCCCCGCCTTCGGCGCGCTTTTGTCTTTGCTCCTAAGGTGGGATACCAAAAAACGACAGTTCTTTATTGTCTCTTACCATTCTCGTGCGCAGAAACCTGCCGCAAACCCTATTACCGCAGCACTTCTTGTACTTCTCCCCGCTGGCGCAGGGGCATGGATCGTTTTTGCCCGCTTTTTCGCGTGGATGGGAACGCGTGATGGGACTATGATCGCCCATGGAAAGACGGCGCAAGGGGATTGAACTCCGAAACTTCGAGCGGAGCGGAATCGACGGCGCCGGGAGCGCGGGTTCGTGGGCTCGCGAGTCCGAGGGGCTGGAGCTAGGGCTGGCAGAATCGGATGCGGGAGGTGGCCCACGGCTCCAAAATGACGAGCTGATTGTGGAGAAGCGAAGATTGGAGATAGAAGGATAATTCTCTCTTGAGAGAGTCCTTACAGCGCATCGTGCATAATTTAGAGACGATGAGTCTTTTATGGAATCCGGAGAGTTGGTCGGCCAGGCTGGCGGAGCTGGAGGCGCAGGCGGGGGAGCTGAAGGAGGCTCCGCTGAGGCGCGACGTGCGTTCGCTGGGCATGCTGCTGGGCGAGGTGCTGCGCGAACAGGCGGGCGAGGAGCTGTTTGCCCATGTGGAGGCGCTGCGGCAGGGGACGATCCGGCGGCGCGACGAGGAGGCGCACGGGCAGGACGAAGAGGCCGCGCTTCACGCCACAGCGGCGCTGGAAGTGGTTCACTCGCTGCCGGTGGAGCGGGCGATTCTGCTGACGCGGGCCTTTGCGTTTTACTTTGAGCTGATCAATCTGGCGGAGACCAACCACCGCAAGCGGCGGCGCGCGGCGCTGCACATCAGCGGCCAAGCGGGGCGGCAGCGCGGGTCGCTTGTGGGGACGCTGTGCGAGATGCGGCGCGTGGGCATCGGCGCGGAGGAGGCTCTGGAGTGGCTGAGGCGCGTGCTGATTGTGCCCGTCTTCACGGCGCATCCGACGGAGGTGGCGCGGCGGTCGGTGATGTTCAAGCGGCGGCGGATCGGGGAGTTTTTGGCGGCGCTGGACCATATTCCCGTTCCCGAAGAGGAGATGGCGCGGCTGGAAGAGGCGATCCGCGCGGAGATTACCAGCCTGTGGCAGACCGACGAGGTGCGCACGCGGCGGCCGACGGTCTACGACGAAGTGAAGATGGGGCTGGACTACTACGATGTGTCGATCTTTGCCACGCTGCCGAGCCTGTATCGGGAGATCGCCGCGGCGCTGCGGGCGGCGTATGGCGTGGAGATGGGGACGCTTGAGCTACCGCAGGTGCTGATCTTCGGCTCGTGGATCGGCGGCGATCGCGACGGAAACCCGTTTGTCACGCCGGAGGTGACGCGCGACGCGATACGGCTGGCGCGCGGGCATTTGCTGCTCTACTATCAGCGGCAATTGGATGTGATTTGCGATCTGCTGACGACCAGCGCGCAGCAGGTTGGGGTGAGCGACGCGCTGCTCGAGCGGCTTGAGGCTTACGTCGCGCTGGTGCATACGCCCGAGGCGGAGGTCTTTGGGCAGCAGTATGAGTTCGAATACTACCGGCGCTTTGCGATCTGCTTGAAGGCGCGCATCCAGCGAACGCTGGAGCAGCCGGGGCCGGCGGGCGCGACATTGCCGGCGACGCCTTATACGCTGGCGCGGGGCCAGGACAATCTAGGCAAGCTGGCGAGCGCGCTGCCGCCTTACTGCTCGGTGCTGGATTTCATCGACGACCTGGAGACGCTGCGCGATTCGCTTGCGGCCAATCGCGGGGCGAGGATCGCGCGGACGCTGATCGATCCGCTGATTTTGCAGGTGCGGACCTTTGGGCTGCATCTGCACACGCTGGATATTCGGCAACATGCGCGGGTTCACGCGGCGGCCTTGCAGGAGACGATTGCCGACACGGCCGCCGAGTCGCTGCCGGGCGAGCTTTCGGATGAGACGGCGAGCGTGCTGGAGACCTTTCGCGTGGTGGCGGAGATCAAGAACGGCTGCTCGCCGGAGGCGATTCGGCAGTACGTGATCAGCGGGGCTTCGACGGTGGACGATGTGCTGGCGGTGGTGCGGCTGGCGCGACTGGGCGGGGTTCGGGTCGAGGGTTCGGGCCGAGATCCGGGATTGATGCCGGTGCCGCTGTTTGAGTCGATTGAAGATTTGCGGCGGGCGCCGGAGGTTTGCCGCGAGCTTTGGAGCAGGCCGGATTATCGCAAGCTGATGGCCACGTGGGACAACTGGCAAGAGGTGATGCTGGGCTATTCGGATTCGAATAAGGACGGCGGCATGTTGACCTCGACCTGGGAGATCTTCCGCGCGCATCGAGGCCTGCATGTGGTGGCGCGCGAGTGCGGGGTGAAGCTGCGGCTCTTCCATGGGCGCGGCGGCACGGTGGGGCGCGGCGGAGGGCCGACGCATCGCGCGATCTTTGCGCAGCCGATGGATTCCTTCGATGGGCAGTTGCGGATTACCGAACAGGGCGAGGTGCTGAATTTCAAGTACTCGGACGAGGTGCTGGCGGAGCGGAATCTGGAATTGATGATCGCAGCCGCGCTGGACGCGCTGGCGCGGCCCAATGCGCGCGACCCGGAGGGCCACTTCACGGGCGTGCTGAGGCCGGAGTGGGAGGCGGCGCTGGATGAGCTTTCGGCAATCGCGTTCGAGTATTATCGCAAGCACATTCTCGACGACCCGGAGGTGGTGACTTACTTCGAGCAATCGACGCCGGTGGGCGAGTTGGAGCAGGCCAAGATCGGGTCGCGGCCTTCGCGGCGGAATGCATCGCCGAGGCTGACGGATTTGCGAGCGATACCGTGGGTCTTCGGCTGGACGCAATCGCGGCTGCTGGCGCCGGCTTGGTTTGGGGTGGGATTTGCGCTGGAGCAGTATCGGTCGCGGCCCGGCGCGCTGGCGCTGTTAAGGACGATGGCGCGGGAGTTCCCGCTCTTCATCGACCTGCTGCGCAATGTGGAGCTGGCGCTGGGCAAGGTGGATTTGGCGACGGCCCGGCTCTACTCGGCGCTGGTGGAGGATGCGGCGCTGCGGGAGCGCATCTACGCGATGTTCGAGGCGGAGTTCCGGCGCAGCGTCGATGCGGTGCTGGCGATCACCGGGCAGAAGGAGCTGCTGGAGACCAACCATGTGCTGGCTCACTCGATCCGGCTGCGGAACCCCTACGTCGATCCGATGCACCTGATCCAGGTGGATATGCTGCGGCGCAAGCGGGGCGGCGAAGATACGCCGGAAGTCAACCGGGCCATCGCGGCGACGATCAGCGGGATTTCGGCGGGGCTGAGGAATACCGGATGAGTGGGCTGCGGCACCGGTCCGGCTCCCATTTCGCCAAGACCATCCATTTTCATAAAGTTCCGCTTGCCATAAGTTGCGTTCCAGTACTATGCTGTTTCCATGCGTCGATGTCGCTAACACCGCCCTGGTGCCAGTTGCGATAAGGACGTGCGCCCGAGATGGACGCAGCCTTCCCCGCCTGACAGTTCGACCATCACCCCAATACACAAAACCGTCCGGGATTGCGTCCCGGGAAAAAGGAGATCATCATGGCGCGCATTGCCGCGAATGTAACCGAACTGATTGGAAAGACCCCGCTGGTGCGGCTGAACCGCATCGCGGCTGGCCTGCCCGCAACTGTCGTGGCCAAGCTGGAGAGCCAGAACCCCGTCTCGAGCGTGAAAGACCGCATCGGCTTCGCGATGATCGACGATGCCGAGAAAGCCGGCAAGATTAAGCCCGGCAAGACCGTGCTGATCGAGCCGACCAGCGGCAACACCGGCATCGCGCTAGCCTTCGTGGCTGCTGTCAAGGGCTACAAGATCATCCTCACCATGCCGGAGACGATGAGCCTGGAGCGGCGCGTGGCGCTACTGGCCTACGGCGCGGAGATCGTGCTGACCCCCGGCCCCAATGGCATGAAAGGCGCCATCGCCAAGGCCGCCGAAATTCTGGCTAAGACGCCGGAGGGATACATTCTGGGGCAGTTCGACAACCCGGCCAACCCGGCGATCCACTACGCGACCACCGGCCCGGAGATATGGAACGACACGGACGGCAAGGTTGACATTCTCATCAGCGGCGTGGGAACAGGCGGCACCATCACCGGCGCGGGCAAATACATCAAAGAGCGCAAGCCGGGGTTCAAGGCTGTGGCCGTGGAGCCGACCGACAGCCCGGTGCTCAGTGGCGGCAAGCCTGGACCGCACAAGATCCAGGGCATTGGCGCGGGGTTCGTTCCCAGCATCCTCGACACCAAGCTGATCGACGAGGTGGTGCAGGTGACCAACGACGAGGCCGTCGAGACGGCCCGGCGGCTGGCAAAAGAGGAGGGCCTCTTTGTGGGCATCAGCTCGGGAGCTGCTGCTGCGGCCGCGCTCAAAGTGGCCGCACGGGCGGAGAATGCCGGGAAGCTGATTGTGGTGGTGCTGCCCGACTTCGGCGAGCGCTACCTGACCAGCGTGCTCTTTGAACCGCTTCGCCAGCAGGCGCTGGCGTTGCCGACCGAAGCGATTGCGGCCTAACCACCTGCGGTGGGGCCAGCGGCTCGCTGTTCGCTCGCAGGGGGTTCGTGGTGTCCCAGGTTCGTGAATCCGGACCTGGGGCTCCCGGCCACCTGCGGTGGGGCCAGCGGCTCGCTATTCGCTCGCAGGGGGTCCGTGGTTTCCCAGGTCCGAGAATCCGGATCTGGGGCTCCCGGCCACCTGCGGTGGGGCCAGCGGCTCGCTATTCGCTCGCAGGAGGTTCGTGGTTTCCCAAGTCCGAAAATCCGGACCTGGGGCTCCCGGCCACCTGCGGTGGGGCCAGCGGCTCGCTATTCGCTCGCAGAAGGTTCGTGGTT
>JBEKPI010000169.1:0-7772 GCA_049520855.1 Occallatibacter sp.
GATCTGCTGGCTTTGGCGAGCGTGGAAAGCCCGGACTACAAGCTGGCGCCTCAGCCGGCGCGGGCCAGCGCGCTGGTGCAGGACGCGATCGAGTCGCTGGGCGGGGTGGTGGTGGACTCGGGTGTCGCGCTGGAATCGGCGGGCGCGCCGGAGACGCTGGTGCTGGCGGATTCCGACGCGATGAATCAGGTCTTCGGCAACCTGATCGAAAACGCGCTCAAGTACGCCAAGGCCGGCAAGCGGATTCGCGTCGGCGCGTCGCCGCTGGAATCGGAAGTCGAGTTTTGGGTTCAGGATTTCGGCCCTGGCATTGCCAGTGAGCACCTGGGGCGCATCTTCGAGCGGTTTTACCGCGTGGACAAGGCGCGCTCGCGGGAATCCGGCGGCACGGGGCTGGGCCTGGCCATCGTCAAGCACATTGTGCTGGCTCACGGCGGACGCATCTGGGCGGAGAGCGAGCTTGGCTCGGGGGCGGCTTTTCACTTTACGCTGCCGCTGGCTCCCGCGGCGCAGGAGACGCCTGGGGTGCAGGCGGGATAATCCGTAATGGGCCGGGAGGGGTGGTGAGCTCGCTGGGGCTCGAACCCAGGACCCACGCCTTAAAAGGGCGTTGCTCTACCAACTGAGCTACGAGCTCGTTCCAAGGCCGCTATAACCAAACTATCACAGGGGCGGGGTTGGCTGGTCTGGGTTCTCTTCGCGCTTCATGCACTGCCAACAGGCCGCGCTCAATCCCCAGTCAAAAATTCCAGGCGATCCAGAAAAAACTCGGATAAAAGGATTAGGCTGGTAGGAAGAATCGCGAAAAGGGGGAGTTGCGATGTTCGATGTGGGTCAAAGAGTGACGGTAATCGCGGAAAAGGGAATCGCCTACGATGGCGTCATTCTGGCGCGGGCGACGGGCGACAATGGGCCGGGAGCCTACAGGGTAGCCCTGGACGGCGGCGGCGCCGGGCAGTTGGCGCAATGGCACAGGGCGAGCGACGTCTTCGTGCGGGAGAAGACGGACGACGATCTGGAATCGCAAATCCCCTGGGATGGTCTCACGCAGCCATAGCCGGCGGGGATTCCACGCGATTCTCTCTTCTCGCCTGTGGTGACCATGAGGCGGACCGCCCCATCGGCGCCAGGGCGGCGTGTGGTTCCCGGGGTTTCATCGCGTTCTCGCAGGTGAACGGACGGCGTCTGCTATAGTTTCAGGCGGAGAAGATTATGACCTTTGGACAGTTTCTGGGCAAGCAATTCATTGCGGTCATTGAGTGGAATGAACCGGAGAGCGGCATTCTTTCCTATCGCTACCCCATGCGGGACCAGGAGATCGAAAACGGCGGTCAACTGACCGTGAGCGAGTCGCAGATGGCCGCCTTCGTGAACGAGGGCAAGATTGCCGACGTCTTCGGCCCCGGCCTGCACACGCTCAACACCCGCAATCTGCCTCTGCTCACCGATCTGATGAACTGGGACAAGGGCTTTGAGTCTCCGTTCAAGTCCGAGGTTTACTTTTTCTCGACACGTTTGCAGACCGATCAAAAGTGGGGCACGGCGACGCCGATTACCATCCGCGACAAAGAATTCGGTGCGGTGCGGCTGCGCTGCTACGGCATTTACTCGTATCGCGTTGCCGATCCGCGCATCTTCTTCAACCAGATCAGCGGCACCCGCGACAGTTATTTTGCCAGCGAGCTGGAGGGGCAGTTGCGCGACACGATCGTGGGCTGCACGACGGAGACCTTTGCGACAAGCGATCTATCTTTCCTCGATATGGCCGCCAATCATACCGTGCTCGGCGAGAGAATCGTTGAGAAGATGAAGCCGGCGTTTGCGGCGCTCGGTATCGGGCTGGAGCAGTTCGTTGTTGAGAACGTCTCGTTGCCGGAAGAGTTGCAAAAGGTCTTCGACCAGCGGGTCGGGATGAACATGGTCGGCGATCTTGGGCGCTATACGCTGTACGCGGCGGCCGAGTCGCTGGACCTGTCGGCGGCCAACACCAGCGGCGCAGCAGGCATGGGGATGGGCCTGGGTGCGGGCGCGGCGGTGGCGCAGGTGCTGTCAAACTCTCTGAAATCCGTAACGCCGGGACAGGGCGCCTCCGCAGTTCCTGTTCCGGCGCTGATCGATGCCGGTGTTGGCGCTGCTGCCGGCTCCGAAGGCTCGAAGTTCTGCATCGAGTGCGGAAAATCCATTCCTCAACGCGCGAAGTTCTGCGCAGAATGCGGGAAAGCACAATGAACTGCCCTTCCTGCGGCGCCCCGATGAAGCTCAAGGCGGACATGGCGAGCTTCAAGTGCGAATACTGCCAGAGCGTCTGCTTCCCAGAGAAGAACGACGATGGAGTGCGCGTGCTTGAAGAGCAGAGCGGGCATGACTGCCCGGTGTGCAGCGTCCCGCTGAATCATGCCTATCTTGGCACGAGCCCCATCATTTACTGCACAAAATGCAACGGCATGCTCATTGCCATGGGAGGGCTGGAAGGCATGATCGACGAGCAGCGCAGTGCCCATAGGGCAGTTGCCGCACCGCCCCCTCCCGACAAGGACGACCTGAAGCGCAAGATCAACTGCCCGCAGTGCCACCGACCGATGGACGCGCATTTTTATGGCGGTCCGGGCAATGTGGTCATCGACTCCTGCGAAGAGTGCAGCCTTATCTGGCTGGATCGCGGAGAGTTGTTGCGCATTGCTCTCGCCCCCGACAGCGCCCCGGAATCAACCCCATCGCCTACTGCCGATTTCGATTCGCAAACAGCGGGGAGTTGGAGCGGCGCTGAGGGAAGGACTTCCAGTGACGTCATCGAGGACGGCATCTTCGACGCGTTTTTCAAATAGGAATCGCCGTTGATGAGAGTTTCTGCAGGAACTGCTCAAATCAGCGTCCTGCAATGCACAGGCCCACGCGCTATGCTCAAATCATGGTGCGATTCACGGTGCTGGCGTCGGGGTCGAAGGGCAACAGCACGGTTGTCTCCGGGGGGCGGACGCGGATTCTGGTGGATTGCGGGCTGAGCTGCCGGGAGATCTTCCGGCGTATGCGGCTGGCCGGCGAGGAGCCGGAGACGCTGGACGCCATCGTCATCACCCACGAGCACTCCGACCACGTTGGCGGCGTGGCTGTGACCGCGCGCAAGCTGAATATTCCGGTGTACTTTACCGAGGGCACGCATCGCGCCTGGATGCGCTGGCTGACCCCGCGCCGGCAGATGACCTATGCGCAGTGGCTGGAGCAGACGCGCAGGCAGGCCGCGGAGCGGCAGGCGGAGGCGGACGCGGCTATCGAGGAGGGTGAGCAGGACGAGAACGATCTGATCGAGGCGGCTGGGGCGTTGAGCGAAGAGCGGAACGCAGGGGCTGAAGCCCGCGTCGATCATGGGGCATTGGCGGCACGACTGAAGCCGTGCGCTGACACAAAACAGGATTCTCCCACAGGTCCGGCGTCCGGCAACGATTCTCCCGCAGAGCCGCCATCCCGGAAGGAAGATCCCACATGGCTTCCGGCGGTGGAGTACTTCACAGCTGGCGAGCCCTTCGAGATTGGCGACATCCGGATTAGTCCTTTCACCATTCCCCATGATGCCGCCGACCCGGTGGGCTTTGTCTTCGGGGCCGAGGGGGTGCGGATGGGCTTTGCCACCGATCTGGGCTACATCCCGCCCAACGTCAAGGCGCAGCTTCAGGGGGTGGATCTGCTGCTGCTCGAATCGAACCACGACCTGGAGATGCTGCGCGACGGCCCTTACCCCTGGCAGGTCAAGCAGCGGGTGCTGTCGCGCGTGGGCCACCTGTCGAACGAGGCCGCGGCGGGCTTTTTGGAGAGCGGCTACGACGGCCAGGCGGCTTATGTAATTCTTGCGCATCTGTCTGAAAGCAATAACCTGCCGGAACTGGCGCGGGTCACCGCCGAGCGAGCCTTGAACGGCCGCGCCAGCCTGCTGGCCAACCGGCTGCTGGTCGCCAGCCAGCACGAACCCCTTTCTTCTATTTTCTTTTAGTGGTATAAGTTACACTTGTAAGAGACGGGCATCACTCTGTACCAGGTAGATGGGCAAGGGAGACGCCAGGGCATTTCGCTCTGGGGATGCAGAGCGGACTGGGCCGCGCCACGGAAGACTGGCCGGGCTGCGAAGCATCCAGGGGCAAAAGCCCCCCTCGCCGCGTGAGCCGCCGAACTCGATGGCGGTCGAACACATCCTTTGCAAAGTGAGTCTAATTTATATGGCAAGAACCCGATGCACAGACACGGTCGCAGGCGCCATCCTGGCAAGCTGGCGGTATGACATCTCAGGAATCTCGCCGGAGATGCGCAAGGACTACGAGCAGCATTTTGCCGAATGTCCTCATTGCCGCGCGCGGCAGAAGTTCCACCGCAGCCTGGACGTGACGCTGGCCGTGCTGACCTCGCTGGCCGTCTTTTTCTTCCTCTTCGCGCTGGCGGTTCTGAAGCATATCAAGCCGATGGAGCATGTGGCCTTCAACGTTTTTGGCCTGGATGCCGCCGACACCTACCACATGCTGGTCTCCGCCGGGATTGCGGGGCTTTGCTTCTCTCTGATTGCTCTGGTTCTGGTGCTTACGGCGACGCCTGCGCCGTCCTATCTGGGGGGCATTGCAGCCGAGCGCGCCAAGTCGATCGAAGAGCATCTGCCAGAGGCGATCAAGTCGCTTCGTCCGCGCTAGAAAAATGCCGTCAAAGACATCTGGGACGCCGGCAGTCCGGCGATTTTTGCCGGGCCTCAAAGTCGGGGATGGGTTCATGCGCCATCCCTTCGACGAGGAGTTTGGGGTGCGGACCAGCGGCCTGGTTGCCGGGCGGCACTTGAAGAGCGGGCATCCGCATGACCGCCATGCGACGGCCTACTACGGGGTAGCGCCGTCGGTCTTTCGGGAGCTGCTGCGCCGCTTGAAGAAAAGCCGGCCAGGCTGGGCGATCGAGGATGCCAGCTTTATCGATATAGGCGCGGGGATGGGGCGGGCGATCCTGCTGGCGGCGCAGATGCCTTTTCGTCAGGTTGTGGGAGTGGAACTGAATCCAACGCTGGCGCGGATTGCCCGGAAGAACCTGACGGCCTGGCGGGCTACAGGGCGGGCGCTGGCGCCGATGAAGATCATTTGCGGCGATGCGATTGAGTTCAGGCTTCCCGCTGGGCCGTGTCTGGTGTTCATGTTCAATCCCTTTGGCGCGCCGGTGATGAGGCGGCTGCTCAATGCCTGGAGTCAGAGTTTGACTGGGCAGACTGGGCAACTGGACCTGATCTACGTCAATAACGAGCAAGAACACGTGCTGGAGAGCGAACGGAGCAGGCAACCTGGATTTGTGCGGATCTTTCTGGGTCAGGTGCGGCGGTCCCGACAGGATGCGATTGCCGACCATAAGATTCTCTCTAACCAGCCGGAAGGGGAATATGCGTCGGCAAATTACGAGGATTGCTCGATCTGGCGGTGGGATAAAGCAGGGAATAGGGAATAGGGAACAGGGAAAGTTCGGCAAATACGGGGGCGTGCAGGAGGGGGAGTTTGAAGCAACCGCATCTGATTCTGGGAATCGGCGAATTGCTCTGGGATATTTTGCCGGAGGGGGAGCAATTAGGCGGCGCGCCGGCCAACTTTGCGGTGATGGCCGGGCGGCTGGGCAACCACGCGGCGATTCTGAGCCGCATCGGTCGCGACGAACTGGGCCGCAAGGCGACCGAGCTGCTTGATCCGCTGCCGGTCGACGCCAGCTTTCTTGAGGTGGACCCGGAGAATGAGACGGGCCGGGTGACGGTCAGCTTCCAGAGCGGGCAGCCGAGTTATACGATTCATCAGCCGGCCGCATGGGATTCGCTGGAGCTGACCGACCGCTGGGCGCAACTGGCCGAGAGGGCGGATGCTGTCTGTTTTGGCTCTCTGGCGCAGCGATCCCGAGAGTCGCGCCAGACCATCCAGTCGCTGGTGGCGATGACCTCGGCCTCGTGCGTACGGGTCTTCGATGTGAATCTGCGCGCGCCGTTCTATTCGGGCGCGGTCATCCGCGAATCTCTGCGGCTGGCTACCGTGGTGAAGATGAACGATGCAGAGGCGGCGCAGGTGATGGGGCTGCTGGGATTGCCGGCTGTGAATGACCCCGCAGCCGGCGCGCTGCGGTTGCTGAAAGAGTTTCCGACTCTTCAGATGGTGGCCGTGACTCGCGGCGCACGCGGCAGCCTGCTTGTCACGCGCGACGAGATTGACTCTCACCCCGGAATTCCTATCAAAGCGGCTGACACCATCGGCGCGGGCGATGCGTTTACGGCAGCCATGACGCACTATCTGCTGCGCGGGGCCTCGCTGGCCACGCTCAATGAGGCAGGCAACCGCTGGGGCGCCTGGATGGCCTCGCAGACCGGCGCGATGCCCCCGCTACCCGAAGCGCGGCGCGCGGCGATCATGGCCGCCATCGAGAGCTGAGCGGGACGCTGGGAACAGGCTACGGGCGGAATTGTTAAAGAATATTTATCGCATAGTAACCGGATTGTCGCATTGTCTTCATAAGCTCTAAGGCAAGCAGGGCGATTCCTCAGATCCCCATCTCCCTGCCATTCCAAGGAGACCAAAATTCATGCGAATAGTCATAAGCAGATGGCTTAAAGCCATACCCGTATTTGTGTATCTGGTGGTTCTGACATCAGGCAATGCCCTTTCGTGGGCCCAACAAGCGGCCAGTGGCGCGGGCCAAGTCTCGATCCAGGGCGCGGTGGTCGATCCCCGCGGCGAGGGGGTGCGTGGCGCCTCCATCGTGGTGCGCGACGCAGATGGGGACCAAGTCCAGACGGCCGTCACCGGCGACGAAGGCAAATTCACCGTCACGGGTTTGGCCGCGGGCAACTACTCGCTAGAAGTCTCCGCTCCCGGGTTCTCTTCCGTGACCGGCCGGAGCGTGAACGTGGTTCCAGGCAGTGCGGCCTCGGTTTCGGTGCCATTGGCCGTGGCTTCGGTGGCCGAAGAAGTCACTGTGGAGTCCGAGGATGTGACCTCGCTCGCCGCGCAGCTCGCTCCCGTAAAGTCCTTGATCGACGCCGCATCGGCGCGCACCGAGATCACCAGCAACTATGTCAGCGAGTACACCTCGCCGGTGACCGACTTCGCCGACATCATCCAGGCTGCTCCTGGCACCGTCAGCTATACCACCAACGGTATCGGCAACGGCCAGGCCAAGATATACTTCCGCGGCTTCGTCGACGACGACTACACCATGACCTGGGACGGCGTCCCCTTCAACGACTCGAACGACCCCAGCCACCACTCCTGGGCGTATGTTCCCGCCGCCGCCATCGGCTACGTGGACTTCGATCGCAGCCCCGGCACCGCCTCCGATATCGGCCCCTCGAACTTCGGCGGATCCATTCACTTCTTCTCGCCCAAGCTCAGCGATGCCCCTCACATCCGTGGCGAAGTGACCTATGGATCATGGAACACCTACCAGGTCCTCGGCGACATCAACTCGGGCAGCTTCTGGCATAACAAGGCCCACTTCTGGCTGGATAGCGACTACCAGAGTTCCGACGGCTACCAGACCAACTCACCCAAGCAGGACGTGGCCGCGACCGCCAAGTTCGACTACAAGTTCAGCGACCGCACCGACCTGCACGTGATCGGCACCAACATCATCCTCGACGCCTTCAACAACAACGATCCGACCCGCCGCCAGCTCTTCCACCACGGCGACAACTACCTCTATGACTCGACACAGCTCAATCCGAATGGCATTTTCGTGAGCAACGCCTACCCGAACGTCACCCCCCAGTCCGTCACCTACAACGC
>JBEKPI010000170.1:0-7772 GCA_049520855.1 Occallatibacter sp.
CGCCGCGGCGCTCGGCGGCGACCTGGCAGACCATCGTGGTTTGAGAGCAGAGCGGCTGAAAGAAGATCCCGTTGCGCTCGATGGGTTCGCCGGCTGCCACTTCGTCCAGAGACAGCGGAACATCCGGCCCGGCGGTCTGTTTCATGGTCCCGCTCAGCCGGTCGTAGAGGAACCCACTGAAAAACATGGGCGGTTCTTCAAATTTCTGGATGGCCCCGGGATTGTGACTCAGCTCCACGCCATTCTTTTCCACTACAAATCCGGTCGTCTTGTTCGAGATCGTCAATGCGGCCTGCCGGTTGACCTTCAATCCGCCGGTGGCAAAGTCGGGCGCAACTGTGGCCTCGGGCTGAGCGAGCTTGCCTACGCCCGCAGAACAGTAGCGCTTTCCATCTTTCGTCCGGCCAATGTCGCGAATGTCCTGTGAGTGGAAGACATAATCCCGCAGGAAGGCAATCTCCTGGTCAGAACAAAAGGGAAGATTGTCTTGAGTGACCTTGGCAACGGCCTCTGTATCTTCGGCGTCGAGCTGATCCGCGGCTTTAACCAGCCGCTGGGCGTAGGCTTTCAGCGCCGTGCGGCCCTCCTGCAATTGGATCGCATGGGCAATCGAGTAGGCCAGAGCAAGCCCCAAGCCGATTCCGCACAACACCACTCCAAGATGGAGCAACAGTTGACGGGCGTCGGAAACCAGCTTCATCGTGAACTCCGGCGCAAATCTGTGCGGCCCGCTGGAGATGGGCCAGCTATGTGCGCTCTTCGCAGGGAAAGGGATGCGAACCAACCAGACCGGAAACCCCATCGGCTCTTTCGGCTCAGCGCCAGTATACTCCCCCCTGGCGCTCGCAAGTCGAGAGGGATCAAAGTGTTTGGATGCAAGACAGTCTTCCGGATGAGATCGATCCACTTCCGGCGGCGCGCGAGAGCCGCATCCGGCCCGTTTCGGAATAGCCCCAGCCCGTTCCATTTCGTGGGACTCAAAGGCGTTACCGCCGTGCCGAATACGGGGACGCCGAAGCCAAAAAGTGACTATAATCACATCTGAGAGAAAGTTTTAGTCCATCCAGACTTTTTCGGAAGGGAATTCCGCCACATGGCGACAGGCAACCTTGCCCTGGGTCAAGTTGAGGGCGCAACCACAACAAGCGCGAGAGTCACAAACGATTTCAGCATCAACGTAGCAACGGTGAACGGCTCCGGTTCGCAATCCGCCAACAGCGTTCTGTTGAAAGCCATCTTCGGAATGGGCGTTCCGGTCAGCGGGAAGAATCTTTTCCCCTCCAACATTGCCGGGCAGCCCACATGGTTCATCATCCGCGCCAGCAGCAACGGATATGTTGCCTACAAGCGCGAGGCCGAGATACTGGTTGCCCTGAATCCGGAGACCGCCCGCACCGATGTGCTGGCCCTGCCAGCCGGTGGCGTGGCCATCTTCGAGCAGAACCTGAACCAGACTCTGAATCTGGACCAGGTGCGCAACGACGTGACTCTCTATCCGGTCCCCTTCGACAAGATCACGGCCGCCATCTGTCCCGAGGCCAAGCTGCGCAAGCTGGTCAAGAACATGGTCTATGTGGGCGTGGTCGCCCAGATACTGGCTATCGATCTTGGCGTGGTCGAGAGCAATCTGCGCCGCCAGTTCGCCAAGAAGCAAAAGGTCTTCGACCTGAACTTCGGCGCTGTCAAGGCGGGCTTCGATTACGCTCAGGAGAACCTGCCCAAGCGCGACCCATTCTACATAGAGCGCATGAATGGAACCGCGGGCAAGATCGTCATCGACGGCAACGCGGCCTGCGGCATGGGAGCGGTCTTTGCCGGCGTGACGGTTGTGGCGTGGTATCCGATTACGCCTTCGACTTCAGTAGTCGAGGCCACCACAGACCTGCTCAAGAAGCTGCGCGTCACCCCGGAAGGCAAGGCCACCTTTGCTGTTGTCCAGGCCGAGGACGAACTGGCCGCCATCGGCATGGTGATGGGCGCGGGCTGGGCGGGCGCGCGCGCCATGACTTCGACCTCCGGCCCCGGCATGTCGCTGATGGCCGAGTTCTCCGGGCTGGGCTACTACGCCGAGATTCCCGGCGTCATCATCATCGTGCAGCGCAGCGGGCCTTCCACCGGCATGCCTACGCGCACCCAGCAGGCCGATCTGCTTTCGGCGGCCTTTCTCTCGCACGGCGACACCAAGCATATTCTTCTGCTGCCCGGCACGGTCAAGGAATGCTTCGAGCTGACGCAAGCGGCCTTCGACCTGACCGAGCGCCTGCAAACTCCGGTTTTTGTCCTCACCGATCTCGATCTGGGCATGAATAACTGGATGTCGGAGCCTTTCGATTATCCCGAAAAGCCGCTGGATCGCGGCAAAGTGCTCACCGCGGAGGATCTGGAGCGTTTGGGCAGCTTTGCCCGCTACCGCGACGTGGATGGCGACTCCATCGGCTGGCGCACCCTGCCCGGAACACGCCACCCCAAGGCCGCCTATTTTACCCGCGGCTCGGGACACAACGACGCGGCCGGCTACACCGAGAATCCCGACGAATACGTGGCCCTGATGGATCGTCTCTCGCGCAAGTTTGAAAGCGCGCGCAAGCTGCTGCCCGCCCCGCTCACGATCAAGGACGGAACCTCGAAGATCGGCTTCCTGGCCTTCGGTTCCACCGATTGCGCGCTGCGCGAAAGCCGCGACCAGATCAAGAAGCGCCACGGCAAGGACGTGGATTACATGCGCATCCGCGCCTGGCCCTTCGCGCACGAGGTCCACGACTTTGTGGCCTCGCACGAGCGCGTTTATGTGGTCGAACAGAACCGCGACGCGCAGTTGGCCAGTCTGCTCAAGCTCGATCTTGCGCCCGACCAGGCGCCCAAGCTGCGCAGCATTCTCCACTACAACGGGCTCCCCATGGACGCCGAATCGATCACCGAAGAATTTGCGACCAAGGAGGGCCTCTAAATGGCAACCGCAACCGCCCAGGCTACGCCAGGACCCAAGGTCAACCACATCGGCCTTCCGATTGTTGAGTACCGCGGCGGCAAGAGCACGCTTTGCGCCGGCTGCGGCCACAACGCCATCTCCGAGCGCATCATCGACGCCATGTACGAGATGGGCGTCGAGCCGGAGCGGGTGATGAAGATGAGCGGCATCGGCTGCTCCTCCAAGAGCCCGGCCTACTTCATGAGCCGCTCGCACAGCTTCAACACGGTGCATGGCCGCATGCCCTCGGTCTCGACCGGCGCCATCCTGGCCAATCATACGATGACCACCATCGGCGTCTCCGGCGACGGCGACACGGCCTCGATCGGCATGGGTCAGTTCGTTCACATGATGCGCCGCAACCTGCCGATGATTTACATCATCGAGGACAACGGCGTCTACGGCCTCACCAAGGGCCAGTTCTCGGCCACCGCCGATCTCGGCTCCAAGCTGAAGACAGGCGTGGTCAACGATCTCTCCGCCATCGACACTTGCGCCCTGGCCATCCAGTTGGGCGCTACCTTTGTCGGCCGTTCCTTCTCTGGAGACAAAAAGCAATTGCTCTCCATGCTCAAGGCCGCCATCGCCCACAAAGGCACGGTGATGCTCGACGTGATCAGCCCCTGCGTCACCTTCAACGACCACGAAGGCTCGACCAAGAGCTACAAATTCATGCAGGAAAACGACGAGCCTATCAACGAGATCGGCTTTGTCGCCAGCTTCGATGAGATCGAGGTCGATTACGACTCTGGCCAGATCTACGAAGTCGAGATGCACGACGGCTCAAGCCTGCGCCTGCGCAAGCTGCTCCCGGACTACGACCCCACCGACAAGGCCAACGCCGTGCGCACCCTGATGGAGTCCGCCGCCAACGACGAAATCCTCACCGGCGTCTTCTACATCGACACGCAGAAAGCGACGTTCATCGACCAACTCAATATCGTTGAAGAGCCGCTGGCCACGCTGCCTGAGTCGCTCACCCGGCCGCCCCGCGCCGCCCTCGACACGCTGATGGCGGCCCTCAAGTAACAACAGTTATAAGGTGGTCTCCCAGGTCCGAGAGTCCGGACCTGGGCCACCCGGCCGCGGAGATTGGAAGAGCGGTGGACTGTGCACGATAGACTGAAGGTGCATGGACCTTCCGCCTGAAAGCTCCACCGCACAGGCTTCCGCGCCCCTCGCATCGGCCCCGGCGCGGGCGGCGGCCTTGTTTGAGCAGTCGGTCGCGATCATGGCCCGGCTGCGCGCTCCCGGCGGCTGCCCTTGGGACCGCGAACAATCCTTCGATTCCATTCGCAAATACACGCTGGAAGAGACCTACGAGGTCTTCGACGCCATCGAGCGGCGCGACTTTCCGCATCTCGCCGAGGAACTGGGCGATCTGCTGCTTCAGGTGCTCTTTTATGCCGAAATGGCGGCCAACGAAGGCCATTTCACCATCGCCGATGTGCTGGAGCATCTGAACAATAAGCTGATCCGCCGCCATCCTCACGTCTTTGGCGACGAGGCATCGCGGGCCGCCGGCAATCGCGCCGATGTCGATGCGGCGGGCTCGCCGGCAGAGGTGCTGCGCAACTGGGAAGAGATCAAGGCGGCGGAAGCATTGCATGCAGCAGGCGCGCCTTCGGCGCAGAGGCCTTCAGCGTCGAGATTGGATTCGGTCCAGCGGGCGATGCCGGCACTTGCCGAGGCCTCCAAGCTCGGCGCAAAGGCTCGGAAGTCCGGCTTCGACTGGCCCGACTGGCGCGATCTGCTGCCAAAGCTGGCCGAGGAGACGGCGGAGTTGGAGGCCGAAGCCGCCTCCGGCGATCCGGCGCGCAAGCCAGCGGTCGAGGCCGAACTGGGCGACCTGTTGTTTACCGTGGTCAATCTGGGCCGCCACCTGGGCGTCGATGCCGAGATGGCGCTGCGTGGCTGCAACCTGCGCTTTCGTCAGAGGTTTCATGCAATGGAATTGGCCTCCGAGCGGCCTTTGGAGCAGTTGGCTCCCGCCGAGCTTGAGGAGCTGTGGGCGGCGGCGAAGCGCAAGCTGGCCGAGGCTTCCGGCCCGGAGGCGCGGCCATGATCGAACTTCGCGCCTGCCTGGGCCGAGATGAACTGGAGGCCTGCGTCCAATTGCAGATCGAGACCTGGGGCTATGACGCCAGCGAAGTCTTTCCACGCAAGGCCTTTCTGCTGGCGCAGAAGATCGGCGGTCAGGTCATCGGCGCTTTTGACACGGAGAAGAGTTCCCAATTGCTCGTGGGCTTCGTTCTCTCCTGGCCCGGCGTAAAGGCTGCTGCGGGCGGGCCGCGCCCTTACCTGCACTCTCACATGCTCGCCGTGCGCGAAGGCTACAGAAATCGCGGCCTGGGAACGCAACTCAAGCTGGAGCAGCGCCGCGACGCGCTGGCGCGCGGCATCCGCTTCATGCAGTGGACCTTCGATCCGCTGGAGATCAAGAACGCCTATCTCAATCTTCACAAGCTGGGAGCGATTGCCTGCCGGTATGAGGTCGATTTCTATGGTGTATCCTCATCTCACCTGCAAGGTGGGCTTCCGACGGACCGTCTCGTCGCCGAATGGCAGCTCGATTCGCCCAGGGTTGAGGCAATTCTTGAAGGCCGTCAGGCGGGCTGTCGTGACTTGGAGGAGCGAATTACGGTTCCGGCCTCCATCTACCAGTGGAAGGCCAGCGAAGCGGACCGGGAACGCGCCCTTGCCGTCCAGTTAGAGAACCGCCGCAAGTTTCAAGAGGCATATTCCAGGGGGTTGGCCGTACTCGACTTCACCCTCGACGCGGAGGGGAATGGAATCTTCCAGTTGGGTTCCCTCACGCAGGCCGAAGTCGGCTTAACAGGCTGCGGAAAAAGGTCTGATTTAGGGCCGGATGCCCAAGAAACATCCCGCAGGGGCTGAAGCCCGCGCTGATTTTGTGGCACTTGCGGCACGACTAAAGTCGTGCCCTGACACTTCAAGCAACCCCGAACGAGTTTTTCCGCAACCTGTTAAAGAGCAAAGGAATAGAAAATCTATGAGAATCGATGCGATCATCCTGCGCGAACTGCACATGCCCCTGGTGCGTCCCTTTGAAACCAGCTTTGGCGTTACCCGCAGCCGGCGAATCCTGCTCGCGGAGATCAGGTCCGAGGGGCTGACCGGCTGGGGCGAATGTACGGCCGGCGAGCATCCGTTCTTCTCCGCCGAGTCGACCGACAGCGCCTGGCAGGTCATCGTCCATGAGTTGGGGCCGATGCTGGCCGCCGAATTGCCTCTGCACGGTGGCGAGTGCTCGCGCATCTTCCGCCGGGTGCGCGGCAACCGCATGGCCAAGGCCGCGCTGGAGAACGCCATCTGGGATCTGGAGGCGCAGCGCGAGGGGATTTCCCTCTCCCACCTGATCGGCGGCGTGCGCGAGACGATCTCCTGCGGCGTTTCGCTGGGGATTCAGTCTTCAATTCCCGAGCTGATGGCGATCATCGACAGCGAACTGGCCGCCGGCTATCAGCGCATCAAGCTGAAATGCAAGCCGGGCTGGGATGTCGAGGTCTTCGAGAAGGTACGCAGCCGCTGGCCGGGAATTTCGCTTAGCTGCGACGCCAACTCGGCTTACAAGCTCCGCGATGCCGACCACCTGGTGAGCTTCGACGCCTTCGATCTGCTGATGATCGAGCAGCCCCTCTGGCACGACGACTTCTATTACCACTCGATGCTGCAGAAGCGCCTGCAAACCCCCATCTGCCTGGACGAATCGATCCGCAACCGGCGCGATGCGCTGGCGTCGATCGAGATGGAGTCGTGCCGCATCATCAACATCAAGCTGGGCCGCGTGGGCGGATTCTCCGAGGCCATCGCCGTGCATAACGCGGCGCAGGAGCGGGGCATTCCCGTCTGGTGCGGCGGCATGTTGGAGACCGGCGTGGGCCGCTCGCACAATATCGCGCTCTCCACCCTGGAAAACTTCACGCTGCCGGGCGATGTCTCCGCCTCGGCGCGCTACTGGGCTGAAGAGATCGTCGAGCCGGAGATCACGGTTTCGCCGGCGGGCGAGATAGCTGTTCCAGATTCGCCGGGCCGCGGCTACGAAGTGCGCGCTGAGTTAGTCGAGCGGCTTACCGTGCGCAAAGAGACCATCCGCGCGCTGGAACTGGTTGGCTGAAGCAGTTGGATTGATCTATTGCTTGGTCGCCTTTACCGCCTCGGTCAACGCCGGGACCACCTCGAAAAGATCGCCTACGATGCCGTAGTCGGCTACTTCAAAGATGGGCGCGCCAGCGTCCTTGTTGATCGCGACGACGCACTGCGAGCCTTTCATCCCCACCAGATGCTGGATAGCCCCGGAGATGCCCACGGCCACGTAGAGCTTCGGGGCCACGGTCTGCCCTGAACTGCCAACCTGCCGGTCCATGGGCAGCCAGGCATTGTCGCAGATGGGCCGCGATGCGCCCAGCTCCGCGTCCAGCGCCGTTGCCAATTCCTGAACCAACGGAAGGCTGGCGGCGTCCTTGATCCCGCGACCCACGCTCACGATACGCTGCGCCGAACCCAGGTCCACACTCTGCGCCGCGCCCCGGAAGCGCTCACTGGGCCGGGTGCGAATCTGCGCCGCCTCAATCGCGGGACGAAAGACGCTGACCTCTGCGGCCCCACGCTCCATAGCCTCAGCCCGGAAGGCCCCAGCCTGCACCGAGAGAAAGCAAGGCCCACCGCCCGTGTGCCGGTAAAAGCCATTGAGCCGGCCCTGCATCAGTTGCCGCGTGAAAACGGGGCCTTCACCAATAGCCGTGACATCGCCGATCAGCACCTGCCCCAGCCGTGCGGCCAG
>JBEKPI010000171.1:0-7767 GCA_049520855.1 Occallatibacter sp.
CTTGTGGTCTGCCATGTATGCGGCCGCGCCCTGTGAACCCTCTTCCTCGCTCATCCATGCGATGAAGCGGACAGTGCGGCGGGGATGGATGCCGAGCTGACTCAGCAGGTGAATGGCCTGCATGGAAACCACGACGCCCGCGCCGTCGTCGATTGCGCCGGTGCCCAAATCCCAGGAGTCGAGGTGGCCGGAGACGATGACTACTTGTTCGGGGTGTTCCGTGCCCTTCCAGTCGGCGATGACGTTATAGCTGGAAGCGTCGGGGAGCGTTTGCGGGGTGAGGGTCAGATGCAGCTTGACCGGGCCCTGGCTGACGAGGTAGCTGAGCAGGTCGGCGTCTTCTGCGGTGACCGCGGCGGCGGGGATTATGGGAACGGCGTCGGAGTATATGGTCTCGCCGGTGTGGGGCAGGCGGAAGTCGGCCCCGCCGACGGAGCGAACGAGAACGGCTGCCGCGCCCAGGCGCGCCCCCGTGACCGGGCCAGCGCCGCGATAGACCACCGCACCCTCGTAGGCGGCGCCACCGTCGCCGACCGCAGCCAGCTCCTTATCGAATTTGTGGTTGAGGAGCAGGATTTTGCCCTTTACCGCGCCGGGCGGCAGAGCGGCGAGCTGCTTCCAGTCGTTGACGACAACGACCTCGGCGGTGAGTCCCTCGGCGGGCGTGGCTACGCTGCCGCCCAAGGCTGTGAGTACGACCTTCTGGGTGGTGCCCTGCGCCTGTCCCGGCCAGGAAATCACCTCGGCCGTTTCGACGCCGCGCACCCAGTGAGGGACGGTAGCCTTTTCGAGCGAGACTTCAGCGCCCAGAGCGCTCATCCGCGCGGCGACGTAGTAGACGGCCTGTTCCGCCTGGGGCGAGCCACTGAGCCGCGGGCCTATGTTGCCGGTGAGGTGGCGCAACTCGTTGAGGGCATAGGGGTCGTTGAGGGCGGCGTCGCGCAGGCGCTCCATTGTGGCCAACTGGCCGGGGTTCCAGGCGCTTTTGCCGCCGGCCGTCAGAGCGCTTAAGCGGTCAAGCATCGAGGGCGCAGACGGCGTGGGCTGGGGCGAGGCTTGGGCCGCGCAACGGGGAGTTGCCAGCGCGGCGGCGAGCGCGGCAAGTGCAACGAGTCCAAGCCTGGCTGGGAAGAAGCGGCGAGGTTGGGGCAGCCGGTTTTGGGCTTTTCGAGCGAAATCCATGACGGATGTTACCACAGCACCTTTCTTACTCCTTGCGCCGGACTCTTTCGCGCGACTCTTTTGAACCCGTCACGTCTATAGGAGTGGAGAGGTTCTCCGCCGCGATGTCACCTGAGACTCGAAGCCGTTGAAGCAAAGGAGATTGGACAGCCTCCAAGCAAGGTACTTGCGCCCTCGGCCAGACGGGCTTGCCCGCGACTGGCTATACTGGATGGCAAGAGTATTCAGCAAAAATGAACAAGCAGAACAACCAGAACGAACTAATCCAACAGAACAAGCCAGCCGCGAGGCTGGACACTCGAAGAGGTTAACGAACCGATGAAATCGCTTATTGAACGGCTGCGCACGCGCCGTCTGACATCAGCATTTATCATGCTCGCCACGCTCTCGGCCGCCATTGTGGCCGGTTCCTTTGCCGCTCACGGAGTGCGCGGCGAGGAGAAACAGAACGACAGCGCCGACGCCACTCCGTTGAAAGTGGTCAATTCCACGGTGCCTCCCAACGATTTTGTGAGGATTGCCCAGAAGGTTGGGCCGGCAGTGGTGAACATCAACACCGAGACGCTGCCCAAGCAATCCGCTAACAAGGGAAACCGCAACTTCCACGGCCGGACGATGCCCATGCCGCAGAAGCCGGGAGACCAGGATCAAGATCAAGACCAGGACCAGGATCAACCGCAGGGACAAGGACAGGGCCAGGGTAACTTCCAGGACTTCTTCAACCGCTTCTTTGGCGGGCAGATGCCCGACCAGGAGGGCGGAGAGGACGGCCAGGTCCGCGAGTCGCTTGGCTCGGGCTTCATCGTCGATTCCAAGGGCTACATCATTACCAACAATCACGTGATCGACAAGGCCGACAAGATCTACGTCAAGCTCTCGACCGACCCCGATTCGCAGGATCTGGGCCGCCCGGCGCACGTCATCGGCGTTGACAAGGCGACCGACCTGGCGGTGATTAAGATCGACACAAGCTCGCCGCTGCCGACCGTCCAACTGGGCAACTCGGATGCGACGCAGGTGGGCGATTGGGTGGAGGCGATCGGCAGCCCGTTTGCGTTGGCGCAGACCGTGACCGCCGGCATCATCTCGGCCAAGAACCGGACCATCGAGCCAGGCGCCAGCGGCCAGTTCCAGCACTTCATCCAGACCGACGCGGCGATTAATCCGGGCAACTCTGGCGGGCCATTGCTGAATATGAACGGCGATGTGATCGGCGTGAACACGGCGATCTACACGCAGTCGGGCGGCTATCAGGGGCTGGGCTTCGCCATGCCCTCGAATACCGTGGCCCAGGTGTACAACGATCTGATCAGTCCGAGCCACAAGGTAACGCGCGGCTCCATCGGCATTCAGTTCCGGCAGGATCTCTCGGGCGCGGTCAACCGAGTCTATGGGTTCAAGAGCGGCGTGCTGGTGCAGGAAGTCATGCCTGGGGGGCCGGCTGATACGGCCGGACTCAAGGCAGGCGACATTATCACGGCGATCGACGGGCGCTCGATCAAGGACGGCGACGATTTGGTGAACGAGATCGCCAGCCGCAGGCCGGGCAGCAGCGTTCGCCTGGGCTACCTGAGAGACGGCAAGCAGGCCGACGCCAAGGTCACCATCGGCGACCGCGAGAAGGTATTTGCCGAGTTGGGCAACCAGCAAGCCGTGGCCGGTCCCGACGACAAGGGCGACGCGGGCGAGGCCAAGCTGGGCCTGGTAGTGCGCGATGCCTCCCCCTCGATGGCCGCCAAGCTGAAAACCCCTGGCGTGGTTATACAGTCGGTTAGGACCGGTTCCTTCGCCGACCTGCAAGGACTGGAGCCCGGACAGGTGATCCTGCGCGTCAACAAGAAGGCGACCGGCACAAAGGAACAATTCGATGACGTAGCGGGCAAACTCAAGACGGGCGATGATGTGGTCTTCGAAGTCATGGACCCGCGCCATCCCGAAGGAGGGATTAACTACCAGGGCGGAACGCTGCAATAGCGTGTGGAGGATTTTCACTGTTCCTGTAATGAGGGGTTTGTGGTGTCTTATCCTTGCGACAGAAAAAAGTCGCAAGGATGGGGCACTTAGTTCCTTTCTGTAGCTATTTGAATTCTTTGTCCTGAATTGATTTTTTTCTTGCCGCCGCTCCGAGCAATTCGCTAAACTTCGACCCAAGGTTAGGCGAGAAACTGAACTTCCTGAGGTGATTCAGCGTGCTTTTTTTTCGATCAAGCGCGGCATTTGTGCTGGCAGCGGCTCTGGCCGCGTCGCCGGCCTATGGGGTCGATCCTCATCCTGCCTCCGCCAGCAGCCCGACGAAGCACCACAGCCATAAAGGCAAAGCGCGCCGCCCGCGCGGCCAGCAGGCCATAGAGCCAGGACGCATCACCGAGATTCAGCAAGCCCTCATTCGCGTGCATTATCTGAGCGGGGCGGCCAACGGCAACTGGGACGCTACCACCAAGGCGGCGATGCAGAAATATCAGGCCGACCAGGGCTGGCAAACGAAGCTGATGCCCGACTCCCGCGCGCTAAAGAAGCTGGGCCTCGGCCCGGATTACTCCAACGCGATCAACGCCAAAAACTCCTCGTTTGCCACCCCGCCGCCGGCAAACACGACGCCGCCGGAACAGGCACAGGGTTTTGCGGAGGCCGCGGGCGTGAAATAGCGCCTCGCTGCTTGACGGAGAAGTTCTGGCATGAGAAACCCGTGCATCGGAGCAGGCGTGGCGAGAATCGGCGCGGTCCTTTCATCGGTCTTCATCGCTATTGTCTTGCTCGGGAGCAGTCTGGCTTTCGGGCAGGGATCAACGCAGGATTCCCGTAAAGTTTCCTCTTTGGAACTTCAATGAAGTGAACCACTTTCCAACTATGCGCTGATCCCTGATCCCTGTTTCTAGAATCAACCAAACCTTAACAATTGCCGCGTTGTTCGCCTACTACTATGGGGACAGGAGGAAGCGTCGAAGCGGCTCTCAAGGCATCCGCTTCAAACGGACAAACAATTCTTTCAAAATGACTTTACTTGAGATAGGCGCGCACCAGGTCGATCAGGTCTTCGGCCAATTCGGGGGCGATCTGCTCCTTGACGCCGTCCACCAGATGGAAGCGGATGTGATCCTCCAGCACCTCGCCCATCAGACCGTTGATGCCGCCGCGAACCGCGGCCAGCAGCATCAGTTGCCCGCCGCAATCCTCATCGGCCGCCAGCGCGCGCTCAATTGCATCCAGTTGGCCGCGCAGTTTCTTGACTCGCTGCAACAACTTGACCTTCTCCCGCTCATGACTGGACATGGAAAACCTCCTTCGCTTGACAATACCCACCCCCAGTATGGTATATACGGAGTGGGGGTATAGTTACAACTCCATTCTATCCCCGATCCGCCTGCCGCCGCGCTCCGATTGAAAGGATTTTCCATGTTTCCGACCTGCCGCCCACGCCCGATGCCTCTCCGCCCACGCCGCTCGCCCCTCCGCCTGCCGGCTGGGCTTGCCCTCGTGCTCGGGGTGGCCGCCGTGTTCGCGCTAGCGTTTTTTCCCGGCGCATGCGCATCGGCGCAAACCCCGGCGGCGGTGGACGATGCCACGCCGGCAACGGGCGGCGCAAAGGCAAGCGCGGAACCCGCAAATGCACAATTAACGACGCGGAACTGGCACATGCAGAGCACCATTACCGGCCAGGGATATCCCTCCTTTAGCGCCAAATACTCGGGCATCAACAGCCTGCCCACCGCCGGTCAGGCCCGCGAGACCGTCTCCCTGGACTTCTATGCCGGATACCGGCTGTGGCGCGGCGCCGAGTTCCACGTAGACCTGTTGAGTTGGCAGGGCTTCGGCCTGGACGATACTCTCGGCATCGAGGACTTTACCAATGGGGAAGCTTACAAGATCGGAGTACGCTATCCCCACGCGGACCTCGCGCGCTTCTTCATCCGGCAGACCATCGGCTTCGGCGGCGAGAAAGAGGCAGTTCCTTCCGACCAACTCACGCTCGCAGGAGATCAGCAGGCTACTCGGCTTACGTTCACTGTCGGCCGGTACAGCGCGAAGGATATCTTCGACAACAACACGTATGCCAATGACCCGCGCACTCAGTTCATGAATTGGGCTCTGGTCGCCAACGCCGTTTGGGATTATCCAGCCGACAGCATGGGCTACACAACCGGCATTTCCGCCGAATTGGAGAGACCAAAGTGGGCGTTGCGCTACGGATTCTTCCAGTTGTCAAATCAACAGAACGGCTTTACCGCCGAAGACCAGTTCCTCATGTGGCCCGGTGAAAGCTTCGCGGGCGACAAAAGGTTTTTCCACGATTGGGGAATGGTGGCCGAAGGCGAGCGCCGGTACAGCATCGGCGGCCATCCGGGAGCCGTCCGCCCCCTGGCATATCTCAATCAGGGGGAATTTGGCAGCTACAAGGCCGCTCTCTCGGTTCCGGGAGCGGATATCTCTCAGACTCACGCCAACCGTCGCTCGTTTGGCTTTGGCCTGAACGCAGAGCAGGAGATCACGAAGAACATCGGCGTCTTTTCTCGCGTGGGATGGAACGACGGCCATAACGAAGCATGGATGTATACCGACACGGATCATTCCGGATCGCTGGGCGTAAGCGTAAAGGGAGATGCGTGGCGCCGCACCGGCGATGCAGCCGGCCTGGCCGCCGTGGTGAGCGGCATTTCAAAGGTGAACCAGCAATACCTCAAGGCCGGCGGCGCGGGCATCCTGGACGGCGATGGCAACTTGAACTATGGCCGGGAATTTGCATTGGAAACGTACTACGATCACACGTTTCCCCGGCAGATTCACTGGGCCTTGGATTACCAGTTCGTTGCCAATCCGTCGTTCAACCGCGATCGCGGCCCGGTCTCGGTCTTCGGCACGCGCATCCATTGGGAGTTCTGACGAGCCGTCGACTCTTTGAAGCAAGGACCGAGTCCGCAGCCGTGGGGCTGCTGCCCGCTTACTTGCCCGTTCCGGCAGGCTGGGCTTGCGTCTGCGGCTCGGGGGGCAGCGCGACGATTACCTCGTTGGGCTTGGCGTAGTGCAGCTTTTCCCGCGCCACAATCCCGATGGCGTCCGGGTTGGAATTGAGCTGAACAATGCGATCGCGGAGACGGGCATTTTCCTGGGCGAGGCCATCGATCTCCTTGCGCAACTCGCGATCTTCGACGCGCTTCTGCTGCCACGCGGAAAGGCCATTCTTGCCGCTGACCACGTGCCAGCCGATGAGCATAGCCAGCGCCACGGTTAACGCCGACGCAGCCGTGCGCCACACGCGCAGCGTCCAGTCCAGCGCGCGCCTGGGCATGGGGCCGGGCGCTTCGTCCTTCGCAGGCGCTCTGGTCACGAGTTGCAACCTTTGCTGCTCCATCGAATCCATTTCACCTTTAACTCAGTACAAACTGCTCCGCGGCTGCCTTGAGCGCCGCCACACCCTGTTCCGTGCGCGCTTCGGTGTAGGCCCTCACCACCGGCTCGGTTCCGGAGAGCCGGTAGCAAACCCACGATCCATCTTCGAGAATCAGCTTCAGCCCGTCGGTCCTGACGACGCTCGTGACCTTTCGCCCGCTCAGCTCGGTTGGATCGGTCCTTAACTTCTCAGTGAACGCGGTCATGCCTTGCGAGGTCAAGCGGAAGTTCTCCCGAACGGGATAGAAGGAACCAACCTTGGCAAATAGCTCCTTCAATTGCGCGCCCAGGCTCTTGCCGCGGCTGGCCACCATCTCAGCCACCAACAGGCCCGCCAGCACGCCATCTTTCTCCGGCACGTGCCCGCGGATGGTCAGCCCCGCCGACTCCTCGCCGCCGATGGCGATCTTGTCGCCGTTGATCAGCTCGCCAATGTATTTGAAGCCCACCGGCGTCTCGTAGAGCGGAACCTTGTGGAACTCGGCCAGCGCGTTGATCAGATTGGTTGTCGCCACGCTCTTGGCCACGCCGTTCTTCCAGCCGCGCGTCTCCACCAGATAGTCGAAGAGCAGGGCGATGATGTAATTCGGCTGAATGAAGGTTCCGTCCTCATCGACAATGCCGAAGCGGTCGGCGTCGCCATCGGTGGCAATGCCGAGATGCGCGCCAATCTCCCGCATCTTTGCCCTGGCGTCGTTGAGCAACTCGCCGTCCGGCTCCGGCGCATGGCCGCCGAAGAGCACGTCGCGATAATCGTGGACCGTCTCGACAGACACGCCCGCCTCGCTCAGAATCTCAGAGCTGTAGCCTCGGCCCGCGCCCCAGAATGGATCGGAGACAACTTTGATGCCCGACTGCGCAATGGTCTTCAGATCCACCAACTCGGCGAGCCGCGCGAGGAACGCCGGCTTCACGTCGGCCGTCTCGAAGACGCCCGCGGGGGGATTCGCCTGAGGAATCGACGCGCCGCTCGCGGTGATCGCCGCAATCGCGGCTTCGATCTGCTTGGTCACATCGGGCAGCGCCGGGCCGCCGTCAGCGGTCGAGAACTTGATGCCGTTGTACTCCGGCGGATTGTGCGAGGCGGTGAAGTTGATTGCGCCGGAGGTCTTCATCGTGCGGACCGCGTGAGCGATGGCCGGGGTTGGCGCGGCTTCGGGAATGACGATTGGCGTAACGCCAGCGCCAGCCAGCACGCAC
>JBEKPI010000172.1:0-7730 GCA_049520855.1 Occallatibacter sp.
GAACTCCATCGAAAAGATATATGCCATCTTGTGTTTGGATCACCGCTTTTGATTGTGTTATGCGTTTACCTGCTGAGCAAGAGCCGGAGCAGGGTTACTGGCTATGCGTCGCAGATGCTTGGCATAACCTCGGCTATCCTGGCCACATTTAATTTGTTTCTGGTTGTGACGGCGCATTCAGTGACGACGCGGGTTGGCCCGGTAGCTATTTTCAAAGACGATCCAACTCTCGCGTTCCTCAATGCGCATGCAACTGAGGGCGAGGATATCTTTGTCTATCCGTACCGCCCCATGTACTATTTTCTTTCCTCGACATCGAATCCGACGCGTTATAGCCTCTTGATGTACAGCTACAATACGGACTCGCAGTTCTACGATGCTATACGCTCCTTGGAAGAGCGAAAGCCCAGATATGTGGTATGGGACGTAAGTTTTGAAACCAAGGCAAGGGATTACTTCCCCACTTCGGATCGGAGGGGAACTGCAGATCTCATTATCGAGCCTTACCTGGAATCGCACTATCATCTTGTTACGGAGAATGATGGTTATCGGATCATGGAGCGGAAGGAGGATCAACCTGCAAACTGACAAGAAAACGCGCCCCGAGTTCGACCAATATGCGCCGACTTATGCAGAGTTGCTCGACGACCCGCTCAGAAACCGATTCGCGCGCGATCCAATCCATTTCCATCGCAGGAAGCGGATACTGCTGGAGGGGCTCCTAAGACGCGCTGGCGTCGTGCCAGCAACGCTGAGATGGCTGGATGTTGGTTGTGGCCGAGGCGAGCTTCTCGAATTGGCCGGCAGCAACTTCGCCCAGGCCATAGGATGTGATCCGTCCGCCGGCATGTTGCCCTCAGAGGGATCGTTCAAAGCCTATGAGCAGACTTCTCTTGTCGAGTTGCCCTTTGACGATGGCTCCTTCGATTTTGTCACTGCCGTTTGTGTCTTGCACCATGTGCATGGAGGAGACCGGACACTTCTGGCCAAAGAGATCCGGCGGGTGCTGAGTCCTCGTGGCTTGTGTTGCATCATTGAGCACAACCCATGGAATCCAGTCACTCGAGTTGTTGTGAAGAGATGTCCTGTCGACATGGATGCTGAGCTTCTTACCGCACGCGAAGCGGGCAGACTGCTCGAAGCGTCCGGTTTCGTTCCCCTGCTCCACGAGTACTTTCTCTATCTCCCAGAGGGGCTTTTTCATAGATTCGGCACTGTCGAGAGGGTGTTCTCCCGATTGCCGCTTGGCGGCCAGTACGCATTGCTTGCCCAAGCCCCGCTGTAGAGCGCAGCGAGTAGCTAGTCGATTGCCTTGTTGCTGTACAAACTACAGGCTCTTTTCGACGATGAATCGAGGTCTGGCCTTCGCTTCGGAGTATATCTTGGCGAGATATTGTCCGATAACTCCAAGGCAGAGCAACTGTATTCCTCCCAGCATATAGAGCGGAATCACGATCGAAGCCCATCCGGGGACGGCGGCATCGTTGAAAAACTTGGCGATCAGCGCCCATGTGGCCAAGCCGAAACTGAAAAGAGAAACTAACATGCCGAGGAGCGTAATGATCTTCAGGGGAATTTCAGTAAAAGACGTGATGCCGTTCAGGGCCAGAGAAATCATCTTTGAGATCGGATACTGGGATTCGCCGGCGAAACGGATCTGCCGGTCATAGTAGACGAGCGAAGAAGGAAAACCAAGCTGCGGGATCAATCCCCTGAGCAGCAGGTTGCTTTCTTTGCAGCCGCGTAACTCTTCAACGACACGCCGGCTCAGGAGCCGATAATCGGCGTGATTGAACATCAATTCCACGCCCAAGCTCTGAAGGAGTCGGTAGTAGCTTTCGGCAGACGTGCGCTTGAAGAAGCTATCTGTCTGGCGGCTGCGCCGAATGCCGTAGACGACCTCGGAGCCCAGGGAATACGCGCGCACCATCTCTTCGATCGCCGCCACGTCATCCTGGAGATCGGCGTCGATGCTGATCAATATATCGCCCGGCACTGTGAGCAATCCAGCAAGGATGGCGCTCTGCTGACCGAAGTTCCGGGACAGCTTCAGGCCGTGAATACAGGTGTCTTCGGTTGCCAGGCGTTCGATGACGCCCCAGGTGCCGTCCGACGATCCATCATCGACAAAAAAGATCGACGGCTCGGTTATCGCCGCCCGCAGAGCGAGCTCATGAAGCAACTTGACGAGCCGGGAGGCTGTTTCAGGCAGCCCTTGCTCTTCGTTGTGGCAAGGAATGACGATGGTCAACTTTGGGCAAGAAGCACGCTCGACCGAGTGAGTCATAAGTCCTTCTTCCTACGCAGGCATATCATGGGGTTGATTTCGGAAACATGGTTCCTATCCACGGAATATCCACAAAAAGCAGCAGCATGATGAGTGCCACGCAGATGCAAAGGGGAATCATGAGCTGGGGTTCGCGATAGAGGCGTTCCGGGTTTTGCACGGCGCTTTCACGCCGGAACGAGAGACTGAAATAGGATGCCATGAGCCAGGCAATGATGGGGAAAGAGAGAATGAGCTCAATGCGATAGCGCATCATGAACGCGCCGAAGAACAACATGCAGGACGCGGCATAAAACGTCGCGGAATTAAGCAGGGATTCCTCGCTATAGGAACGGAAGGAACTGCGATAGGCGGCCGCTGCCGCCGGATCGCCGATCTGGCGGTATTCGGAGAATCGCTTGAGGCTCATGAAGTAACAGCCGAGCATCCAATAGGAAAGGAGCAGGGATGCCGGGGGAAGCATCACGGTAACAACCGAGTACCAGCCAAGGCAAAAACGCAGAGGGTTGTTGATAGATTCGCTCAGGACATCGACATAAGGAATATCCTTGCTTCTGATGGGCCGGATGTTATAGACGCATCCCATGATCCAGAGCGCGGCCGCGCTAAAGAGGAAGCCTCGGCCCAGCAAACTGGCCAGCGCCAGCCCGGCCAGCATCATCCCAATCCACTGCGCATAACCCCACCCTGAATGAACCAGGCCGCGAGCGGCGGGGCGGTTCTTCTTGGTGGGATGCAGCCGGTCGAACGGCGCGTCGAGAATCTCGTTGATGACATAGTTACTGCAGGCAATGAGGGTTGATGCGGCCAGCCCGGCAAGGATGCGAATCAGCAGCCTCGACGACAGGCTGCTTCCAGACATTGCCATTGCCAAAACGATTCCAGGCACAATGAAGAGCTGCTTGATGCTGTGATCAAGTCTCATGATCCGGAGATGCGCGGCAATGCGCTCACGGGATGTGACGGGAGGGTGGCTGGAAGCTGTCATCCTACATACCATTTCATAGAAGAGCGCTGCTGGTCCATGGCAGCCTGGCCCTATGCCGTGGCACGCTGATGCTCGCGACCGCCGAGATGCACACTCACCACTTTGGAGACGCCGGGCTCCTGCATGGTCACGCCGTAGATCATGTCGGCGGTCTGCATCATGCGCCGGGAGTGGGTGACTAGCAGGAACTGCGTCTCCTTGCTGAGCGAATGAAGCAGCTCGGCAAGGCGGCCGACATTGGTTTCATCCAGCGCCGCGTCCACTTCGTCGAGCGCGCAGAAGGGGCTGGGCTGGAACTGGAAGATGCCCATCAGCAGCGCCAGAGCGGTGAGCGACTTTTCGCCGCCCGAGAGCAGCAGCACATTCTGCAGCGATTTGCCCGGCGGCGAGGCCACAATCTCCAACCCGCTCTCGGCCTGGTTTTCAACGTCGGTAAGACGCAGAAATGCCTGCCCGCCCTGAAAGAGCCGCGAGAAGACGCGGGCGAAGTTCTCGTTAATCCGGGCAAAAGCCTCGTCGAATTTGGTGCGCGAGATCAAATCGATCTCCTTGATGGTCTCTTGCGTGTTTGCGATCGATTCCATCAAGTCGGTGCGTTGGGCTTCGAGGAAGCTGTGGCGCCCGGCGGTCTCCTTGTACTCGTCGAGGGCCATCATGTTCACCGGGCCCATCTGTTCGATGCGCTGGCGCAAGGCGCGGCAGGTCTCCTCTTCGGCGGCCAATGGGTCGCCGGTCAGGTGTGCGATCTGGGCGTCGGTGCGCAAGGCGGCTGCTTCAAGGTTGACCTCGGCGAGGCAGCTTGCCTCCAGGTGTTCCAGATCTGCGCCAAGCTTGGCTACCTCGCTCGACCGGTTGGCGCGGCTATCGCGCAATTGGTCCAGTGCTGCCCGGCCGGTCTTGAGTTGCGTCTCCAGGGAGGCCAGTTGCTGGCGCAGAGCCTGCGCCTGGGCGGCCAACGTCCGCGCCAAGCTGAGCGCCTCGACCCGCTGGGCTGTCAGCGCTTGTTCGCGCTCGGCGAGTTCGGCGCTCTCGCGGATGCGCTGCTCACGCTCAGCGCTGGCCGCGGTCTGCTGTTGGTCAATGGATTGAAGGCGCCGCTCCAGATCGGCATGGAGCCGGTCAATGCGCTGAAAGGCTGCATCGGCGCCGCGCCGCCGCTCCTCCAGGCCAGCCAGTTCCGCAGTCAACTGCGCCGCCTCCTGCTGCAAAGCCTCGCGCTGTTGCCGCAGTATTGCCAGTTGCGCCTGCAACTCATCGAGAGCCGCCTCGGCGGTCCGGTGCTCGGCCTCAAGGCGGAGCATCTCCACGCGCTCTTCTTCAATCCTCTTTTTCCTGGTCTCGCGCGCGTCCTTGTTGCTGGCGGCTTGCACCGTCCACTCCTGCAAGCGCCGGTCAACGCGCTGCGTTTCGGAGTCCATCTGCTTCAGCGCCGCGTCCTGGTTGGCGGTGTCGCGCTCGGCCAGCCGCCGCTCCTCGCTCAGCGCCTCCAGTTGCGCAGCCAGTTCTTCAATGGCAAGGATGAGCGCCGCGGCATCCTGCTCCGTGCGCGCCAAGCTGGTCTCCAGTTTGGCTAGGCGGCCTTCGGCCTCGCGCAACTCGCGCTTCAGCGCCAGCGGGCCTTCGCTGGCCGGCTTGCCACCGGTCACCGTCGCGTTGTGAAAGCACTCGCCACCTGGCGTGAGGAAGAAGGCATGGGCATACTGCGCCGCCAGCCGTTGCGCCTCAATGGGGTTCTCGACCAGATAACCGTGCCGGAGCTTGGGCAGAATCGTCTCCAGCGAGCGCCCAAAACCGTTCAGCACCCGGATCGAGTCCTTCAGCGGGGTCACGCCGAGAGCGCTGATGGTTTCGTCGTTTTCCTTGAAAAGTCCGCCTTGCTCGGCAGGGTGGATCAGGAATGTGGCGCGGCCGTCCACGCCGGACTTGAGCAGCCGGACGCCCTGTTCGGCTGCGACCCAGCTTTCGACGACGACATAATTCAGCTCTTCGCGCAGGAACTCGTCCACCACGGCCTCATGCGCGCCGCTCACCTCCAAAAAATCTGCGAGAGTGCCGATCGGCGCCATGCCCTCGGCCAGCGCGCCGGGCTTGAGCAGGCGACGCACCGTGTCGGTGGAGTAGCTGTGGTTGCGAATCAGCGATTGCAGGGCGTCGCGGCGGCCGGCAACCTTGGCCTGTTCTCCGCGCTGTTGGTTAGCTTGCGCGCGCAGGGCGCTTTCCTCGGCGCGGCGCGCTTGCAGAGCCTCGCGCAGCGCCGCAATTTCGCCCTCCAGCCGCTTCAGCGCCTCCGCCGCGGACTCGAATCCCTGCCTCGCTTGCCCGCTCTGCGCACTCAGATTTTCCAACTCGTTGCGCGCCTGGTCCATCTCGGCTGCCAGCCGCTCCGCCTCGCGCTCCAGGGCCGCCAGGCTCTCTTCGCCCTGCGCCAAATGATTCCGCGCGTTACCGGCCAGCGTCAGCAGTTGCATGGCGTGGCGGCGGTTGCTTTCCAACTCGCGCTCCGACGCGAAGACCTCCTCTGCCGCCGCGCGCGCCTCCTGCTGGCGTGCCTCTACCTGCTGGCGAAAGGCGCGTGCTTCGCCGGCAGCGGTCTCCAAAAAGGCCTTCTGTTGCGTCCGTTCCTCGGCGATGCCGTTCAATTGCGTCCGCGCCTGCTCCTGCTCGGCGCCGGCCACGGCGATGCGCGTCTCGAGTTCGCTGACGCGCTCGGTGTTCGAGCGCTCCCGCGCCGCTGCCCGCTCCAACTCGACGGCCGCTGTATTGGCGCGATTCTGCGCCTCCTGGCCCTGACTGTCCAGCTCGTAGCCCCGCTCGGTGAGCTTGTGCTGGCTGGCTTCCGACGCCTCGATCTCCGCCGCCGAGCTGTTGATCCGCTCTGTGAGACCGGCAATCTCCGCCTCCAATTTGACCTGGGCTGAGTCCATCAGCGCCATGCGGCTGGCCAGCACCACCCGCAGGCGGCCGCGCAGCTCATCGCGCACCGCGGCAAACCGCTCCGCCTTCGCCGCCTGCCGCTTCAGGCTGTTCATCTGCCGCGTGACTTCCTCAAAAATATCGTCCACGCGCGCCAGATTCTGCTTGGCGCTCTCCAAGCGCAGTTCGGCCAGCCGCTTCTTGTTCTTGAAGCGGGTAATTCCCGCCGCTTCCTCAATGATCGCCCGCCGGTCGTGCGGCTTGGAGCCGAGTAGTTGGCCGATCCGCTCCTGCCCGATGATGGCGTAGCTCTCCGGCCCCAGGCCGGTGCCCATGAAGATGTCCTGAATGTCGCGCAGCCGGCAGAGCTTGCCATTCAACAGGTACTCGCTCTCGCCGGTGCGGAACAAGCGCCGGGTGATCACCACCTCGCCTTTTTGCGGCGTGCGCTGGAACTTGCGGCGGCGAATCTTGAGCACCACTGCCTGCGGGCCACCGCCGCCGCTTGCGGCTTGCGGCTGATCCGGCTCGTCTTCGCCGATCACCTGGCCGGGCTGCTCGCTGGCGATGATCTCTTCGGCCTCGCTGGCCCGCTCACGGCGCGCCTCATCCTCATCCCAGTCCGTTGGGCCGTCGTGGTCCACCAACACCAGCGGCTCGACCGGGATCGGACCCTCGTATGCCTGCGGATCGACCAGGGTCAGCGTCACCTCGGCCATGCCCAGCGCCTTGCGCTCCCGCGTTCCGGCAAAGATCACGTCCTGCATGTGGGTGCCGCGCAGGGATTTGGCGCTCTGCTCGCCCAGCACCCAGCTCACCCCGTCGAGAATGTTCGACTTGCCGCACCCGTTTGGCCCCACCACCACGGCAATGCCGGTGCCCGCGACGGACAACTCGGTGCGGTCGCAAAAGCTCTTGAAGCCGAGGATGTGGATTTTCTTGAGTTTCAGCATCGTGTCTCCGAGGGTTTGAGGCGCTCAGGGGCAGCAGAAAAGCTGCCCTCCGATTACAGACTCTACGGACTGCGGAAGGCAGGGTCAACGGCGGAAAAGGGGGAATTTGTGGATAAGGGAGTCCGGAATTCCAGTTCTTGGAATTTCCTAAGAAAGCGGTGCAACAGTGGGATTTGTTAAAGGATTTGGGACGGGATTTTGCACAGGGGAAGGGAAGGTTTCACAGTTTTACTGCTTTACAGTTTCTGTGGGCTGTGAAACTGTGGGGTGGATGTGGTTTATTTTGAATTATTTAATGGGATGTCCACCGATTCACTGATTCACAGTTTGCGTGCTTCCGTGAAGAGGGTGCTTGCAAGTGTTTGATTTTAATCTGGTTAACGATAGCTCCACAGATTCACCGGCAAAAACGAGAAAAAAACGGGGCCGGGAGCGGGGAATTTTCTGGTATTCAGCACATTCCGCTGAAGTTGCGGCGGATTCATGGCTCCAGATGACGGTTCGGCAGGGCGGGTTTTTGGCCGGGTTGCGCATGGGTTCTTTTGAGGGACTAAGGGACTCGGGACTAAGGGACTAGGGACAATTGAGT
>JBEKPI010000173.1:0-7674 GCA_049520855.1 Occallatibacter sp.
TGAGTTCGCGCGTCTCCCTGCGCGCCTCCGGCGACGACATCGCCGCATCGTTTTCACCCATCGACAACTCCAAGGCCCTTGCATATTCTCCGCACATGACCCGGAATCCGCGCGCCGCCTTCGGCCTGGTCTACAGATTCTGAACAGCAAAAGACGGCGCCTATCGAAGCTGAAGAGGCGGATGCCATGCTCCGCCTCTTCGCTTTCCGGCTATCTGTGTCCTATGGCTGGCCTGCACAGATTCGAATCCCGATTCCCGGCAAGCCCCTTGAGTGGCTTGTGGCGCCTTACCTCGCCTCGAATGTACAGTTCCCCGGCTTTGTTCGCCATTTTAGTATCCGGCATGGAAATACTGGGCGCCTGACGACTCAAGCGGCGTTAGCAACAGGTCTTGGTAGCGGTAGATATATCTTATCTAGAATCAATAGCTGGCGGAGAGAGTGGGATTCGAACCCACGGTACTCGTTAAAGTACACACGCTTTCCAAGCGTGCGCCTTAAACCACTCGGCCATCTCTCCGTGGGGCAGTCCGCCTTCTAGAATCTAACATAATCCGGCAGGCCTGATCGCATCCGATTGAAAATGCGCTCGATGCTGCTTGCGGAGCGGCGTTCGCTTGGACGCCGGAAGAGCCCTGCCGCGAGGACGCGCCGAGAACACGCCTGGGCAGACACCGCCCGGAAAGGATCCGCCGGCAAGACTCCCGGCCAGAAAACCGTCAGCGCCGATCATTCGAATTCGACAACCACCTGGCCAACCTTCACCGCGTCGCCCTGCGCCACCCGCACGTTCTTCACTTTTCCAGCGCTGTGCGCGCTAACATTGGTTTCCATCTTCATCGCTTCGAGCACCATGATCGGAGCGTTCGCCTCAATCGATTGTCCCGGCGCTACGTTCACCTTGATCACGACGCCCGTCACAGGACTGCGGCACAGCTTGTCTTCGCCTGCAATTTCCGCAGCCGCCGCAGCCTGAGCTGGCGCGCTGGCAGCCGCCATCGGCTGCGCCGCCGCGGGCGGTGTGTGGCTTGGGCCAAGCTGCGGCTGGCGCGGCATCGCGTCATCTTCCAAGACTTCGACTTCAGCCTCGTACGTCTTTCCGTCAATTGAAATCTGAAGTTTCAAGTTGCGAGTTCCTTCCCTCGATGCTCTTACCCTGAGCCTCAACCCCTCATGCGCAAGCTATGCGAGCCATGCACCAGCACCCGCCCCTGCTGCGACCATGCGCTTGCGCTTGCATGGGCCGGCCGCAGTATCTTTGCCGAGCGGATGCGCACCTTCTTGCCCAGAAATGCGGTGACCGCCGCGGCAATCACCACCAGCGTCTCCGGCGTGACTTGCTCCTCTCCCGCGGGAACCGCTTCCTTCGCAGCCGCCCCTGCAACGCCCGCCGCCTCCGCCCCCGCAGGCCTGCTCAGTTCAGCCACCCGCGCTTCCAGAGCCTTGAGCGTGCTCGTCAGCAGGCTCAGTTGGCTCTCCATCTCCTGTTGCCGCTCCGAGAGATTCAGCCGCAGCGCAATCCACAAGCCGGCATAGCTCAGCGCAGAACCCACACCGACCAATACGACGATCAATACAAAATCCGCCAAATTCATTTCCACGCGCGGCTCCTCGTCATAAGGGAATCAACCCGTGCTTCTTTTGAGGACGCAACTCCCGCTTCATGTGCAGCGACTCAAGAGCCTCCGCCAAGACCTTTCTCGTCTCGGCCGGATCGATAATGTCATCCACCAGCCGCCTTCCCGCCGCCACAAAGGGGTTTGAAAACGTCTCGCGATACTCGTCCACCAGTTCCTTGCGGCGCGCGGCCTTATCCGAGGCCGCATCGATCTCCCGCCGGAAGACAATCTCGGCCGCGCCTTCCGCGCCCATCACCGCGATCTCGGCCGTGGGCCACGCCACCACCCGGTCAGCGCCCAGATCCTTGCAGCACATGGCGATATACGCGCCGCCGTAGGCCTTGCGCAGCACCACCGTGATCTTCGGCACCGTAGCCGCCGAATACGCATACAGCAGCTTGGCCCCATGACGGATGATCCCGCCGCGCTCCTGCTCGACACCGGGCAGAAATCCAGGCACATCTACAAACGTAATCAGCGGAATATTGAACGCGTTGCAAAACCGCACAAACCGCGCCGACTTATCCGAGGCATTGATGTCCAGCACCCCGGCCAGGCAATTCGGCTGGCTCGCGATAATGCCCACCGGCCGACCTTGCAGCCGTCCGAAGCCGATCACGATGTTCGCTGCAAACCCCGATTGAATCTCGAAAAAATCCCGATAATCCAGCACGCGCGTAATTACGTCGCGCACATCGTAAATAGCCTTGTTATCGACCGGAACAATCCCGCCCATCTCCGCATCCGGCTCCAGCGGCAAATGGTAATCCAAGCGCGGCGCGTCTTCCAGATTGTTGGCCGGCAAAAAGCTCAGCAGCCGCCGGCAAAGCTGCACCGCATCCTCGTCGTCCCGCGCAATCAGATGCACCACGCCCGAATTCATCTGCGCGTGAGGGCCGCCCAGCTCCTCGGCGCTGACCACTTCGCCGGTCACCTGCTTGATCACCAGCGGACCGGTAATGAACATCCGCGCCTGCTCCGTCTGAATCACAAAGTCGGTCAGCGCCGGGCTGTACACAGCGCCGCCCGCGCACGGCCCGCAGATCAGCGAAATCTGCGGCACCACTCCCGAGAGCAGCACATTGTGATAAAACACGCGCCCATAGCCGGCCAGGCTGTCGATGCCCTCCTGAACGCGCGCGCCGCCCGAGTCGTTGATGAAGACAAAAGGACTGCCCGTCTTCAGAGACAGCCGCATCATATCGACAACCTTGTCGTTGTGCGTCTCCCCGGCCGTCCCGCCCACCACGGTAAAATCCTGGCTGGCCAGGTGTACCTGCCGCCCGTCGATCTTGGCGCATCCCGTCACCACGCCATCGGCCGGTATCTCTTTCTCGGCCATCCCAAAATAGGTCGACCGATGCTTGGCAAAGACTCCGATCTCCTGGAAGCTGCCCGCATCCACCAGCCTTGCCACGCGCTCGCGCGCCGTCAGCTTGCCGCCCGCGTGCTGTTTCTCGATGCGCTCCTGGCCGCCGCCCAGCTCCAGTTCCGCGCGCATCGCGCCCAGACCGGAAACCTTCTCAGCCATCGTCAGACTCTTTCCTTGCTTAGCCATTCCCGCTCCCGCTTGCCCCCGTCATTCCAGCTTCTACGCCATTCTCATAATTCCTATAAGTCCTGTGTGCCCCATCCATTCGCGTTCTTTGCGAATGGGTGGGATACCACGAACCCATCCGTGCCCCATCCATTCGCGTTCTTTGCGAATGGGTGGGAAACCGCGATCCCCAGGCCCGCAACAGTCAAGATGCTTCTACTTCTGCGCAGCCACCGTCACCCGGTGCTCTTTCCCGTTCAGCGTTATCACATAACTCACTTTTCCGTTCAACGCAGCCCCGCCGCCCGCTGCCTGCGCCGCCGGCGCCTTCGCCTCGGCCGCTACCGCCTTGCCGGCCGCCGCCGGATCCTTCCCCACATTCTTCCGCCCCTGCTCCCGGCTCTCAAAAAACTTCGGCGCCACCTGCGGGAACATCGCATAAGTCAGCACATCCTCATCGCTGCCATTCGATCCCTTCAGCGCATTCGCCGCCGCGCTCAGGCTCTCCCACTCCGGCTTTTGCAGGTCGGCGGGGCGCACCGTGATCGCCGGCTTCTTCGCATGAGCTTCGGCCTGTTTCAGCACTTCTGGATCCTTCGGGCCGATCGTGGCCCCGTAGTAGCCCAGCATCAGATCGGCAAACTCCCCGGTCAGCACCTTGTACTTGCCCATCAGCACATTGAACACCGCCTGCGAGCCCACTATCTGGCTCGTCGGCGTCACCAGCGGCGGATAGCCCGAGTCCTTCCGCACCCGCGGCACCTCCGCCAGCACCTCTTGCAGCCGTTCGCCCGCGCCCTGCCCCTTCAGTTGGCTCTCCATATTCGAGATCATCCCGCCCGGTATCTGGCTCTTGAAAATCTCCGTATCCACGCCGGTATTCTCGCTGAAAAACTCCTTGTACCGCGGCCGGATCGTCGCAAAGTGGCTTGACACCTTCAGCACCCTATCCAGATCGACGCGCGTCTCGTACCCGGTCCCTTCCAGCAGCTCGATCATGCTCTCCGTCGGATTGTGCCCCGGCCCCAGCGACAGCGAACTCACCGCCGTATCCACAATGTCGCACCCCGCCTCGATGGCCTTCATCAGCGAAACCATCGTGACTCCCGTCGTCGCGTGCGTATGAACATGCACCAGCATCCCCGCGCCGCACTTCTCCTTGATCGCCTTGACCAGGTCATAAGCGGGCTGCGGCCTCAGCAGCGCGGCCATGTCTTTAATGCAAATCGAATCGCACCCCATCTCCTGCAACTGCCCAGCCATCGCGGCAAAAGCCTCTATGGTGTGCAGCGGGCTTACCGTATAAGAAATAGTCCCTTGCGCGTGCTTGCCGGTCTTCTTCACCGCGGCAATGCTGGTCTTCAGGTTGCGCACATCGTTCAAAGCGTCGAAAACCCTGAAGACGTCGATCCCGTTCGTGGCGGCCTTCTCCACAAACCGCTCCACCACCCCGTCTTCGTAATGCCGATAGCCCAGCAGGTTCTGCCCGCGGAGCAGCATCTGCAAGCGGCTCTTCGGCATCAGCTTGCGAAAGGTCCGCAGCCGCTCCCACGGGTCCTCGTTCAAAAACCGTATGCACGAGTCGAAGGTCGCCCCGCCCCAGCACTCCACCGACCAATAGCCGGCGTTGTCGATGTCTTCGCAAGCCGGAATCATGTCGTCCAAGGCCATCCGGGTGGCCAGCAGGCTCTGGTGCGCATCGCGCAGCGCCAGTTCGGTAATCTCAACCACACGGCCCATTCGGCGTCTCCCCAAAGAAATCGCCCAGCAACAAAAGTCCAGTCCTGAAGACCAGTCGATGGGCGTGCGCAGGTTTGCAACTAATCTTCCACAATAATACTATCCGAGCCGCGTCAACAGCCAAACCGCCCAGTGCCAGGGTGTCCGGGCGGGCGCCCCCGGCCCGGTGAGATTTCCAGGGCACCCTCATCATGATCTCGAAAGGTCAATGGGACCGGGGCGACCCACCTCATCGCGAAAAAACCGCGATGAACAGGGCACAGCTTCTCGGCGATCAGGGTGATTCTTCGGGGTTGATGAGCGGGTTGCCTGTCTTGACAAAGTCTTCGACCTTATCGAGCGGCATCCGTCCGCATTGCAAATGCACTATTGCGTCTTGACAGCGGCAAGACCAACAAACTCCTCCGGCATCGCCGCATATCCCGCCACCTTAAGCTCGCCGGTTGACTGGTCCACTTGGTAAACCGCCATCTCATAGCCGCAAGTTGTCACGTCGCAACCGCGAAGCGCATAAAGAAATGCCCCTGACGGGTCCAATGCAATTGGCCCAACCCCATCCTGAATAGCAAATGGCGAACCCGCCACAGAAGATAAGACACCGGTGTTGGAATCAATCGAGAACGCGGTAATCGTGCTCCCGTTGAAATTGAAAGCATAGAGAAACTTGCCCGATGGGTGCATCGCAATCGAGGAGGTCTGCAGATTTGAAGATGACCCGCTGGCGAAGGGAGAACCGGCCATCGGTGTTAGCTGGCCGGTTGTGGTGTCTCGCACGAAACCCGCAATGCCATTCCCCGTTTCGAATGTGACGTAAAGAAACTTTCCCGTGGGATCCAAAACAATACCATTGGGCGAATCGGTGGGGAGGCCAAACTGCGGAGTGGCCATTGCCGTCAGATTTCCAGTTGTGGAATCGACTGCAAATCCCAATACCGCGGATTGAGAGCCAGAAAGACTTGTATCCCAGCTAGTAACGTACATAAACGCTCCACGCGGATCGATGACTGCATTTTGCGGCCACGTCAAAAATCCAGTCGGAAAGCTGTTCGGCATCGGCGTCAAGGCACCTGTTGTCGAACTGATATCAAACCCCAGGATCGAGTCATCAATCCCGTTGACCACATAGAGGGCTGTGCCACTCGGATTGAGAACCAACCCCGTCATATCCGCGGGAGCTGAAGAAGGATTGGAATTCAGCATGAAAGGAGACCCGCTGACAAGCGTCAAGGTACCGTCCGCCGCCACAGAGTATGCATCTATTCCGTCGTCATTGCTGTCCGTGGCATACAGGACTTTGGCAGATGAAGCAGCCACTATCCCGCCAGTGTTGGAGGAGTAGGTTGTGCTTGTCTGCGTAAGCGTCTGGAAAGCTTTCAGTTGGCCTGTGTCGATGTCAATATTGAACGACTGCACATCCATGACGCCTTGGGCGTAAAGAATCTCGGTAGGCTGCTGGGTTGGTGGAACAGTCGAAGTACTTGATCCGGATGAAGCGCCGCAGCCGCTCAAGCAGAATCCCAATACGGCAAGAAGAGTAGGTCCACATGAAATTCGAAGACAATCTGGTCGCATGTCCCTCGTCTCCAATCTCAATTCAGAGGAATGTCTAGGCTGCACCGAATTATACAACGGCAGGTGGCCGGGAGCCGGTAGTTCTTAGAGGGTGTTTTAAAACTGGTTTTGAAGTTGATGGCTGAAATCCTCCACGGCGCAGGTGGCCCGCTCATCACCCCTGAAGAATCACCATGAGCCTTGAGAAGCTGTGTCCGTTCACGCGGCCTTATCGCGATGAGCGGGCGGCCGAGCGTAAATCCGAAAATGTTCCAAACGATACAGATTCGCGGAAAGTTCCTTCGGTAGGCTTCAGCCTTGAAGGAACTGACCCCATGAAAACGAGAGTAAAGGCTCTTCAGGCTTTGGTTGCGCTCATAGCCTCCTCATGCCTTCCCGTCGCGGCTGCTGCACAAACCATTCCGACCGGCGCTGCGATCGACGCCGAAGTGACTAAGATCATGACCGTGACCCACGCCAACGGCATGGCCGTTGCGGTCATCGATCACGGCAAGGTCGGCTATGTCCACGCGTACGGCATCCGCAACGCCAAGGGAGACCCGCTGACCACGGACACTGTCATGTACGGCGCGTCGCTCACCAAGATGGTGTTTGCATACACCGTGATGCAATTGGTCGACCAGGGCAAGCTCAACCTCGACACTCCTCTAAAGGACGATCTCGACAACCCGCTCCCGAGCTACGGGCCCGATCCGGTCTTCCCGGACAAGTACGGTCCATACAAGGATCTGGCCGGCGATTCGCGATGGGAGAAGATCACGCCGCGCATGTGCCTGACTCATTCCACCGGCTTCAGCAACTTCTGGTTCGTCGAGCCGGACCAGAAGCTGCACATCCACTTCGACCCCGGCACGCGCTTCAGCTATTCGGGCGAGGGTTTCGTGCTTCTGCAATTCGTCATCGAACACGGCCGCAAGGCGCAGGGGTTGGGGTTCGATGTCGGCGATTTAACCAAGGCCAACTTCGACAGGCTGGGCATGACCCGCACAAGCCTCCTCTGGTCAAAGGACAACCCCGATACCAATGTCGCCAATGGATGGAACGATCAGGGCCAGCCGCAGGCACATGAAAAGCGCAGCAAGGTGCGCGTGTCAGGCTCAATGAATACCACGATTTCCGACCTGTCGAAGTTTGCCGCCGCCCTGGTGAGCGGCGATGGCCTCAGCGCGGCCTCCCGCGCCGAAATCACCAAGCCCAGCCTGCATAT
>JBEKPI010000174.1:0-7556 GCA_049520855.1 Occallatibacter sp.
CTTCTTCTGCAGGTCGGCGTAGTCGCGCTGGAACTCGTTGGTTTGGCCAACTGCCGCCTGGAATGCGATGACGGCGATCTTGAGCGGGCCGGCCGGGGCGGGCGCGGCCGGGGTTTGGGCAGCTGCGCTCAGGACAAAGCCCGAGGTCAGCGTGAGAAAGAGTGCGATTGGTCGTTTCATTCGGGTAGAAAGCTCCTTCGGAATTTCTGTGGGGTCTGCCGCCACCGTGCGACAGGCCGCGGCAGCGATTAGAAAGTGGTCGACACGGTCAGGCGGAAGGTCTTGCGGGGTTCGCGGAAGAGATCGCGCGCGCCGTAGGCCTGGATCGCCTCCTGCCAGGTGTAGTCGCCCGCGCCGCCAGGCGGGAAGAGATCGCGGGTAATCAATTGCGCAGTGCAGCTTGTCACGTTGGTTCCCAGGACCACTGTGTTGCAGTAGGGCCTCTCGTAGAGCCGCAGAGGGTTGTAGGCATAGTAGAGCCGGAAGGGGGCGTTGATGACCGGCATGATGACCGAAATCTCGGCGCCGGTGGACATGCGCGGCACGAAGTTGGTGCCGGAGATCGGCCGGATGTCCCTCTGGAAGCCCGTCCCCAGGGGGCCTACCTCCGAACCGGGAGTGCCTCCCCCGCAGGCGCCGTTATTAAAGGCCGGGCAGCCAAAGAGCTGCGAAGTGAGCGTGGCGAATCCTTCGGGGCTCTGCTTCAACTGCCCCTTGTTGAGGGCGGCGTCGATGCCGAAGTCGTCGAAGAGCGAGAAGGTGACGGGGCCGGCGATGGGAATGCGGTACTCCGCGTTGGTCGTGAGATTGGTGTCGCCGCCGATCGACGCGATGCCGTAAACCGGCAACGGTATCTGAATGCACTGGTTCAACTGCGGATTCGCCGGGTCGCGTGGAACGCAGCTTCCGTCCGGATTGGTCAACTGCACGGAGGCGCGAGTGGGAACATAACCGAACGGTGTTGCTCCGCGAACGTCGAAGCCCCTCAAGTCGCCCTCGCCGCCGGAGTAGAGCCGGCTGTTGGGCGGGGCCACGTCGCCGCCGAAGCCTTGCACGTAACCCAACTGCGCCCGGATGCCCAGCACGTTGCGCCCGGTGGCCGTCGGCTTCAGGTAGTGCATCGACATGAACTGCTTGTAAGCCACTTGCGGCGAAAAATAGCGCACGTTGCCCCAGATGCCGGCGGTCTGGAAGACCGCTGAGTATTCCTTGCCGCTGCGCGGGCGCATCGGGTTGTTGATGGTGTTGTAGCTGTAGCTGAACGAGGCCATGCTGGTGACGATTCCTTGCAGCGCATTGGACCCCTGGATGCCCGACCGGAAGCTGATGGTCTGAAAGAAGGTCTGCGAGGCGGTGCTGAACGCGGTAATCGACGACTTGTTCCACGCATAGGTGAAACCGAGCCGCTGGAAAGCGTGCCGCTTGAGCGGATAGTTGACCGAGAAGTTCATCCCCTTGGAGGCCTGGTTGTAGTTCTGCTGCAGCGATTGCTGGGCCGAGGTCAGGTTCTGCGACAGGCCGGTGACCGATTGGCTCTTGGCCGCGTTGTAGTCCTGCTTGTTGTTGAAGACCTGAAAGCCCACGTTGAGCGGGCGGTTATGGATGTAAGGCTGCGAGAAACCGAACATGAAAGTGCGGCTGACGCTGCCCAGGTTGCCTTGCAGGCTGAGAGTTTCACCCAGGCCGAGGAAGTTGTTGGTCTGGTAGTTCACGCCCAGGAACGCGCCCGACAGGCCGCTCAGTCCGCCGTTCAGGCCGATTGAGTTTTTGCCCTTCTCCTTGACCTTCAACAGCAGATCCACGGTGCCGGCCTCGGCATCCTGGTGGGCTTCCGAGTCCTGATCGACCTTGAGCGGGTCAAAGTACTCGAGCTGGTTCAACCGCAGCAGGCTGTACTCCCACAATTGCGAATTGTAGACCTGGCCTTCCTCCAGCATCAGCTCGCGGCGAATGACCTTGTCGCGGGTGATGGTGTTGCCCTGGAACTCGATGCGCGAGACGTAAAAAGGCTTGCCCTCGTCGATGTCGATGGCCAGCGATACGGTCTTCTTGTCGTCGTCGAAGCTGGGCTTGGGGATGGCGCCGAAGTTGATGTAGCCCATCTGGCCGTAAGCCTTCTTCAGGTTCTCGAGGCCTTTGCCGATCAGCGTGGCGTTGAACCAGTCTCCGTCTTCGACCGCGAAGATGGCGCGCAGCGCCTTTGCGCTGGTTACCGCCTTGTTGCCGGTGAAGGTGATCGCGCCCAACCGATAGCGCGGACCCTCTTCGATGGGCATCAGAATGTCGATGCGCTTGCCCTTGTTCGGCCGGAAGGTGAACCAATTCAGCCCGCCCTGGTCGCGGATATTCGTTTTGGGCTCTTCGATCGCGGCGTTGTAATAGCCTTTATCGCGGAAGGCCTGGCGCACCCGCTCCGTATCCTCCTCCAGCTTCGAGGCGTCGAAGGTCTGCGGGAAGATGTCTTCAAAGAATATCGAATACGGAATCCCGATGGGCTTCAGGTTCTTCATCGAGCGGCGCAGCTCCAGGCTGCCGATGTGCTGGTTGCCGGTGAATTTGATCTGGCCCACCATCACGGTGGGGCCTTCTTTGATGTTGAAGTTGACCTGCACCGAAGCCGGAGGAATTGTCTTGACCTCCGTCTTGATTGTGGCAAACTGGTGGCCGTGTTCGGAGAGAATGTCCTTGAGCACCGTCTCGGCCCGCTTGATCTTGGTCGGGTCGTACTGGCTCTCCACCGACAGGCCAACCTTCTCCTTCTTGAACCGGTCCAGCACATCCGACTGCGAGACCGCGTTCAGCCCCTTGTAGTTGATCTCGCGGATCGTTGGCCTCTCCCGGACAAAGATGTTCAGGATAATGCCCTTCTCCGAGTCCTCGCGCTCGATGCGCACATCGTCGAAGTAACTCGTGTTCCACAGCGAGTTGAAGTCGCGCTCGATCGAGACCGGGTCGTAGGTGTCGCCGGCGTGGGTAAAGAGACGCGCCAGGATGGTCTCCTTGGGGATGCGCCGGTTGCCGATGACCCGTATCGAATCGATGGTCTGCGCCTGCTGCGCCAGGGCCGCGCCCGCTGCGAATATCAACGCGAGCAAGAGGACTGTCCGCGCCAGAAGGTTGGCGGCCGGCAGGGCGCGGGCGATGGGATTGCGCTTCATCTCCACTGGGCGGAAGCCCTGCGCGGAGCATAAGTACTGGTGCGGTCCATAGTTCGCCTTCAGGTTCGGCTTCACGGCAAGAATATCGACACCCTCACTGCTGAAAATCTGACTCTGCATCAAGGAAAGATTCATTATATTGGACCGCGGCCATCCCGCCCAAACCGCTGGACGGGCTATCGCGCGTCTTTCCCAAAATTTCCCTGCCGCGCTTGCCGCCTTCGGACTCGGGCGGCCCAATTGCCATCCCAGAGCAGATGCCCTGCCGCTGGTTCGCAAAGGAACCCAACCCACAGTCTAACGGACGCAGGCGGGTTGGGGCGTTTTCCGCCGGCCGGCACGCCAACTCATTTTGACGCGGAACGGGCGCATAGGACATCCTCTCTGTGCGGGGGCTTTCCGGGCTATGGCGGAGGCGATCGAGACGGTTTATCGGTTTTCGGCCCAGCCGCTGAATGGCGGTTCCGGCGGGCGCGAGGTCAGCCTGGGCGAGTTTCGGGGCCAGGTTCTGCTGATCGTCAACACCGCCAGCAAATGCGGCTTTACCCCGCAATACGCCGGCCTGGAGCAGCTTTACCGCATGTACAAGGATCGCGGGCTGGCCGTTCTGGGCTTCCCTTGCAATCAATTCGGCGCCCAGGAACCGGGCTCCGAGGCGGAAATCGGCGCCTTCTGCGAATCCCACTATGGCGTCACCTTCCCGCTCTTTGCCAAGATCGAGGTCAACGGTCCGGGCGCCCATCCCCTCTACAAATTCCTGAAAAGGGCCAAACCGGGCATCTTCGGCGTCTTCGGCGGGGGGCGCATCCAGTGGAACTTTACGAAGTTTTTGGTAGACCGGCAAGGGAGCGTCGCAGCCCGCTATGGACCCTCGACCGACCCCAAGTCCCTGTCGGCCGCCGTTGAAGGGCTGCTCGACAGCCCATAGGAGCGCCGCCGGGCCGATTCGCCTGAGAAGCATCGGCCTCTGGAACTGCGCTTGCAATGTTCTTTCTTTTTTGTCCGCGTGTTTTGCCTCTGCGGTATGCTTTTCCATGTGTGGCTTGCAATCCGGCAGCTTTCCACAAGTCGATCGGGCGTTGCCGGAAGAACCAGCGAATGGAGACTGCGGTGCGCCAACGACTCCCCATGATCCTGATCCGTGCGATTGTGGGTCTTGTGTTTCTGCTGGAAGGATCCCTCAAGTTCATCCGGCCCGAGGAGCTGGGCGGAGCGCGCTTTGCCGCCATCGGCCTGCCCTTTCCTCATCAGTTGGCGCCGCTGGTGGGCGGCATCGAGATCCTCTGCGGGGTGGCTGTCCTGGTGAACTTCTATGCCGGCGATGCCGCGCTGGCGCTCTTGGCGGTCATCGTCACAGCACTGGTCACCACCAAGCTGCCCGTCTTGCTAGGCCGACATCTGGGCCCGTTCGCGCTGGCTAAACTCAACCATTACGGCTGGCTGAGCTTCTTCCATGAGGCGCGCACCGACCTCAGTATGCTCTTCGGCCTGACGGCGGTGCTGATCGACTCCGGCGTCAGGGTGGGCCGCAAAAGACGCTGGTATCAGGCCGGAAAGTAGACTTGCGGACTTCCTGGCCTCGCGTCATTCAGCGCGCTGTCTCATCAAGAGAGCGGCCCCGCCATGTCCCGGTACACCTGAATCGAAGAGGAAGGTCAAAAGCATGGTCCCCGCCGCCAAGTCTTCCCTAAGCGAGATCTTCCGGCTCTTCGCGCGCCTGGGCCTGACCGCCTTCGGAGGCCCGGCTGCGCACATCGTCCTGATGGAGCGCGAGGCCGTGGAGCGGCGGCGTTGGATGAGCCAGGCCCAATTCCTCGATCTCGTTGGCGCGTGCAACTTGCTGCCCGGCCCCAGCTCCACTCAGGTGGCCATGGCCCTCGGCTACAGCCGCGGCGGCTGGATGGGCCTCGCCGTCGCGGGCGCCTGCTTCATCCTGCCCGCCTCGCTGGCGACGCTCGCTCTGGCCTGGGCCTATGTGCGCTTTGGCAGCCTTTCACAGGCCCAGGGATTGCTTTATGGAGCCAAGCCGGTGATGGTGGCCATCATCGTTCAGGCCGTCTGGAATCTGGGCCGCATGGCCTTTCGCCGCTGGCAGTTGGCTCTGGCCGGGGCGGCGTGCTTTGCCGCGGTTCTCGCTGGCGCGCCGCCGATAGCCGTGCTGTTCGCCGCCGGAGGCCTGGCCTTGCTGGCGGCGTGGCCGGGCTCCCGGCGTGGCTCGGCGATGGGCCTGGCCGGTCTTCCCGCCGCGTCGGCCAGCGGCGTGGCGGGCGCGGTTGGCGCCTCTGGATTGACGCCCCTCTTCTTCGTCTTTCTCAAGCTGGGAGTGACCGTCTTCGGTTCCGGTTACGTGTTGGTGGCCTTTCTCAAGGCCGATCTCGTGGACCGGCTGCACTGGATCACCGGGCCGCAGTTGCTCGACTCGATCACCGCCGGCCAGATCACGCCCGGGCCGGTCTTTGCCACGGCCACTTTTCTTGGCTACCTGCTGCGCGGCTGGGCCGGAGCCGTCGTGGCCACCGTGGCCATCTTCCTGCCGTCCTTTCTCATGGCGGGCCTGGTGGGCGCGCTGGCCGCGCGCATCCGCAAATCGAAGCTGGCCGCGGCCTTTCTCGACGGCGTCAATGCCGCCGCCATGGCCCTCATGGCGGCCGTGGCGATCACGCTGGGCTGCGCCACGCTAGTGGACGGCTGGACCTGGGCGATCGGATTGGCGAGCGTCGCGCTGCTGTTGCGGTTCAAGATCAACGCCACATGGCTGATTCTCGGCGGAGCAGCCCTGGGCATTTTGCTGCGAGGGTTTGCCTGAGATGCGGAGTTGTCTGCAAGTCCGGTTGCCCCAAGCCAGCTTCCGATTCAACTTTTCGACCCTCTACTGCACCGGCGGCGCCAGAAGGTAGACGTACACCAGCATCGCCACGCCGACCAGAGCAGGAATCAGGCCGACCAGATAGGGCGAACCATGTTGTGTTCCCACAAGTGTCACCAACAGAGCCGTCAGCCCAATGCCTGTGGCGACGCAGATCAAGCCGCCGATCTTCAAGCCTTCCCGTTGCTTGGTCTGCTTGATCCGCTCATCCTCGCGCAGCAGCTCTATAGCCGCTTTGGCGCCCTCGCCCGCTGTTTCGGTGATCCGGCGCAGGGTCTCCGACTTGTAAAACGCATCGCGCTCCTTGCGCCGGCTGTCGATCCAAACGACAACGGCGGTAAAGGTGAAGACCACCGCAATCACTGCTATCGGAAACAAAAAAAACTCTCCAGAACCCATCTCATCCTCCTCGCCGGGGTTTCTCCCCATGCGCTTGGTAGGACAGGCTGCCGGCGCATCCGGTTGCATAATCTCAAAATCGGGCCGTCTGCGAGAAAATGCAACCAGTGCGGAACAGCAGCAGTCCTACCGATTGCAGAGGAGCGACCTCCGGAATGAAGGCCCCAACCAGCGCCGATGCCGATCTGGCCGCAGTCGAGCGTGTGCTGGCCGGCGACGTTACTGCGTTCGAGGAAATCGTTCGCCGCTGGCAAGCGCCGCTCGTCAACATGGCCTGGCGCTACTGCCGTGATCGCGGGCGCGCCGAGCAGATGGCCCAGGATGCGTTCGTCCGCGCGTGGCGGGGGTTGGCCCATTGGCGGCGTGAATCCAGCTTTTCGTCTTGGCTGTTTGCGCTGGCAGCCAACGTCTATCGCTCCGAGTTGAAGCGCTTCCCCACCGAGACGCTTCCGCTCGACGCCGCGCCCGAACCCTCCCGCCCCGCCTCTCAGCACAACGAAGCCGAAAGGCGAGAACGCTGCGAAGTAGTCCGCCGCGCTGTGCTGGCTCTGCCGCCGCGCTATCGCGAACCGGTGATCTTGTTTTATTTTCATGAGATGGACCTGGCGGCGGCCGCCCGCAGCCTGGGCCTGCCCGAGGGAACGCTGAAGGCCCGGCTCTCCAGAGCGCGCGCTCTGCTGCGGCAGCGCTTCCCGCATCTCAATGAAGAGCGCGCCGCAATCGAATCTTCCGCGCTGGTGACAGGAAAGGAGGCCGCACAGTGAATAGAGCCAAAGCAATCCGCGGCGAAGAGGACCGCGCCGCATTGAGCCGTAGCGCGAGCGTCGAGTCGGAGCTTGAGCACGTTCTGGCGACGGAAGAGGAACTGATTCCGTCTTCAGGCTTTCTGGCCTCGGTGATGGAGCGGGTTCAGGAGGAGGCCGCGCGGCCTGCGCCGATCCCGTTTCCGTGGAAGCGGGCTGTGCCAGGCATTCTCGCGGTTGCCGGCGTCGTCGCTTGGGGTGCGGTCGATCTGATTCGTTCCGGCGTCGCTCAGCCCGGCATCGCCGCCCCGAGCTGGCTTGCGCTGGTCCCGCCGCATCTCTCCGCGGCCGCCGTGCTTCCTGTCGAGTCGGCCGGCTGGGTTGCGCTCG
>JBEKPI010000175.1:0-7300 GCA_049520855.1 Occallatibacter sp.
TTTGCGTCGTGGCCATGCGGAAAAGCCACCACGGCGCCCCCACCACCAGGGCAACCAGCAGCGCCAGATTGTAAAAAAGCAGAATCATGCGATACGGAATACCCCTATTCCCGGTCTAACCTCAAATGATACAGTCGAGCACGATGAGGGTTTTCCGGGCCATTCCGCCGCTTCTGCTTTGGCTGGCGCTGCCGGCCACAGCCACCGAGCACGCTCCGCCGCCGGTGCAGCCTGCCACGGCCTTTGCCGCGGTCGAGACGCACGACACCGAAAAGGTGACCGTCGCCGCCGAACCCTACGATACGCGCGAAAAGGAAGCAATCTTCCGCGTCGATTATCTCAGCCACGGGGTCATGCCCATCCGGCTGATCGTCACTAATAACGGCGACCGGCCCATCAGCCTGCGCGATGCGCGAATTAATTTCTACACCGCCGCTGGCGACAAGATTCAGGCTGCCGAGCCGGCGGATGTGGAACGGCTGATGACCCGCAAGGAGCGCGAGGGCGGCAAGATCCCGCTGCCCGGCCCCATCCCCAACATCAAACTGAAGCCCAAGGGCAGCAACAAGGAGATCGAGCAGGACTTCGACACCTTCGAGTACCAGGCGCTGGTGGTCGAGCCTCACTCCACGCGTGCGGGCTTCCTCTTCTACGATGTCTCGGGGCTCGAAAGCCCGCTTGAGGGCGCCAGCCTGCGCCTGCGCAAGCTGCGCGACGCCGACGGCAACGAGCTGTATTCTTTCGAGATTTCCTTCGATAAGTACCTCAAGTCGAAGTCCAGCCAGATGAATTAGTGATATTGCATGTGATATGATATCTTTGTGCGAGCGGTCTTGGATACGTCCGTGTTGGTAGCGGCATTGCGCAGCTCGACCGGAGCCTCAAGTCTGCTTGTCGAGGCGGTGCTGAGCGAGCGCATGAAGCCGCTGATTTCAGTACCGCTAGTGCTGGAGTATGAGGCTGTGCTGACTCGCCCCGAACATTTGCTGGCTTCGGGATTCACCGCGCAAGAGGCAGTGAAGATCGTCAAAGCATTCTGCCGCAAGGGCGAACCCGTACACATTGCCTTTCGTCTGCGGCCGCAGTTGCTCGATCCGAATGATGAGTTTGTTCTTGAAACGGCCTTTCACGGCAGAGCCGATGTAATCGTGAGCTTCAACCGCAAGGATTTTGAACCCGCAAAAGCCTTTGGAATTCAGACGATTTCGCCGAAAGAGGCCTGGCAGAAGATGAGGAGTTTATGAGAACAAGCAACTTTGCGTTGCGGCTGCAGCCCACCCTAATGGAGGAAGCCAAAGCTCTGGCCAAAGTGGAGGGTGTGGCTCTGAATCAGCTGATCAACGTGGCATTAGCCGAAAAATTGGCCGCTACGCGGACCCTTGCCTTCTTTGACCGCTATACGCGAGATGCCGATGTTGCCGAGGCGCTGGCCCTGCTTAGGCGTCCCCGTGTTGGCGAGCCGCCCCGCGAGGGCGATGAACTGCCTGAATCATGGAAGCAGCGCCAAGCCGTCCTCGGGCGGGATCCGCAAGCGAAGGCGTCTACTCGTAGTAAGTAGCCGTGGTCGTATCCGTCTCCCAGATGGTGCAGTCTTTCACGCGCACCCGGCCTTCGGTCGTCGCGGCCAGCTGCTCATTGGTCTGGTCGTAGAAGTATTTGGCGATGTTTTCGGCCGAGGGGTTCAGCACGGTGAAGGGCTCCAGTTCGTTGAGCATCTGATGGTCGATGCGCTCGATCACCGGGCGCAGCACCTGCTTGAGCAGCTTGAAGTCCAGCAGCAGCCCGGCGTGGTCCAGTTCGGTACCGGCCAGCGTCACGCGGACCTTGTAGTTGTGGCCGTGCGGGTTCTCGCACTTGCCCTTGTAGTTGCGGAGGTAATGTCCGGAGGAGAAACCTGCCTCCACGGTGACTTCATACATCGGTGTCTGCTCGATTCTCTGCGGGGAAGCGCCCCAGACTTAATTCTAGTGCTTTTCGCCGCGCCGCTTGCGCCGGGCCGCCAGCCGCGTCTCCTCGCTGCGCCGGTCCACCTGCTCGAAGAGATGGCTCATCACGGCGGCGAGCGCTGAGGCCAGAGATGCCAGCAACAGAAACAGCGCCACGGTCCGCCACAGCGACGCGTTGGCCGGCAGCCCAGGCTGAAAGCTCGAAGGCGCCAGCGACATCCCCGCCGAGATCAGCGCGAAGAAAGCCAATGTGGCAGCCAGAATGTAGAAGTTGCGGGACATAAATTCGGGAGCGGCCACAGCCGCCAAGCCTGCCGCGATTCTACGCGAGGTGGCGGCGGTTGGGCGTTCGCTGACCGAGTTCGGGGTGGCAGCTTCAAACTGGGCGGAGAACTCTCGCACGGGACGAAGCCTTCCGGCTCGTTCGTCTTCGAGACCCTGGAGAATGCCTTCTTGTGCATCCGCCTGTGCGGCGCTATCCAGTTGCCGGCCGATCACTCGCTTGATGGCCACTGCATCGACCGCATCCAGGACGCCCTCTTTTTCAAGAAAGTTGTCGAGGCTGGAGCCGCTGTGGTCGAAAGACGTCTTATCCCGAGACCTTCTATGGGCGGTTTGCCGGGACTGAGGGGAACCTGAAAACAGAGGTTGTGATGTAAGCCTGTTTGAGGTCCCTGATCCCCGCCATGTTGATGAAGGTGTCTCGAAGCGTCTTAGGAACGCGCTCAAGTCCATGAGGAAGCTGAATGTCGGCGGGCTTGTGGACGAGTCCCTCATGGACTGCCATTCTTACCGGCGAGCGCTGGATTTGGCATCGCGTCCCACTGAGCTTGCCGAGGAGTTGCGACAGCAAGATCGGCGCGATCTGGATGACGCGGTCTTTGAGCTTTTGTGAGTAGACGACAAAGCTGAGCGGCAAACATTGGCCGATCGCCTCCGCAAGGAGACAGCATCGCACTTCCGCGCAATCCGAGTGACTGAAATCAAAAGACGGAGGATCGCGCCAAAGGCGGGAAGCGGAAGTTCTCATCAGAGGAGCAGGCAGCCGACGCCTGGGATGCCGTCGATCTATCGGACTTGACGCCGCTCTCCGATTGGGTCCGCAACCACGCGGAGGCGCCTATGCGCGAGATTGTCATTCCTGATGAGCGCCCGGTCGATTTGGCCGCAAACAGCATCTTCGACCACGAAGTGGTCTACTTCGGCAAGAAGCGGCAGGAGCACGTCGTTTGCCCGACACGCGGCACAGCCGAGCTTCTGGCCCGCATGGCTAATCTTGGTGCCTCCGGGCCGCAGGTCTTGCCGGCTGAGGACGATGCCGCGCTGCGCTTATTAAGCGAACTGGAGCAACGCCACGAGGCAGCCTCGGCGCGGCTTCGGGAATTGGTTGAGAGCCGGGGTTCCGCCCCCGACACGCAAGATGAGGTTTTCAAAGTGTTGGAACGCTGGTTTGTGCTCGGCAGATCGCCGAAGGCCCGCTAGATTTGATCTCAGCCTCGCCAGCAGACGTTTGCAGATAATTACGATCAGTTGGCGGACAATGGAAGTAGTCAGCCGAACGGGACTCAACTGACCGCTATTCCCTAGTCCCTGCTCCCTGACCCCTGTTCCCTGAAAGGACGCCATGAGTAAAATAAACGTTACCATTGCCGCGAACCCCGCCAACTCCTCCAGCCCCGCTTTTTTCTCAATTTTTCCTGTGAAACTGTGGAGCTATCGCTAACAGATTCAACATCAACTACTTACAAGAGGCCACCTCACAGAAACACAGAAACCGTGAAACTGTGGAACTGTGGAACACTCCTTAAATAATTCAAAATAAACCACTTCTGCTTCACAGTTTCACAGCCAACAGAAACTGTAAAACTGTGGAATTCAGTCTCCCATCTTCCCCGCCGCCGCCGCATTGGCCAGGTCTTAAACTGAAATCATGGCTTCCACCTTCCACGTGGAAAACTTCGGCTGCCGCGCCGCCCGCGCCGATGGCGAGGCGATCGACGACCGCCTGCGCGCCGCCGGGCTGAGCCAGCGCCAACCCTCAACCGCCGATCTGGTCGTGGTCAACACATGCAGCGTGACTGCCGAGGCCGACCGTGCGGCGCGAGCCTTCATCCGCCGGGCGCGCCGGCTCAATCCCGCCGCCAAGATCGTCGTTACCGGCTGCTACGCGCAGCGCGCGCCGCAGGAGTTGGCCTGCCTGGATGGCGTGGCCGCAGTGGTTGGCAACAGCCACAAAGCCCTCGCGCCCGAGATCGTCCTGAGTTTGGCCGGACCGGCCAGCCCAGCCTCGGTTAGCCCAGCCTTGGTGAGCGTGAGTTCGCTGCTCTCAGCCGGAGCCCCAGCGCCCACATGGGCCGACGACCGCTTTGCCCACTCCTTTCTGGAAGAGGCGCAGGTCGTGCCCGGCTCGCAGACCCGGCCCAACCTCAAAATCCAGGACGGATGCGGAAACCGCTGCACCTTTTGCGTCATTCCGTCCACGCGAGGCCCGTCGAAAAGTCTGCCCCACGCAGTGGTTCTCAGGCAGGTCGAGGGATTTGCAGCCGCCGGGGGCAACGAACTGGTACTCTCGGGCATCAACCTGGGCCGCTGGGGCCGCGAACTGCCGGCGCCTCCCGTTGCAACCGGAGCAGGCTCGGCTCCGCGGACGCTGGCTGCTTTGGCGCGGCGGATATTCGAGCAAACCCCGCTGCCCCGGCTCCGCCTCAGCTCGATTGAGCCGATGGATTGGGACGCGGATCTGATCGGACTGATGGCCGAGTTTGGAGGCAGGCGGCTTGCGCGTCACGCTCACCTGCCCTTGCAGTCGGGCTCGGATGCGGTGCTGCGGCGGATGCACCGGCGCTACCGGCCCTGGCACTACGCCGAAAAGGTCGAAGCCTTGGTGCGCGCTGCCGGACCGGAGCTGACCCTGGGCGCGGATGTGATGGCGGGCTTCCCCGGCGAGACCGACGGCGAATTCGAGGAGACCATGGCGCTGGTGCGGGCGCTGCCCTTCGGCTACCTGCATCTGTTTCCGTTTTCGCCGAGGCCGGCCACGCCGGGCTGGGCGCTGCACACCGAGCGGCCGGTCCCGCTTGCCGTCGTCGAGGAGCGGATGGCTGCCATGCGGGCTTTGGCAGCCGAAAAGAGTCAGACGCACCGGAGGCGCTTTGTTGGGCGAGAGCTGGAGGCCATCACCCTGCGCACACCGCCGGAGTTGGCCGCGCGGAAGCGCACCGCCGCGCTGACCGAGAATTTTTTGCCCGTCGTGATCGACGGCTGGCTGCCAGCCAATCGGCTGCTGCGGCTGCGCGTGACCGGCATGAACGCCGCCGGGACGCTCGAGGCGGCTGCGCTTGAAGCCAGACCAGTCTAAAATCCGTCATAAACCCTTTGTTCCGCAGAGCCGGGCCAATGCTATACTCAGGGTGCGCTCGTGTACCCGCGGCGAATCCGGCGATCCCGGAGGCGGGTCGCGGCGACTTTTGGAGGAGCATCATCGCACTCGATAAGCGTTCGGCCAAGTCCTTTATCCGCATCAACGAGAAGATTCGTGCGCGAGAAATTCGCGTCATCGACGAAAACGGCGAGCAACTGGGCATTCTCGCGCCCTTCGAGGCGATGAGAATCGCCCGCGAGCGCGGCCTCGATCTGGTCGAGGTTTCGGCCAGCGCGATTCCTCCGGTCTGCCGCATCCAGGACTACGGCCGCTTCCTCTACGAGAAGGAAAAGAGCGAACGCGCCGCCAAAAAGAAGCAGAAGATCATCGTGGTCAAGGAGGTCAAGTTCTCCGTGACCGTCGACGAGCACGACTACCAGACCAAGAAGAATCAGGCGGTGAAATTCCTCGCCGGCGGCGACAAGGTCAAGGCCAGCCTGCGCTTCCGCGGCCGCCAGATGGCGCACCGCGATCTGGGCTACGCCATCGTCAACCGGCTCATCCAGGACATCGGCGACGCGGGAATCGTTGAGTTCATGCCACGCATGGAAGGCACCATCCTGCACGCGATCCTCGCTCCGTCCAAAAAGCAGGAAGCCCCCAAGCCCAAGCCGCCCGCGCCTCCGCAGGCTGGCGCGCCTGCGCCGCAGTAAGCGCTGCGGTTCGATGGTGTTCCACAGCCCTCAGAGTTCCAGCGCCCGATGATCGAAAAGTGCGGGTTTTGGCTCCTTTTCGAAGAAAACTGAATTTTTCCGGTGATTTTCAGAGGTCAAATATCACGATGTGGGATAATTTGGGGTGGAAACTTTTCAACAGGCGTTGATTTCAAATGAGTTAAAAATTATCTGCAAGGTTTTTGGGAATATTTATACCCCAGGAGGTATAAGGGGGGAGGGTACCCCCTTGGAGGTACGGACCGGGCACATGCCTGACAGGATGCCAGTGGGGTGTGCGGGGCTGGTTTTCGCAAGGTATTGCATGAGTTCAATTATGCGCCGGCCGGAGGTAATTCTCTGCAAACCTCTTTCGACTTCGCTCAAAGCAGGCTCCTAGGTTGGGGCGGATGCCTTGGGCAGAGCGGGATGGGGTTCGCGGTTTCCCAGTTCCCAAAGGCGGGATCCGGGGTATCCGGCGGTTGCAGGAACTCCGACCCAGGAAATGAGAAATAGAATGCCACGATGTATGCAATCAATTGCACATTACAAGCATCATTGATTCATTAAGATATGATGAATCAATGCGGACAGTTGGACATAAAATTGCTTAAGTCATTGAGTCCGGATGGTTGGCGTGTGCCTTCGATAAGGGCGATTTCACAAAGAATTCCCCTGCGGTTGAAATACTTGGCGTTTGCCGGAGAGGCGAATGTAGGCCTGAACTGCATCGAACCAGAGCCAACATCTACGGAGGCGATTCATGAGTAAGAAAATGCGCGGTATCACATCCCTGTTGACCATAACGGCTGCTGCGTTGTTTGTGGTAGCCAGTGCGCGGGCCGACAGCCTTATCTCCTATTCCGGCAGCGAGGTCCAATATACCGTCGCTACAACTGGAGACTATGTCATTGTCGGAGCGGGCGCTCAAGGCGGCGGCGGGGGCGGCACGGGCGGCGGCTTAGGTGCTCTGATCGGCGGCGACTACTTTCTCACCGCCGGAACGGTATTGGACATCGTGGTGGGTGGTCAAGGCGTAAGTAACGGCGGAGTTGGCGGCGGTGGCGGCGGCGGCACTTTTGTCTGGGTTGACAGCTCTGATCAGCTCTTGCTCGCAGCCGGCGGCGCGGGCGGCGGTGGCTATGCGTTTCAGAATGGCGGCGATGGTCAAACCGGCACAGCCGGGCAGGACGGTCAAGGCGGTTCGAACTATGGCCTTGGCGGTACGGGCGGCTCCGGCGGCGGTGCAGGGGTGTCCGGAGGTGGAAATGGCGCCGGGG
>JBEKPI010000176.1:0-7294 GCA_049520855.1 Occallatibacter sp.
CGCTGGCGGTCCCTTGCGCTCCAGCAGCACCAATCCGCCGGCCACTACCAGCCCTACCGCAGCCGCCTGTGGCCCATTCAGCGCGCCGCCCAGTAGCGCGCCGCGTCCCTCGGGGTCGCGCCAGAACTCGGTGATAAAGATGGTCACGCCCACGCCCAGCAAAAAAAGTCCGGCGAGGTCGCCTGGCTGGCGCCGGTGCGGCAGCCAGAGCAACAAGAAGATCGAGATCGCGAGAAAGGCGAGCGCCGCGTAGGCCTGGACCGGATGCAGCGGAACGCCCAGGGGAGCGCCGGACCAGAGAGCGGCCAGAGGGTCGGTGTAGGTGACCGCCCAGCGCACAGCAGTTTCCGTCCCATAGCCCGAGCCGGCGAGAAGTGCCCCGAGTTGCTCGAAGGCCAGCCCGAGAGCCACCGGCGCTGCCAGCGCATCGGCTGTTGCGCTCAACGGCAGCCGCTGCCAGCGTCCGTAGAGAAGCGCCGCCAGGGCTGCGGCCAGCGCGCCAAAGCCGGCCAGCAGCGGATGATGAATCATCGCCAGGCCCAGCATCCACGAGGGGTGAAGGCGCAGATCGGTCCAGTTGAGCACGACCAGCAACAGCCGCGAGCCAACTAGCGCAGCAAAGACCGCTATTACGGACAGGTTCCAGACTTTGGCGGTATCCAGGCTGGCGATACGCGCCGTCCGCTGTGCCAGAAACAGCGCCAGCAGCACACCCACGGCCGCCGAAGCGCCATAGGCCGGGATGAGAATCGAACCGATGTGGAGGAGGACTGGATGCACGCGAGATAGGGCCTAAGGAAGGATTGTCGGCGAGATAGCGGCGAAAGCGCAATCTTGAAAAGCCGCTAAACCGCACTCCAACTGGCTCACTACCGCGACTGCGCCGCCGCCGGCTGCGCTGGCTCAGCCTGAGGAATCGGCGCGGGGTGCGATTGCGGGCCGCGCGCCGGAATGGCAACGCCCGCAGGCATGGGTATATCAATTTCAAGGCGCGGCATGATCAGACTGTCAAATGCACGTGCGCGATCACTTTTCCGTTCTGCCATAAGAACCTCCCGGACTCAGTTTACACCATATGTGGTCATAAAATAGGTTTCCGCTTCCTGCTTAGCTTGAACGAGAAGCGCATCTCGCGCTGCCAGTCCGTCGGGGAAGTTGTGTTGCAATGCGTCGAGTTGCGACTTTCCCAACTTGTGTCGCAGCTTCATGATCTCCTCGTCCGTATGCTGGCCTGAGACAATATTCTCCCACTCCAGCTGAACGTCATTGAAAAGGTAGTCGAGCGTCATGGAGTGTACGCTTGCGGCCTTATGCTTCTTCGCGAAGGGAAATACCTCCTTGAGAGCGTCCGCAACCTGGGATAGGGCAATGATGAAACCCCAGAGAAATGCATATTCTTTCCAGACTGCCCAGGCAGCTATCCCACCGCAGGATGCGATCGCCTTGAGCGCCCCAAGCCCCGTCACCCATCTGCCTTGGGAGTCTCTGAAAAGGCGGATATATGAAGCATCAGCTTTGAGATTCGTCATCTCCTTCCAATAAAGTCGTGGCTGGCGAAGCGGATCTGATGTAATCTCGTTCTCGCTCATTGTTTCGGTCTTTTCCTCTCGCGACAATTCACGGCACTTTCGACGAGCAAATCGCGCCGCAACAAGTGTACCGCAGAGGGAAGAATCCGGTTCATTCGGTACCACGCGGGAAGCGGGGCAAACAGGTCTCGATTGCACCAGCAGTGACGAGCGCTGGCTAAACCCCGCAGCCTTCATGGAAGCTGGCAACCCAAGCCTCCGCAACGCGGCTCCAGTGCTTAGACGCCATTGTCTTTATGCGTAAGCATTAACGCTGGCCGCGCTGCCGTAGTTGCCGTAGCTTGCAATACTTGCGGTACTGGAGGAACTGCCGTTGCTTGTGCTCGATGTGCTGGCCGTCCTGCTGGCGCTGGAGGCGCTGCCAGTGCTGCTTCCGTCGCCGTACTTGCTTTCCAGCAGCGCAACCGTCGGGTTGGTTGTGCTGGAGTTCGAGTTCAGGCCGTAGACGCTGTCGAGCATAGCGGTGGTCGGGTCGACGGAGGTCGAGTTGGAGGAGCTGCTCGAATTGGAAAGGCTAAGCAGGTCGTCCACCCATTGCACGGTCTGGGCCACGGCGCTCTCAGCGTTGGCGATGGCCTGAGACGGGGTGGATTTCAGGTCGCTTTGGACCGTCGCAAATGCCGACTGTGCCGAGGAGAGATTGCCCGAGCCAATGGCGCTGCTGAGAGCGGCCATATCGGTGGAGAGCTGCGAAGAGGCCGTCGAGCTGGGCGATGCGCTGCTTGCGGCCGTCGAGCTCTGAGTCTGTTGGTTGTATGCGTTGAAGGCGGTCTGGGCAGCGGTCAGATTTCCCGATGCCAGGCTCTGCTGGAGCGACTGCCAGGCCTGCTGCGAGGCCGAGACGTTGCTGGTCGCCGAGATGTACTGCGAGAATCCCGCGGTCGAAAGAGCGGCGACAGGCATGGCGACCCCTTGTCCGGGAGCGCGGACAGGCTCCCCCATCCGGAGATCATCGGCGGATGCGGGTTAGACTTTAGGGCAAAGCCGGGGAAATAGTGCCGAAATCCCAGGGTTAAAAAATTTTGCGCCGGAATCTTGCAACCTTTTCCAAATGGGCGCATCCTAGTAGGTAATTAGCAGAGGCTTCCCCGAAACACCACCCACCCAAGAAAGGTACCCACTCCTTCTTGAAGGTCCGATATTTGGATCTCTTCTCAAAATTCCCACTGGACCCCCTTCCTCAACAGCCTCTCGAGCGGGCCTACCGGAAGGTAGGCCCATTCGCTCGTTTGCGGCCAGATAAAATGAGAGCGGATGCCCGACCGTCCCCAACCAGAGACATATCCCGCAGCGGAAATCCAGGCAATCGATGCGCTGTTTGAGCGCGCGGGCCTCAAGCGCAACCTGCGCGGCAAGGCTGCCGGCGTGACGCGCCGCATGCGTTTCGAGCGAACGGCGCGCGAGGAAGCGATCCCGCCCACGCCCCTGGTTCGCGCCGCGCAGAACGGTGTCGGGTGGCTGGCGGCGCCCGGCTGGGAGAAGATGGACTGGCTCTGGCACGGCTTCAGCACGCGCCGCGGCGGCCTGAGCAGGGCGTATTGCGCTGCGGACGCAGTGGGTGAGTTGAATCTTGGTTTTACGGCGGACGACGACCGGGAGACAGTGGCCGCCAATCGCCGGTTGCTGGCCGAGGCGATCAGCGGAGACGCAAGCACCCCACTGGTGGCGATCCGGCAGATTCATTCCAGCCTGGTGGCCGTAGCCCGCGCGGCAGACGCCAACCGCGAACGGCCCCAAAATCGAATCCGGAAGGCTGACGGCCTGATGACCGACGTGCCGGGTCTGCTCCTCGCTGTTCAGACCGCCGACTGCATCCCGGTGCTGGTGGCCGACCGCAAGCGGCGAGCGGTGGCCGCCTTCCATGCTGGCTGGCGGGGGACGGTGAAACGGATTGTGGAGAGCGGCGTGGGCCGGATGCGGCTCCAGTTCGGCTCGCGGCCTGAGGATTTAGTGGCTGCCATCGGTCCCGGCATCGGGCCCTGCTGCTACTCGGTGGGGGACGAGGTGCTTTCGGAGTTCGAGTCGCAGTTCGCCTACGCCCGCGAGCTGTTCCGGGAGGTTTACGATTCCGACCCGGTGCGCGCCCGCTACCCGATGCTGTTTCTGACGCAACGCGCGCCGGGCCACTCCGAGATCGGCCCCAGCCCGCACCTGAATCTGCCGGAGGCCAACCGGCGGCAACTGCTCGCCTCGGGACTCAAGCCCACAGCCATCCAAATGATAGGCGGCTGCACGAACTGCCAGCGGGAGGTGTTCTTCTCGCATCGCGGCTCACAGGGCCGCGCCGGGCGCATGATGAGCGTCATCGGGATTCGGCCAGATGGTGCTTGACGGCGAGCGGCAACGCGCTCAAGAGGCTTTGGCGGCCTCTTTGGGATTGACCAGGTCGCGCAGTTCCTTGGAAGGCTTGAAGTAGGGCACCTTCTTGGCCGGAACCTCGACACGCTCGCCGGTCTTGGGGTTGCGCCCGACGCGGGAATTGCGCTGGCGGATGCGGAAGGAGCCGAAGCCGCGAATCTCAATCTTGTCTCCGCCCCTGAGGGCCCCGATCACTGAATCGAAGATGGTCTCGACGATGACTTCGCCGTCGCGCCGCGTAAGGTCGCCCACACCCGTCACCTTTTCCACCAAGTCTGCCTTTGTCATAATCTTTTAGCCCTCCGCTCACAATATAACCGGATTCCGCCCATTCTGTCGCGCAAAAGAGAGCTTCTCTGTGGATTTGGACCTTTTCTCCTCAACAGCTTGGGGGACGATCATGCGCGGATGCGATTGTACGAGCCAACTTTGGCCAGGGGCGTTTATGATTGCCGGAAGCATTTCCGACGGGTTTCCGCCGCTGGGCAGGGCGCGCCAGGCAGAGAGCGGGGACTCGATGGAGAAGGACGAGAACGTGACGGACGATTTCAGCAGCGGCGGCGGGCCGCATTACAGCATCGTGATTCCGGCATACAACGAGAGCGGGCGCATTCCGGCGACGCTCGAGTCGGTGGTAAGCTGCATCCGCGCGCGCCACTGGGATGCGGAGGTCATCGTGGTCAACGACGGCTCGACCGACTCGACCGCCGCGGTGGTGCGGGCCTTTGCCGTGACGGCGCCCGAAGTGCGGCTGCTCTCGAATCCCGGCAACCGGGGCAAGGGCTACAGCGTACGCTCGGGGATGCTTGAGGCGCGGGGCGCGGTGGTGCTCTTCACCGACGCCGATCTGTCGTCGCCCATCGAGGAGGCCGAACGGCTGTTTGCCGCGATCGGCAAGGGCGCGGACATCGCCATCGGCTCCCGTTGGCTGGAGCGCGACCGCCAGACGCAACGGCAGCCGCTCTACCGCCAGCTTTTTGGGCGCTGCTTCAATTTCGTTACGCGAGGCCTGATGGGGTTGAAGTTTGCCGACACGCAATGCGGCTTCAAGGCCTTCACGCGGACCGCCGCGCAGACCGTGTTCCAGTTGCAGACGATCGAGCGCTGGGGCTTCGATCCGGAGATTTTGTTTATCGCCATCAAGCGCGGCTTCTGGATCATCGAGGTGCCGGTCAGTTGGGCGCACGACGCGCGCACCCGCATGAGCTATTTGAAAGACGGGATGACGATGCTCCAGGAGATCGCCCTGGTTCGCTGGAACGCCTTCAGGGGACGATATGACAAGCCGGTCGAGTAGATTGGAGATGCATAGTTTTACAGTTTTACAGTTTCTGTGGGCTGTGAAACTGTGAAGCGGAAGTGGTTTATTTTGAAACTTTAAGAGGTACTCCACCGTTTCACGATTCCACAGTTTCCGTGTTTCTGTGAGAGGGTCTCTTGTAAGTATTTGATTTCAGATTGGTTAACGATGGCTCCACAGTCTCACAGGAAGAATTGAGAAAAAATCGTGCGCCCGGTTTGGTGAAGTTTCTTGTATACAGCACATTCCGCTGTAGTTGCGGCAGAATTGTGGCTCCAGCAGCCGCTTCGGCGGGGCTGGTCTTGGCCGTGTTGCGCATGGGTTCCTTCCAGTGGACAGTGGTCAGTGGGCAAGGGTCAGGGGTCAGTCAAGCGCCACCCTGCTGACTACTTTTATTGTGCTCCAACTGACCATAATTATCTGCAAACGCCTGCGGTGCGGCGGGGGGCTAGGGACTGCGGCGGGGTGGACGGCGCATGGGTGGGAGGTGTCCTTCGCGGGTCCGGGGCGGGACGCAGGAGCGGGTAGGGATTCGCGGTTGCTCATGTCTGAAAATCGAGATATGGGACACCTAGCCGCGCCGGAGGCGGCCTTCTTATTGAAGATTAGGGTCGTTAGAGCATTTTCACAATTCCCGTAAGGAAGATTTCGTGGTCTCCCACCCATTTCACACAGAACGTGAAATGGATGGGGCACGGAAGATTCCTTACATTATCAGTGAAAATCCTCTAGACGCTCAAAAGGGGGTCGGTTTCAGCCTCCCTGTGCAACATGCATGGCTGCGTAGGCTCTCCATGGCCGCCACGGTTCCGCGATCGCGAGCGCCTGTGCCGGCGATACAATTGGCCCTGCTCCTGCGAGGCCGCGCCTGAGCCTTGGCTCCTGCGATGGAAAGGCGTCGGGCTCCCCAAAGGCTCGCATCGCAATATAGTTTGCCGTGCTTTCATTGACGCAACAGATCTTCCCCAGTTGAGAGACGGCCTGTTCCAGGGTTCTGGACGTGGCAAAGCTGAATTGCCTGCGAAGTGTGGAGGCGCTGAGCTTGCGAATGGCGCTGGCGCAGCCTTCGCCTACGCCTGCCTTTGACAGATCGGCATGGGCAAGGACTTCGGGCCGGGGAAACAGGTATCTCAGGCCGCGCGTCGGTGAATCCACCGCGGTTCCGAAAACCTGAACGAAGCGAGAGAGCAACCGCTTCGAGCCGCTTGTTGTCAGCCGTTGCCCGAGGATGGCAAGTACCGCCGCCTCGAATCCGTCCCACACGCCGGGCACCCTGAGTCCCGGATGCATTTTGATGAGCTTTCGCAGCTTCGGATCGCTTGATAAGTGACTGGCAATCTGAATCGGATCGGCGCCCAGGTCGAAGATGCGCCGGACTCGCTCTACCGTCTGCGCCAATCCCGCATAGCTGCCCGCTTGAAGATGAACAACCAGACGCGAGCCTGCGCTATCTGGCCTGACTGTTAGAAACCCTGGGATTCCGGCGATCTCGATTGTTCGCTGGTACGAGCCCTCTGTGACGAACTCAACGCCGGGGATCGCTCTCGGTTTCAGAAAAGCAATCAAACCAGCCCAATCGAAAGGCCGCCTATACGGAAGGCGAAGCTCAAGAACCCCTGGACGGCCCTTGGATCGGGATCCATTCGCGGCGCGCCGCAGTTCGGTGGGAGACTGTCCTGCCGACAAGCGAATCGCGTGATTGAACTCGCGAATGCTCTTGAATCCAGCCCCGAACGCAATCTGCGTCATTGGAAGCCCTGATTCATCGATGAGCTTTCTAGCCAGGTGAACACGGTGAGTCGTCGCGATCTTGAGCGGAGGCGCGCCGAGGTGCTCCAGGAAAAGGCGGCGCAATTGGCGTGAACCGAGTCCCAGCCGGCAGGCCAGTCCTTCCACGCTCCCGCCATTCAGGGCTCCCTCCAAGATCAACCGAAAGGCGCGCGACACCACTGCCGACGTGCCCAGCCATGCGGGAGTGCCGGGCGCCGCCTGCGGCTGACACCGCTTGCAGGGGCGGAAACCCGCCGACTCGGCAGCTGCGGCGCAT
>JBEKPI010000177.1:0-7221 GCA_049520855.1 Occallatibacter sp.
AGGCGCGTGATCGTGGGGCGCAAAAACTCCGAAGGAATCACCGAGAGGACGATCTCTGCCGCCGAGATAGCCGCTGCTTCGGCGGTGACATTGAGGCCGGCGGGCAGGGGAAAGCCGGGCAGGAAGAGGATGTTCTCGCCGGCTTCGACGATCTGGCGGGCTTCTTCGGCGCTATGCGCCCAGAGCGAGATCTGGTGGCCGCCGCGGCGGTGAAGCGAGAGGGCGAGGGCGGTTCCCCAAGCGCCGGAACCTAAGACGACAATGCGGCTCATGCTGTTTTCCTGGCTCCCATGCGGGCTTCCGTGCCGGCGAGCAGGCGGCGGATGTTCTGGTGATGCTTGGCGATGATGATGAGCGGAACGGCGATCTGCACGGCGATGAAGAACGCTGGCCGGCCCCCCCCCGTCTGAAGCCTATTGAAGAACCAGGCAAAGACCGGGAAGCCGGCTGCGCCGAGGATAGAGGCGACGGAGACATAGCGGCTGACGGTGAGCACCAGAGCAAAGAGCCCGATGGCGGCCAGGGCAGCCCACGGCGCGGCGACGAGAAAGACGCCAAAGCTTGTGGCCACACCCTTGCCTCCGCGGAAGCCGAGCCAGACGGGGAAGACGTGGCCGAGGACGGCGCAGAGGGCGGCCAGCGATTCAGTGTCGCGCACCGGGCAGTGGGGCAGCAGCAGACCGCCGAGGAACGCGCCGAGCCAGACAGCGGAGCAGCCCTTGAGCATGTCGAGCAGGAAGGTGGCCGCGCCCAGGCCTTTGCCGCCGGAGCGGAGGACGTTGGTGGCGCCGATGTTGCCGCTGCCCGATTCGCGGATGTCTTCCTTGCGGAAGAGTCGGAAGAGCAGGTACCCGGTGGGGACGGACCCGAGCAAGTAAGCGGCGACCATGATGACGAGAGTTGCGAGGACCATGACGAGAAAGAGTTTAGCAGGTGGGGGTGTCGAGCGGCCGAAGGCCGGGCGCAGTGCTCAAGTTGAAAGAAAGTGGAGATGCATCAGGATGCCCTGCCGCGTTTCATCGCTATTATCGCTGGGCGGGGTTCGCTGCCCCTTAAAAATTGGCCAGGGCGTGGCGCGCGGAGCGGACTTCGGCGGCCAGCACTTGCAGAATCTTGAGCGCCAGTAGCGGGTCGGATTCCATCTGGCGGGTGAACTCGCCGCGCGCAACAAAACTGACCAGCGCTCCGCTGTGGGCCACCGCCGAGAGCGTATAAGGTTCGCCGCTGATCAGCCCCGGCAGACCCAGCAGCGAACCGGCGGGCGCTACAACGGACATCAGCGGCTCGTGGCTGGGCGAGGTCATCGTAAGGGTGATCTTGCCAAAGTTGAGAATGTAGAGGCCTTGAGGGTTTTCTCCCTGGTTGAAGAGTACGCGATCTTCTTCACAACTGATGGCGGTCGAACGCCGTTCCAGCGCCAGGATCAGGTCGGGGTCGGCAACGAATGCGGAAGGGTCTAGATTCACTTGGGGCCTCCATGAATGAATGCGGAATATGAACGAGCAAAAAATGTGTTTGCCGGCCTGTGAAGTGATCGTTTCATTAAAATAGGTCTCCGATATGTGATTGGCATCACCTATTACGGGTTAAGACCAGAGCGCGGAGGGGCCTTGCGGCGAAGGGAGAGCTGGAAGGCGGGGAGGGTTTGCAGCCTGTCAGAGGCCGGCAGACGGGTTTTTGGATGATGCATTCACCGCTGGACTTGCCGACTCAGATCGAGAGGTCAGGCGTCCGCATCCGGCAGGAATAAAGTTTCAATGCGCGGCGGGTAGTGTAGCCAGCAGGCTTCCGCTCTTCGACAGAATGAAGAGCCTGCGCGCGCCGTCGTCGGAGACAGCCAGGCCTTCGGCCACCCACGCGAGTCCCGACGGGCTGCGGAATTGGGGAATCTTGGCGAAGACTCGCGGCGCGCTCCCCGGCTGGGCAACCGTGAAGGTCACGACTCTTCTGGCAGCGTCATCGGAGACATACAGCAGCGCCCCGTCCGCGGAGAATTTCATCCCAGACGGGCTCGTCAACCCGCCAAAGAGAAGAGCGGCTTTGCGGCTGACCAGATCCACCTTGTAAATGGCTCCCATGACAAGATCGCCCACCAGCAGCGCGTTCTCCCGCGCATCGTACAGGATCGGCCCCAGGCGCTGGCTTCCGGGGGTTTCGGCCAGAAAAACCGGACCGCCGTTCTTCGCGACATCGATGCGGAAGATCTCTGGAGTGCGGCCGCTGGCGACGTAGAGGGTGGAATTCGCGGCATCGTATGCGATCCCCGCGACGCCGTTCGGAAAGTTCCAGTATTGCTTCGACATCTGCCCGGTCGTCGAGAACATGGATACTTGTCCGATAAGTCCGAAATTGGCCGCAACGAAGAGAACGTCTCTGCCGCCCACCTGCGCGCTGGCGATATCCGACTCGGCCCCGCCGCCGGGAAGACGGAAGCTGCCCGTGACGGCCGGCTTTCCGCCCTGAAAGTCCACGGCATGAACCGCGCCCTGCTCGTCCAGCACATAAAGAGACCCCGACGCTTGCCGGTCGATCGCCGCAGGCCGCCCCAGTTCGTCATTCTGCGCAGGCATACGTTGCGCGCTCGCAATCAACAAAGCCGGCAGTAAAATCCGCGCCAATCTCTTCTGCATGGGAAACCTCAGATCTTGATTGCGTCTTTAATCCTGGTAACCACCGGCGGTCCGCCCGCCACCAGAGTCGCCACCAGAAAGGCTGGCGCGACCTGGCTCGGGTCAAGCGAAAAGCCGAAGACGACGACCGACGTATTGGTGGTGTTGAAGAGGATCAGTCCCACGACCTCTACTACTGCGGCGGTCGCCATGCTGAGCACCAGATCCCGCACCCATGCCGGCGCTCCTCCCGCTGCGACGCCGGCGTCTGGTGTGTCCGCTCCGGCCTTCGGAGCCACCACCGGAATCAGCCGCCTGATCCCGAATCCGATCAGCGAGCCCGCGATCACCGCCGATGCCAGAAACAGAAACGAGGGCGTGAATCGAACCGGCACATCGATCTCCTGCGGAAGGCTGGTAAGCCCGCCCTGACCCGGCGTGCCGGTGATGTACACGGCAAGCGTGTCATGGGCCTTGCGCGGATCGACCGCGAACGCCGAGGTGAACAGGGCATGAATGGTGTTGGGCTGCACCGCGAGAATCATCGAAGCGGAGCCCTTGGGTTGCACGGTCTGCGCGGAGGTCGCTGCCGGTTGCACCAGCCAGCATGCCTTGCAGGTGGTCGAGCTGACTGTCACCTGATTGATGGTCACCGGCAGGTCCGACAGATTGCTGGTCATCGGTAGCGCGATCGGCGAGACCCCTCCCAATTGCACCGGAAATGGACTCCCGTCGCCGCCCAGCGCAAAGAGCGGGCCCTCGTAGAGAGCATGGATGGGAATAGCCGTCAGCGTTGCCGAATCCGAGGCCGTTGTGGATTGAATGGTGATCGGGATCGATGCCAGATAGTCGGTGAAGACGCCCACCGGATATTCGGTCACATGAAAACGCTCGGCGCCGGACGCCCCGGTTTTCTGGACGTACAGGTCAAACTGAAAGCGGTTGCGGCCGTCGCGCGAAAACGATCCCAGATCGAGGCCCAGGATAAAGCGCTGCTGGTTAGACAAATAGGTTTGCGGCGACAGGCGCAAAAGCTCGTCTTGCGTCACCGCGTCCCAATCTTCGATGGAGAAGCTCATGCTGCTTGCGGTGGTCGGCTGCACGGCCGGAATCTGAATCCCCAAATCGCCGGCAAAGAGGCGCGCAGGCCCGAGCAGGCCGGCGAGGGCTACGACGATCCAAACCAGACAGGGGAAGCCGAGTTGAACTCGCAAAGAATACGCCTTTCCCGCCTTCGAGCGCGCCGCCGCGCAACTCCCGTTGGGGATTCCAGTTTTGCTTTGCACAGGAGCCGTTGTCAAGGGGAATCTGCGGAGGATGCCACCCGTGGCAGAGAATGATCCGATAGCGGCTATTTCCCCAGCAGCGGGACGCCTTCCTGCTGCGCTGCCTTGCGCAGGGCATCGTCGAGGGTGGCCAGCGGGAGCGCGAGACGCAGGGCGAGTTCAAGATAGATGGCGTCGTAGACGGTCAGTTGATGGCGGTCGGCCAACTCCAGCGTTCGGCCCCAGAGATGGTTATCGGTTTCTGGATCGCAGAGGATTGTGAGCAGTTGCAAATCAACCAGGGACTCGCTGCGCCTCAAAGGCGTGATTCTCCCTCGGCGGAGGTTGACAGTAAGGCTATTTGCAACCTCGATTCGCCATAAAGGGGGAACCCATGCGCAGTCGTCCGCAATGCTATCGAAGACCGCGGTGATTGCGTCGGTAAGCTCCTCCGGCAACAGCCACGCCAAGGTCGCCGAAGCGTCCAGAACCAGGCTCATCGCCGACCCTCATCGCGATAGGCCTTCCATTCCTCCCAGTTGAAGGGGCCGTTCTTGGCTTCGATTGCCCTTTGCCGAATGCGCTGCATTGCAGCGCGCGCAATGGCTCTCTGCTCATCGGTGATGGCAGGACGGGGAATGATCTGCGCCACGGGACGGCCATGGCGGGTGATCTCGATGTGCTCTCCGGCCTCGACGCGGTCTAGCAGGGAACCAAAAGTATTTTTAGCCTCGAAGGCCCCGACTTGCAGCATGGCTTCTCCTCCTCGAAACTGTCTAGCTCAAGCTAGCTTAACATATTCTCTATAATTTCGCTCTCGCGGTTGTTGAATCGACAGGGCAATCGCATGAACCTGATTTGCAGATTATTTCTGGCATCCTGTTACCCTGAAGTTGGGTGGGCCGTCCGGGGCGATCCGGTCCGTACCACCCTCAGAGGGGTACCCCCCTCCCCCCCTATACCCCGGAGGGGTATAAATTTCCCTTAAAACTTTGCAGATAATTTATAACTCATTTGAAATCAATACACCTTAAAACGCAAAGAGCCAAAATGTTCCCACATCATGAGATTTCTCCTCTGAGAATCACCCGAAAAATCCGGTTTTTCGTCGAAAAAAAGTCATTGTTGAGTGCCCTGACTTCGGATTCTTGCAATTTCGCGTTTGCTCGTCCGTAAGATGCGTCCGCATCCGTTAGCTGAGAATCTCATCCTTCCCTTCATGCGATTGCCCCGCCTGACGGTACGATTGCAGCATAACTACCTGAGCCTTCGCCGGACGAGATCGAGAGCCTGCTGGGTGGTCCATTGGCGCACGCGCTCGCGGTCGCCGCGGAAGGTTCTCTCGATGGACTCGGTCTTCTGGGCGTCGCTGAGGGCGATGTAGACCAGGCCGACGGGTTTGGCTTCCGTTCCGCCGCTTGGGCCGGCGATGCCGGTGACGCCGAGTCCAAGCGTCGCGCCGGTGTGGCGGCGAATGCCGTAGGCGAGAGCCTGGGCCACTTCGGCGGAGACCGCGCCATAGTCGGCCAGCAGTTGCGGAGGAACGCCGGCGAAGGCAGTCTTGAGTTCGTCGGCGTAGACCACGGCTCCTCCCAAAAACGACCGCGAGCTGCCGGGGACGCTGGTGATGCGCTGGGCGATCATGCCGCCGGTGCAGCTTTCGGCGACGGCCAGAGTTGATTGGCGCAGGCCGAGATAGTAGAGGACGATCTGCTCCAACGACTCGGAAGATGCGCCGCCCGACGAGTAGAGCCAGTCTTCGAGCGCCTCTTCCATGCGGCCGGCCAGCTCGTCGACGCGGGCTTGAGCGGCGGCCGGGTCGGTCTTCGAGCAGAGCAGCGTGAGCTGGATGTCGCCGGCGTGGGCCAGGATGGTGGTCTCCACGTCCTTGTATTCGGTATAGATGGGCGCGAGCAGCTTGTCGGCCTGCGACTCTGGAATCATGGCCGCGCGCAAGGTGCGCTTGGCGATGGGCCGGACGGGCAGGATTTCGCGCAGCCGCGGGATGCACTCAGCGTCGAAGAGCGGGCGGCACTCGTTGGGCGGGCCGGGAACTAGCATCAGCACCTTGCGATAGCCGGCGTAGGTGGTGTCGATCCACTGGCCGGGGGCGCTGCCGTTGGGGTTGGGCAGCAGGGTCGCGCCTTCCAGCAGGTCGGCCTGCTTGAGGTTGTTCTCGGGCATGGGCAGGCGCCATGTGGCGGCGCGCGCGGCCAGCGCGGCGATCTGCGTTGCGTCGCGATGCAGCGTGAGTGAGAGCGCTTCAGCCACTGCCTCGCGGGTGAGGTCGTCCTCTGTGGGGCCGAGACCGCCCATCAAGACCACAATGTCTGTCCGGCTGAGCGCGGCGTGGATAGTGTTGACAAGATCCTTGCGGCGGTCGCCGACGATGGTCTTGAAGGCTACGGTGACGCCCAGCTCATTGAGTTTTTCAGTGAGATAAAGGGAGTTGGTGTCCTGGCGGAAGGGGGTGAGCATCTCGGAGCCGACGGCGATGATCTCGGATTTCATAAAGACAGTGGTCAGTGATCAGTTGTCAGTTTTCAGTTAAAGCCTGTAGGTCATCATCGACAGCAAATCGGAACTCATAGCTGACAACTGAAAACTGACTACTGTCAAAACAGATTCAGTCCTTCGACTCCCAGGTCCACATCATAAACGGCTTCGTTGGTGGCGAGAATGGCGGTGCCAAGCGGCGAGAAGGCCAGGCCGACGATGTTCGCGCCGGAGAGCACAAGCGCTGCCTCGCCTTGCGGCGTGACGCGCACCACGCCCCGCTGGCCGTGCAGGCAGGAGGCGAGGTAGACGTTGCCCTCTTTCGAGAGCGCCAGCCCCTGCGGACGGCCCAGGCCCCGGTACCAGGCGCGGGTCTCTCCATTGGGTTCGATGGCCCAGATGGCGTCGTTAGACGAGAGCGAAGGCGCGGTGACGTAGAGGGTTCCGGCGGCATCGACAGCCAGGTGATAGGCCGCGACGCTGGGCTCGAGCGTGGCGTGGACAAATATCTGACGATGCGCGTCGATCTTGAAGATGGTGCCGCTGCGATCGCCGACAAAGAGGTTTCCCTCGGCGTCGAAGGCCGCTCCGGTGGCCACGCCCATGCCCTCGGCGTAGAGGGTAGGCTCGCCGACCTCATCAATGCGATAGACGTTGCCCTCGGCGCGCGAGGTGACGAAGAGGTCTCCGTCGGGATTGAAGGCCAGGCCGGTGGGGTTGAGGATGCCGGTGACGAAGGGCGTTCCACGGCCATCGGGGCTGACGCGCACCACCGAGATGGGCGTCTGCTTGCCACGCGGGCCGGAGATGGTGGCGTAGATCTTGCCCGAACGGCTGACGGCCGGGCTGGT
>JBEKPI010000178.1:0-7209 GCA_049520855.1 Occallatibacter sp.
GCCGGCGATCTGCCTAAGCGCGGCCCGCGCCTGGCGGCTGTATTCGCCCGCGGTGAAGGGCTGGTCGGGGTCGGCGACGTTGATGAGGTGATGCGGCAGGTGCGCGCGCTCCTCGCTGGTCGGTTTGGCTGTGCCCAGATTCATGCCGCGATAGACGGCCACCGAGTCGCAACTGACGATCTCGCCGCCGAATCGTTCGCCCAGCGCCAGCGAGAGCGCTGTCTTTCCGCTGCCAGTTGGCCCCAGCAACAAGACGGCCAGCGGAGATTGGCTCACATCCAAAAGGCTGCTCGACGCAGTCGTCCGCGCAAGACTCATGGCCGCCACCAGCCCGGCGGAAAAATCCACTTCGGATTTGTGCGCAGCAACCACGTCACCAGAATAGCCGCAGCCACCAGCAGCAGCCCGAAGACCTGGTTGCGCCGGAAGTGCCGCAACTGCTCGGCGCGCCGCGCCTTCTCGGCCACTTCCTGAAAATACGGCTTGATGCGGGTCTGCACCACGGCGATTTGCTCCTGATTACGCGTGCGTCCGGATCGACCGGCGCACCACGCCTCAGTATAGGGGAACCGCACCCCCGACTATTTCTCTTCAGCAGTTTGACTTCCCAACCCCGGTTTGCTCAGATAACCTTTCGGGGTCATGACAAACAAGGAAGAGCGGGAACGAAGATGAAAGTCTTGATTTTGGGTTCGGGGGGACGGGAACACGCGCTGGCCTGGGCGGTGAAGCGCAGCCCGCGCGTGACGGAGGTGGTCTGCGCGCCGGGCAACGGCGGCATCGCGGAGATTGCGCGCTGCGTTGCGGTTGACCTCAAGGACGTGGACGCGATGGTCCGCCTGGTCGAGGCCGAGCAGCCGGGGCTGACGATCGTCGGGCCGGAGCTGCCGCTCTCGCTGGGCATCGTGGACGCGCTGCAAGAGCGCGGCCTGCGCGTCTTCGGCCCAACCAAAGCCGCGGCAATGCTTGAGAGCAGCAAGAGCTTCGCCAAGCGTTTTTTGCAGCGGCACAACATTCCCACCGCCCAATACGCGGTCTGCGTGAATGTCGCCGAGATCGAAAAGGCCATCGAGTCTTTTCATCCGCCCATCGTGGTCAAGGCCGACGGGCTGCACGCCGGCAAGGGCGTGATTATCTGCGAGTCGCGGCAAACAGCCATCGAGGCCGCTCAGGGCATCTTCAGCGGCGCGCTGCTGGGCGCGACCGAGCAGCAAGTCATTCTCGAGGAGTTTTTGCTGGGCGACGAGATCAGCTTCCTCTGCCTCACCGACGGCAAGCACGTCACGCCGCTCGTTCCGGCGCAGGACCACAAGCGCATCGGCGAGGGCGACACCGGCCCCAACACCGGCGGCATGGGCGTCTACTCCACCGACGCGATGCTCGACGCGGACATGACGGAGTGGATTCTGCGCCACATCGCCGAGCCTACCGTGCGCGGCATGGCCGAGGAGGATACGCCCTTCACCGGCGTTCTCTACTGCGGCCTGATGATGACCGCGCGCGGACCGCAGGTGCTGGAGTTCAATGCCCGCTTCGGCGATCCAGAGACGCAGGCCATTCTGATGCGGCTGGAGAGCGACCTGGTGGATGCGCTGGAGGCCTGCGCCAACGGCACGCTGGCGGAGACGGAATTGCGCTGGAGCCCCGGCGCTTCGGCCTGCGTCGTCGCCAGTTCGTGCGGCTATCCGGGCAGCTACAAGACAGGCTTTCCCATCACCGGGCTTGACGCCGCCGCGCGGGTTCCGGGGGTGCAGGTCTTTCATTCAGGTTCTTCGCGGCAGGAAGGCCAGGTGCTCACCGGCGGAGGACGTGTGCTGGGCGTTACCGCCGCCGCGCCCTCGCTGGAGGAGGCTCTGGCCCGCGCCTATGAGGCCATGGCGCTGATCCATTTTGACGGCATGTACTTTCGCGGCGATATTGGCCATCGCGCACTGAGGAGGAAACCATGACACCCGCCATCACGCTCAACGAACTCCTGGCCTGGAACCAGGAGTCCTCGAACTTTTGGAAAGCCCACCTGGACGCCAACCCGGCGCTGCTCGAATTACCCTGCGGCATCGGCGGAGCGGCAAACGTGCAGCAGTTTGCCGGGCACATCTGGGGGGTCGAACTGCGCTGGGGCCAGCGCATCGCCGGCCTGCCTCCGCTGGCCAAGGAAGACGTGCCCGCCGGCCCGCTGGACGCGCTCTTCGGCCTGCACCTGAAGGCCGTGGAAGTATTCCGCGCCCTGCTGGACGATGCGGCCCTGAACTGGGAGGAAAAGATGACGCTTGACGTGAATTGGCTTCCTCCCGAAGCGCGATCTTTTTCCCGTCGCAAGATCGCGGCTCACGCGCTCTTTCACAGCCAGCGCCACTGGGCGCAACTGGCGACACTGGTTCGCGCCGCCGGGTTCCCATCGGGATTCAAAGGAGACGTGCTTTTCAGCTTGGGTCTGGTATAGCCTGGGGCTCCGGTTTCACTTCAGCCGCGGGTTTGGGCTTCCCCAGCTCACGCTGAAAACAGGAACGGCACAATACGGGCCTGTTCTGGGTGGGCTTGAAGGGCACCGTGGTTGCCTCGCCGCACTGCGAGCAGTTGGTGCGGGTCTCGGGGCGCACCCTGGAGCCGCCGCGCACGCGCTTCGCCTTGCACGCCTTGCAGTGCTTGGGGTCGTTCTTGAACGCTTTGTCGCGGAAGAAAAGCTGCTCGCCCGCAGTAAAAATAAACTCTGAGCCGCAATCGTTACACTTCAAGACTCTGTCGGTATACTCCATGGCCGGCTTCCCCAAAGAAGGGAAAAACTTTGAAATCGGCCTTGAGCGTAAAGACTTGCCGTTCCCGTTTCCCTGTCTTCGTACTTAGATCAACAACCAGGGCCCGGGCCGCTGAAGTTTCAGCGGCGTAAACACGATCTACCCGGCAGACCGGGGAGACATGGATAAAGGTATCATACAATCCGCGCGGGAAGAGATGAAGTAAAAAGAAAGTAACATGACAGCCCGCCCCGGCCTTGCTTTTGGCTTCCAGTCTTCTGCCCGCATCTCGATACGGGAGTCGCCGGGGCGGCGCATGTCGCGATTTGTTCTGAGTTAGTCAGCCTCTTTACGAGCCTTCTTGCGATTGCGCTTGCGCGCCAAAGCCGCTTTTACGCGTTTCTTCTCGCCCGGTTTGAGGTAGTAGGAGTGACGCTTGACTTCCTTGATAATGTCTTCCTGCTGAACCTTCCGCTTAAACCGGCGCAACGCATTTTCGAGCGGCTCGCCTTCTTGTACGCGAACCTCTGCCAAAAAATCCCACCTCCAAACCTGCCATGGGGCATCTCTAGGATACTGTAAAAAATCGGATTCCGGCAGGGAAACTCTGCCATTCCGGGAGATTCGGCGTCGATTTTACCTCGAAGCTCGGCCAAAGCCTGGAGGAATCCCGCCCGATGCGCCGTCCAGGGCCTCTCTTTTACACTCTCAGCAAGGGGTCCGCGAGGCTCCAGCGAGGTCGCATCCGGCTATGATACGCATTTACCAGGGGCGGTTGCCCCAGATTCCCGACAGTTGCTATGTCGATCTTTCCGCGCAGGTGATCGGCGATGTGACGCTGGGCGAGCACTCATCGGTGTGGATGAACGCGGTGCTGCGCGGCGACGTACATTCGATCCGCGTGGGCGCGAACTCCAATGTCCAGGACTGCTCGATCCTGCACGGCCAGCGCGTTCTCTATCCGGTGATTGTAGGCGACTGGGTGACCATCGGCCACAATGCCACGGTCCACGGCTGCGTGGTCGAGGACGCGGTGCTGATCGGCATGGGCAGCACCATCCTCAACGGCTGCCGCATCGGCGAGGGATCGATCATTGCCGCCGGGGCCGTGGTCCCGGAGGGTACGACCGTTCCGCCGCGCACCCTCTGGGCCGGCGTCCCCGCCAAACTCCGCCGCCAACTCGCCGACAAGGATCGCGAAATGATCCTCGAATACGCGCGGAATTATCTCGACTACAGCGAGATTTACCTCAAGGAGCTGTCAAAGTAAGCCTGCCCCGCTCCCGCGGCTGAGATTTCGTGCCGGGAACCTCTCCCATCGGTCCCGGCACGATCCGAGCATCCGCTCTAGTACGAGACGGTGACGGCGATTGGAATGCCAGGGTAATTGTTGTCGTACAGATAGTACCCATCGCCGGTGTTGTCGAGATACACATCGTCGGTTTCGTACCAGTTCGGCCCCCAGCTTTCGGGCCAGGGATCGACGATGGTCACCCAGTATCCGTCGTACTGGAAGCGCGGCTGCCCGCCGACGAAATACAGCGGAAGACCGTAGATGCGGAAGAAGTGTTCGCGGCCAAAGTAGAGCCGGAAACGGGCGTCGGGAATATGGAAGCCGGTATAGCCGCCGCGCTGGGTCCAGCTTTGATGTTCGTCTTTCCACGAGCCGGCGCGCGACTGAACAAAGCCGCTGCGCACCTGCTGCTGGTGTTGCGGAACGCCGCTGTGGTGGACGCCGCCGTTGGTCGGGCCGTTATATTGCACGCCGCCATGATAGTTGCCGCCATAGGTCTGCTGGCGTTGCGCCGGCTGTGGATGGGCCGGCTGCGCCGGATGAGATTGCTGTGCCGGTTTCGATTGGTTTCGGTCGTCTCGTTGCTGGCCATTGGCAACGGCCGCGGCTGCGAAGAGCAAGGTGAGAATCGCTGCGCTGAATACGCTGGCTTGTTTCATTTGGGGATGCTCCTTGATGGGCGCGGGGTGCTGCCGCGCTCCGTTGTTTTGTCTGTTTCAGACTTGAGCAGGATACACCAGGCTCATCATCGTGCGCTGTTGACCCATGAAAATTCGACGATTATTCCGCAAGACCTGAGTGGTCCAGATTCGGAATTGCGTCGCTTGCCGGCTGTTGACCGTGTAGCCCACGGCGATGATGGCGTCGAAATCCACTTCGCGGGCAACTTCTCGCGCCCCCTCGGTTTGAACTATACGATTTTTTCGTATAGTTGCCAATTCCTCAGTTCGCTGGTGGCATAGATGTTCTTGAGGTCTCATTGGCCCGCGTCCGGCGCTCAACCCCGATGCAGGCAAGCCTTTGTGTTCAAGCACGCATCGGCCAGGCGCAGGCGCTCGACCGGCCGTCCGGCGACCAGATGCTCGGCGACGATTTCCGCCGCGTCCTCGGGTTGCACCTGGCCATACCAAACGGCCTCCGGGTAGACCACTACCGTCGGCCCATGTTCGCACTGGTCCAGGCAGCCGGATTTGTTGATGCGCACCTTGTCGCCCAGGCCGGCGGCCTTGGCCAGTTGCTGCAACTGTGTGTGCAGCTCGCTCGTTCCGTTGGAGGTGCAGGATGGGCGGGGCGCGTCGGCAGGGCGCGTGTTGTGGCAGACAAAGACGTGGCGCTCAAAAGCGGGCAAGGGGACGTACCTCCTGGGTCGATACTATTTCAGACTAAACCGATCTCTGTCGCTCATCCCCCTATTCCCTGTTCCCTGTTCTCACGAAGTTTGCGCAATCGCGCGCGCACCCCCAGCCTGATCTGCGAGAATAGGGACTTGATTATGAGCACTGACAACCTCCTCTCTCTGAAAGACGACATGGTGGCCTTTATCGAGGGCCACGGCCTCCACCGCCTGCCCGGTTACGTCACCGAGGATATTCCCTCGATCGTGTGGGAAGGCCATGACAACCCCGACGCATGGAAAGACTTTGTGGAGATGGCCAAGCAGGTAGGCGCTCCCTTCGTCACCTTCAGCGAGATGACGCTGGAGCGCGAGGAACTCGACGCGCTGATCGAGGAAGCCGGGGAGATGAACTTCCCCGACGAAGAGGCCACCGAACTGGTCGAGGCGCAATGGCTGCGCAAGTACGCCGGCAACCTCGGCTACATTCAGCTCGGCTTCGTCTATCAGGGGCTGGTCTTTTTGCACGAGACCACCACCGAGTGGTATGAGCGCTTCCAGGCGTTGCTCGAAGACATTGAGACCTTCCAGGACATCGTCATCGGCGACCAGGAGCACGACGAAGAAGAAGAGGACGAGTAGCGCCGGTGAGCGGGGCGGGCGCTGACGGCAACGGGGCTGCTGCTCTGCGGATCGAGGAGCGGAAGCTCCCCCGCCAGCGCTGGAGCTTCGTCGAGTCGCATCCCGCCGAGGCCGCGGCCCTGGCTGCTGCGGCCCGTCTGCCGCAGGTGCTGGCCGAGCTGCTGGTGGCTCGCGGCGTACACCAGCCCGCCGACGCCTTCGCCTTCCTCAACCCAGAAACAGCCCACCTCCACGATCCCTTCCTCATGCTGGGCATGGATGCGGCCGTCGCCCGGCTGGAGCAAGCCATCGCTGCACGCGATCCGGTCCTGCTCTACGGCGACTACGATGTGGACGGCACAACCGCCGTCGTCCTGCTCAAGACGGCCATCGAGATGCTCGGCGGAGTGGTTCGCTTCCATGTGCCTCACCGGCTGCGCGAGGGCTATGGGCTGCAATCGAGCGTGCTGGAAGCCGCTTACGCCGATGGCGTTCGCCTGGTCATCACGGTAGACACCGGCATGAGAGCCTTCGCCGAAGCGGAGACCGCCCGCCGCCTGGGCCTGGATCTCATCATCACCGACCATCACTTGCTGGAAGCGGGCGATGCCGTACCTCATGCGCTGGCCATCCTCAATCCCAACCAGCCCGCCTGCGCATACCCGGAAAAATTTCTCTGCGGCGCGGCCATTGCCCTCAAGCTGGCGCAGGCTGTTCTGGAACGGCGCGACAAGGCCCGCACGCGAGAGAAGACCCTGCCCAGCTTTCTCAAGATGGCCGCCATCGCCACCATCGCCGACGCCGTGCCGCTGCGAGGCGAGAATCGCGTTATCGCGGCCCTGGGATTGAAGGAACTGCGCCGGCCGGCAGGCGTTGGCCTGCGCGCTCTGTTTGCCGCCGCTGCCCTCGATCCGGCGGCCAAGGCCATCACCGGCTTCGACGTGGCCTTTCGCCTGGCCCCGCGCATCAACGCCGCCGGACGCATGGACGTGGCCTCGGAGGTCATCGAGCTGTTTACCACGCGCGATGCCGCCCGCGCCGCCGAACTAGCCGCCAAGCTCGAATGCCTGAACCGCGAGCGCCGCGAGACCGAAGCCGCCGCCCTCGCCGCGATCGAAGCCCGCCTGGCCGACAGGTCTGAACCGGGGGCAGAACTAGCATCTGACCGATTGCTGGTCATCGACGGCTGTGGCTGGCACCGCGGCGTCATCGGCATTCTCGCCTCG
>JBEKPI010000179.1:0-7072 GCA_049520855.1 Occallatibacter sp.
TGGCCGACAAGCTCAAGCGCACCGACCTCCCCGAGTTTGTGCCTGGCGATCAGGTTCGCGTCCAGGTGAAGATCAAAGAAGGCGAAAAGGAACGCTTGCAGGCCTTTGAAGGCTTGGTCATCGCCATCAACAAAGGCCCCCAGGCCACGTTTACCGTGCGCAAGATGAGCTTTGGCCAGGGCGTGGAGCGCATCTTCCCGTTCAATTCCAAAGTCATCGACAAGATCGAAAAAATTCGCAGCTACAAGGTGCGCCGCGCCAAGCTCTTCTACCTGCGCGGACTGCGCGGCAAGGCCGCCCGCCTGAAGGAAGTGGGCCGCGTTGTGGCCAAGGCATAAGCCGTCCCGTTTTCGTTCTCCGGCAACCCCGGCTTTGGCCGGGGTTGTTTTTTGGTGGGGCGCGCATGATTGACAGCTTGGGGGTGCAAGTCCCCTTCACATCCCGATGGAGGTGAAGGGTCATTCCCTGGCCGCTCCCGCTATCCTAGAAGCTGGCCGCGCGCCCGCCCATGGACCTCAACGAGAAAATCCGCACCCTGCCCACGCAGCCCGGCGTATACCTCTACAAGAACGCCGAAGGCGAGGTGATCTACGTCGGCAAGGCGAAGAGCCTTCGCCAGCGCGTGCGCTCATATCTGCTTGAGTCCGCGCAGGCCAACGCCAAGACCGGCTCCCTGATGCGCGAGGCCGTCGATCTCGAATACATTCTGGTGGGCAACGAGAGCGAGGCGCTGGCCCTGGAGACCAACCTCATCAAAGAGCGCAAGCCGCGCTTCAACATTCTGCTCAAGGACGATAAGAGCTACCCTTACGTCAAGCTCACCATGGCGGACCGCTTTCCCAAGGTCTTCGTCACCCGCCGCCTGCGCAAGGATGGCGCGGCCTACTACGGCCCCTACTTTCCCGGCAGCCTGGCTTACCGCGTCGTCGAGCTGATTCACCGCAGCTTCCTTATTCCCAGTTGCAAGGTCGATCTCTCCCGCTACCATCCCCGCGCCTGCCTGCAGTACTACATTCATCGCTGCCTCGGGCCTTGCGTCCAGGAGCTCACCACGCCGGAGATCTATGCGAGCGCGGTGCGCGATGCGCGTCTGCTGCTCGAAGGCCGCCACGCCGAACTGGAGCGCGCTCTCACCGCCCGCATGAAGGCCGCGGCAGAGGCTGAGCAATTCGAGGCCGCAGCCCGCCTGCGCGATCAGCTCTCCACCGTCCATCAGCTTCAGGAGAAGCAGCGCGCCGCCACCGCCGGCCAGGACGACGACGCCGACGTCTTCGGCTATCACTTCGAGGCCGGATCGCTGGCCGTCAACCTTTTCCATCTCCGCGCCGGCAAGATCGTCGATCGCCGCGAGTTTTTCTGGGAAGATTTGCCCGATCTGCTGGAGGCTGCGGACTCCGGAGGCAATGCCGACCAGCCTGAAGAACTGGGTGCCCCATCCATTCGCCAGCACTTGGGCGAATGGGTGGGAGACCACGAACCCGCATCGGAAAACCCCGCAACTCCCGCCGAACGCGAAACACCCTTCCACGCCGGCCCGGTCCTCAGCGCCCTGCTCAAGCAGCTTTATATCGGCCAGCACTACGTCCCGCGCGTCATCCTCGTCCCCGCCGACTTCGACGACCGCGAAGCCCTGTCCGCGCTGCTTAGCGAGCGCGCCGGCCATCGCATCGAACTGGCCGTGCCGCAACGCGGCGAAAAACGGTCGCTTGTTGACCTGGCCAGCCAGAACGCCAAGCAATCGTACACGCAGCGCTTCCGCGTGCTGGAGCCTTCGCGCAAGGCTATTCAGGAGGCGCTGGCCGACGCGCTGATGCTGCCCGAGCTGCCCCGCCGCATTGAGTGCTTCGACATCTCCCACATCCAGGGCGCTGAAACGGTGGCCTCGCTGGTCGTCTGGGAAGACGGCAAGATGAACAAGCAGGCCTACCGTAAGTTCAAGGTGATGACCGTTCTGGGCGTGGACGATTTCGCGTCGATGCGCGAGGTGGTCGCGCGCCGCTATCGCCGCCTGCTGGACGAAAACAAGCCGTTGCCCTCGCTCATCCTCGTCGATGGCGGACTCGGCCAGCTTCACGCCGCCGCCGAGGCCCTAGAATCGCTCGGCCTCACTTCGCAGCCGCTGGCCTCCATCGCTAAGCGCGAAGAGGTCATTTACCTTTACGGCAACGAAGATGAGCCGGTGGTTCTCGACCGCCGCTCGCCGGTGCTGCATCTTATCCAGCTCATCCGCGACGAAAGCCACCGCTTCGCCGTCGGCTATCATCGCCAGCGAAGAGCCATGCGCGACCGCGACAGCGAGTTATTGAATATCCCCGGCGTCGGCCCGCAAACCAGACAGCGCCTGCTCACCCACTTCGGCAGCCTCCGCGATGTGCAGCAAGCTACTGCCGAGTCGCTGGCCGCCGTGGTGCCGCGCAAGACAGCAGAGACGATCTGGCGGCATTTTCATCGGGACGGGTCGGAGATTTGAGAGTTTTGTGTAGCAACTGATAACCTAAAGTGCATATAATGAGCAACCAGGCCTATGCGGATACAATTTCAGCTTTCCTTCGACGATTACCGGGCAGCCCAGCGCCTGCACGCAATGCGCAGCTTTTGGTCGCGGCTTGGACGTGTACTGAACTACTACATCTATCCAATAATTGGCCTCATTTCTTTGATCCTGAGCCTTTTGCTTGTCAGTGGCAGAGCGCCTACTCATTCCGTTTCGACCTTGATTATCTGCGGAATTCTCTTAGTCTGCTGTCCAATCTATCTGCAAATCCGGCTCAAGAGCTGCTACAAGAGGACGAGAAGTGGAAGCGACGGGTGCCAACTTACTTTTGATGAGGAAAGTATTGGAGTGGAAGGACAATACTCGAAGGGCGAGATGGAATGGAAGGCGATACATTTCTTTCGGGAAGACGAGAGCGTCTTTTTACTCTACCTGGCCCTGGCAAAATTCATTGCCATTCCGAAGCGTGTGTGCAGCGAAGAGCAAATCGGCGAACTCCGCTCGCTGTTGATTCAGAAGGTTAAACAGAAAACGAATTGAAGGGCCAGGGTTCCGATTGCGGTTTATAGAATTTGTTATATAATCCTTGAAGCGGGGGCAAGATGAGCAAGCCGCTGGCCGAAATCGCGTGGGAAGGCGACTCGAAGGAAGTTCTCAGCGCGTTTCCCTCCGAGGTGAAGAGTACATTCGGTTTTTCGCTCCGCCGGCTGCAGAATGGCGAACTTCCGCGCTGCGGCGTGCGGCCCATGGCTTCAGTTGGCAAGGGTGTCTGGGAACTGAAGACTGACGATGATCGCACCTGGTATCGGATCCTGTATCTGTCACAGGTTCGCGGAGTGATCTTCGTGCTCCATGCCTTTGAAAAGGACAGCACGAAGACCGACCGGCGCGACATTGATATTGCGAAAGACCGGCTGAAAGCAGTCCACCTGCGACTGCGGGATGGAGGAAGGACTTTATGAGCAACAAGCCAACCCACATCACGAAAGGCGACGTGCTGGACGACCTAGGCTTCACCCGCGCCGAAGCGTCGGCCCTGAAGATCAAAGCCGACCTGCTCGACGCCATCCTGCGCGAGGTCGACAAGCGAGGCTATGGGCAGCGGCAGCTCGTGGAGTTGCTCGATGAGTACCAGCCCTCCGTCAGCAACCTGCTGCAAGGCAAAATTGCCAAGGTGAGCATCGAGAAGCTGCTGTACTATTCCGATCGGCTCAATATCCGCGTCAGCCTTGCCACAGCGCCCGGAACAATTCCGAGAAGCGCCGGAAAACCAGCCGCACCGCATACCCCACGAAAGCTTGCCGCGGCCACGCTTTGACGATTCAGCCCAATCCGCAAGCTTCGATGGCCCCTCCGCAAGTGGCGTAAAATTGCTGTGACAGACGCTCAGGAGAGTCCTGCCTTGCTCGAAGCCAATTCGTCCGTCCCTACGCGAACTCCCCTGCGCTCCGCTGTTCTGCTCGCTGGCATCTTTGCCGCAGTCACTTTCCTGGTTCACTTCGCCAGCTCGCTCTGGGGCAGCCATCTGGGCTACGGATACTTCCGCGACGAGCTTTACTTCCTGGTCTGCGGCCATCATCTCGCCTGGGGTTACGTCGATCAGCCTCCGCTGGTGGCCTTGCAGGCGCGGCTGGCCGAGATGCTCTTCGGTCTCTCGCCCACAGGCATTCGCACCCTCAGCTTTGCGGCCGCTGGCGGGACCGTTGGCCTCACCGGCCTGCTCGCCTGGCAATTCCGAGGATCGCGCGCCGCGCAAGCGCTGGCCATGACCGGCGTCCTCGCCGCTCCGGTCTTTCTGGGCACGGCTAATTATCTTTCGATGAACGCCTTTGAACCCATCTTCTGGATGGGCGCGCTGTTCGTTGTCCTGCGCATCGCCGAGCGCAGCGCCAGTCCGCGCGCATGGCTGCTCTTCGGCTTGCTCACCGGCCTCGGCATCGAAAACAAGCACTCGACCGTCTTCTTTCTCATCGCGCTGCTGATGGGCTTGCTGCTCAGCCCCCAGCGGCAGATCCTCTACTCGCGCTGGTGCGCGGCCGGCGTGGCCTTGCTGTTACTGCTGGCCCTGCCGAACCTGCTGTGGCAGTGGGCCAACCACTTCCCGACATACGAGTTTCTGAACGGCGTCGCCCACTCTGACAAGAATGTCCATCGGTCCCCGTTGATCTTCCTCTACGAGCAATGGAAGATCCTGCTCATCTCCACTGCGCCGCTCTGGGTCGGCGGACTCGTATGGTTCGCGCGAGCGCGCAATGCCCGCCCCTGGCGCTTTGTGACGCCGACTTATCTGACTTATCTGGCCATGATGATGGTCCTGCACGCCAAAAACTATTACCTCGCGCCGATCTATCCCGTGCTCTTTGCCGCCGGAGCCGTTGCCCTTGCGGAGCGCGCTCGCCGATCCTGGCCCATCCCTACCTATGCGATTGTCCTCGGCTGCACGCTGGTCCTGATTACCGGCCCAGTCGTGCTCACGATTCTGCCTCCGGAGAGATACAACCCCTACACTCACATCTTTTTTCCCAACAACGTCAACTTCGATAAGTTCAACGGCCCGCTGCCGCAAATCCTCTCCGACCGCTTCGGCTGGCCTGAGATGGTCGCGGGTTTTGCCGCGCGCTACAACGCTCTGCCGCCCGACGAGCGCGCCCACACGGCTATCTTTTGCACCAACTACGGCGAAGCCAGCGCGGTCAATATTCTCGGCCCTGCGTACGGGCTGCCAGCCGCCATCAGCGGCCATCAAAACTATTTCTTTTGGGGATGGAACGGCTACAGCGGAGAATCCGTTCTCACCCTTGGCGACAATGCCGCTGACTACACGGACGACTACGCCGAGGTCATCGATCTTGGCCCCTTCGACGCGCCATGGACCATGGACCGCGAGCATCTTCGCTTCTTCTGGCTGCGCCACCGCAAGCGCTCTTTCGCCGCCGACTGGCCGCGGTTGAGGTACTGGTACTGATCGCGGCCACTCCCGCAAGCCCTTGATCCTGTGCCGAATCGGGCGCTTCTTCAAACGTTCACGTGCAAAACCACGCCGTTTGGACGAGAATAGAGTTGGATGAATTGATTGCGAGTACGATTGAGGAACGCTTGACACCGATACAAATTGAAATTCCCCGCTGGACCGCCCCGGAGTTTGAGCGGCTGGTTCTGGCAAGCAACCCCAGGGTTGCCGTCTTCGATTGCGATGGAACGCTGTGGGGCGGCGATGCAGGGTATGGCTTCATGGCCTGGTCCATCGAGCAGGGGCTGGTTTCGCGCTCCACCAGCGACTGGGTCGATACGCGCTATCGAGGATACCTGGCCGGCAAGGTCAGCGAACTCGAAATGTGCGGCGAGATGGTGCAGATTTACGCGGGGCTCCGCGAACAGGAGTTGCGTGACGCCGCCGCCCTCTATGTGCGCAAGTTTGTCCAGCCGCGCCTCTTTCCCGAGATGGTCTCGCTGGTGGCGGCGCTCGGCCAGGCCGGCGTCGAGCTTTGGGCCGTCAGCTCGACCAACAAGTGGGTGGTCGGCGAGGGCGTGCGCGGACTCGGATTTTCAGGCGACCGCATCCTGGCCGCGGAGGTGCGCGTCGCCGAGGGTCTGATTACGAGTGAATTTGTGGACGTGCCCACCGACGAGGGCAAGGCCGCCTCGCTCAAGCGCGTGGGGCTCGACCGTCCCGACGCGGTCTTCGGCAACTCCATCCACGACCTGGCCATGCTCAAGCTCGCGCGTCACGCCTTCCCGGTCAACCCGTCTCCGGCATTGATTGAGGCGGCGGCGAAGAACGGCTGGGGCTACTTCCGGCCCGAGGCTGCTCAAGGCGCCGATGCGGCCGTGGGCGGAGAGTAAGCATCCTCCGGCAGCGGAACGCAAGACCGAAGGTCTGGACAATAAGGAAAGGAGCAAACCTATTTTGCTCTCTGGGAGAGCGGAGGCTTTAGGGTTGTTGGCCGAGACTAGGCCGTATCGACATATACACTTTGCAGCCGGATTGATCGGTGTTGAAGTGGGAGTATGTCACCTAGCCGTTATGAACTGAGTGATTTGCAATGGGAGAAGATCAAGGATTTTCTTCCTGGGCGCAAGGAGCATGTGGGCCGCACGGCAGCCGATAACCGTTTATTTGTGAACGGCGTGCTGTGGGTACTGCGCTCGGGAGCGCGATGGGCTGACCTTCCGGAGCGTTACGGCAAGTACAAAAGCGTGCATAAGCGGTTCATGCGCTGGGCCAACTCCGGCGTCTGGGAGCGGATCTTTCACGAGTTGGTGCGTGACAAGAAGAGCCAGTATCTGATGCTGGATTCGACCATCGTGCGGGCTCGCCAGCAGGCGGCCACGGGCCGCAAAAAAGGGGCGCGGACAAGGCTTTGGGGCGTTCCCGAGGAGGTCTGACGACTAAGATTCATCTGCTCGCCAACGAATTGGGCCTGCCCTTGGATTTTCTTATCGCGGGCGGCCAGGTAAATGACTGTACCCAGGCCATTGAGTTGTTGGGCCAGCACAAGGCCGAGGCTGTGCTGGCCGACAAGGGGTACGACTCTGACGCCATCGTAGAGCACGTTGAAGCCATGGGAGCCAAAGCCG
>JBEKPI010000180.1:0-7011 GCA_049520855.1 Occallatibacter sp.
ACGCCGTATCGTTCACCGCCTTCACCACCGCGTCGCCGATAGCCTCGGCGCGCATCTCCGGCGCCAGGTCGTAGGTAGCCACTTTGAGCGACGGAATCAGCGCCCGGTCCTCGCCGGGGAAGGGCGTCTCAATGCCGCCGTTGAAAAAGTACGTAACGTGCGCGAACTTTTCCGTCTCGGCCACGCGCAAATTGCGCAGTTGGTGCGCGGCCAGCACGTTGGCCAGAATGTTATCCAGCGACTCGGGCGGAATGATGACCGGAAGCTCATAGAGCTTGTCGTATTGCGTCATGCACAGGTAGGTGAGGTTTTTCGGCGTCTCACTGCGGGGAATCGCTTGATCCAGTGCTTCCCAACCTTCGAGATTGCGGCCTCCCTGCTTGTTCAGGCCGCTTTCGCGAGCCAGCACGCGGGTGATCTGGCGCGCGCGATCGGCGCGGAAGTTGAAGTTGATGCAGACATCCTCGTCGCGAATCTGGCCCACCGGCTTGCCCGCGCTATCGACCACGACAAATGGAATGAGAAACTCGTCGGTGACGCCGTTGTTGTAATTCTCCTTGATGCGCGCGACGGCATTAGGGTACGCGCCGCCCTCGGCCTTGCCGTTGACCATGGCGTCGAAGGCCTTGCGCTCCCGCTCCCAGCGCTTGTCGCGGTCCATGGCGTAGTAGCGGCCGTTGATCGAGGCCACCCGGCCGACGCCGTACTCGCGCATTTTTTGTTCCAATTGCGCGATGAAGCCCGCGCCGGAGTCGGGCGCCGTGTCGCGGCCGTCCATGAACCCATGCACGAAAACCCGCTCCAGGCCGTACTCCCGCGCGGTGCGCAGCAGTGCGTAGAGGTGCTCCTGGTGCGAGTGAACGCCGCCGTCGGAGACCAGCCCAAAGAGATGCAGTTGACGTCCGCCCTCGCGCGCCCGTTGCATGGCCAGCACGATGGCCGGATCCTTTTGAAATGTGCCGGCGGCGATCATCGCGTCGATGCGCGTGATGTCCATCTGCACGATGCGCCCGGCGCCGATGTTCAGGTGGCCGACCTCGCTGTTGCCCATCTGCCCGTCGGGCAGGCCGACAAAGTGGTCCGAGGCCTGGATCAGCGTGTTGGGAAACTCGCGCAGCAGCTTGTCGTAGGTGGGCTTGCGAGCCAGCGCAATGGCGTTGTTGGCGGTTTCGGCGCGATAGCCCCATCCGTCGAGGATGGTCAGAACGAGGGGACGCTTGTGGATGGACACAACAAACACCTCAAATTGGATCGAATGACTAGATCCGGGATAACTGCCTAATTGTCAGACCCAGGTTTCAATCTGTTGGAACACTTCTGGAAGTTTGGTGATGAGGAAACGTGCCCATCTCGCGACGTCATCGCTGCGGCTGTATCGAAACCAAATGTCGTCTCCTTGACTGTACGGACGCTCGACCAGCTCGAATTGCTTCAGGTACCAGGATCGAACGTCTTCGCTGACGTGGAGAAGACCATAGTTCCATGGCGGACGGGTCAACTTCGCAATCACGTCGTTTTGAAGGGTCCGAATTGTCTCGCGATCGCTGTCGTTTAGCAGTCTCCCAATACGCTCGCGACGAGTAGTGTGCCGACCTATTATCGATTCCGGGCCGACTTGAAATTCGACAACGAACTTCGATCCGGCATATTCGTCCCAGCCGTCTTGAGAAACCTGGCACCAAGCGCCAAGAAACAACTTGCGGTGCGGACGTACCCAACTCAACATGGTCTTGGCGCGTTTGAATCCGTTTGCCTTGAAGAGCGGGGCTAGGTGCTTTCTCAATTCTGAATAAGTCTGAAATGATTTCATCCAGTCCTGAGCCCTCAGAAGGAATCTTCGATGAGGGAGCAATGCTCCCTCATCGATGCTGACCAATCGAAAGGCCAATTGCTAGTCGTTGTAGTTCAGCCCTTCCAGCCCGAGGAAGACCGCGCCGCCGCCCAGCTCTTCTTCGATGCGGAGCAACTGATTGTACTTGGCGATGCGGTCGGTGCGGCTGACCGAGCCGGTCTTGATCTGGCCCACGCCTGTGGCGACGGCGAGATCCGCGATGAAGGTGTCTTCGCTCTCGCCCGAACGGTGGCTGATGACCGAGGTGTAGCCGTAGCGGCGGCCCAGGTCGATCGCTTCCAGCGTCTCGGTAATCGTCCCAATCTGGTTGAGCTTGATGAGGATGGAGTTGGCAATCCCCTCTTCGATGCCGCGCTGCAAGAGCTTGATGTTGGTGCAGAAGATGTCATCGCCAACCAACTGAATGCGGCCGCCGAGTTGATCCGTCAGAACCTTCCAGCCTGCCCAGTCGTCCTCGGCCAGTCCGTCTTCGAGCGAGACGATGGGATATTGGCGAGTCCAGTTGTCGTAGAAACTCACCATCTCCTCGCTGGATAACTCGCGCTTGTCGCTCTTCTTGAAGACGTACTTCCTCTTATCCGTGTCATAGAACTCACTCGACGCGGGATCGAGCGCAATGGCAATCTGCTCGCCGGGCTTGTAGCCGGCTTGCGAAATTGCTTCGAGGATGAGTTCGATCGCTTCGTCGTTGGACTTGAGCGAGGGAGCAAAGCCGCCCTCATCGCCGACGGCGGTGTTGTAGCCCTTCTTTTTGAGCACGCCCTTGAGCGTGTGGAAGGTCTCGGCGGCCCAGCGCAGCGCCTCACTGAAGCGCTCGGCACCCACGGGCATAATCATGAACTCCTGAAAGTCCACATTGCTGTCGGCGTGGGCTCCGCCGTTGAGCACATTCAACATGGGCGTGGGCAGCACCGAGGCGTTTACGCCGCCCAGATAGCGGTAGAGCGGAATCTCCAGCGTCTGGGCCACGGCGCGCGCGGCAGCCATGGAGACGGCCAGAATGGCGTTGGCCCCCAGCTTGCCCTTGTTCGGCGTGCCGTCCAGGGCGATCATGGTCTGGTCGAGCAGGCGCTGGTTGCTGGCGTCCATGCCCTCAAGCTCGGGCGCAATAACGGATTCCACATTCTCTACGGCCTGCAATACTCCCTTGCCCAGATAGTGGCTCTTGTCGCCGTCGCGCAGTTCCACGGCCTCATGCTCGCCGGTGGAAGCGCCCGAGGGCACAATTGCACGGCCCAAAGCGCCGCTTTCCAGGATTACGTCTGCTTCCACGGTAGGATTGCCGCGCGAGTCAAGGACTTCGCGCGCACGGATGGCAACAATTTCAGTCATATCGGTCCTCATGATGCGATGCAGCAGCCGGTCATTCAGTTGGGGACGGCGATCCACGGCAAGCGCTTCTCCGGCAGCGCTTTGGATCGTGTTCAGAAGCTCTTGCACGATCGGACTCTCCTCTCCGTCCAACGCTAAAAGGGTGGATGTTCCCTAGGGATTCTAGCAAACCGGGCGTCGTAAACCTGTGTAATCGTGGACGCGTAGGGCCCGGATGGCCGCCGGGTCTCAAGTGCGGAACTGGGAAGGTTGCCTTTGTTGATTCGTAGCGGCCAAGGCACCTGGCCGGTCAGTCAGTATGGTACTCCGCGCGGATCCGCGTTAGCCTGATACTGGGTGAGCTGGCGCGCGGCGATCTTTTGAAAAGTGGCCGCGCAACTCTGTCGCCCCGGCGGGGTTTGAAGATAGAGGGGAAGTTCTGCCCGCGCGAGTGAAGAAGGAGAATTCAATGAACCGGCCGATTCTTGTGTGCGCCTTGATGTTGATGGCCACTGCCGCTTTGGGAGCGCAGGAGGCGAGCCAGTCCAGCCCCTATCAAGGGACCTCAACGCCGCCTGCGGATGACACGATCGAAACCTCCAGCCAACCCCAGGCCAAGCCTCCGGCGGGGCAGCCAGCCGCTCCCGAGCAGGCGCAGCCCGCGCCTGCGGCCCAATCCCAACCCCAGCCTCCGTATCAACCCCAACCCAGTCCGGTCGATCCCTCGGTCAACTATCAGGATCCCGACGGCGGAATTGTGCAGGGACAGCGGAATGCGTCCGGGCAGGCCGCATTGACCGATCGCTACGCCGCCGACCCGGACGGGGACATTGTGCACCCGCACCCTCTGCGCCCCGGCGAATTGCAGGAAGGTACCGCCATCCGCGTCCGGCTGCTGGAGCGACTTTCGACTCGCACCACCGAGAAGGGTGAAGTTTTCCGCAGCCGTGTGGGTACGGATGTGCTTCAGGGCGGCCAGGTGCTGATTCCCGCCGGATCGGAGATTGACGGCCGGGTGGTGGAGGTTTCGAGCGGTCATGCCGGCGGCAGGGGTACGATGCGCCTGCGGCCGGAGACGGTGATTCTGCCCGATGGCTCCCGCTTTCACCTGAATGCGGAGGTCACCGGAACGCCGGGCTCCAGGACCCACGTGGGCGGCGAAGGCACCATTCTTCCCGATTCGCGACTGAAGCGCGATGGAATTGAATATGGCGGAGCGGTGGCGGCCGGCGCGACGACAGGCGCGATTGTGGGCGGACCGGTGGGTGCGTTGACCGGCACCCTGATCGGCGCGGGCGTGGTGACGGTGCACCTGCTGGTCAGCCATCCGCAGGCGGTTCTGGAGCCGGGTACCAGCATGGTGTTCACCACGACCGACCGGCTGAACCTGGTGCGGGAGACATCGAGCTTGAAATAGGGGTTTTCGAAGGCCGGAAAGTGGCTGCGCAGCTTTATGGACACTGCTGTCCATTCGATTGGGGATCCCCGGCTTTGCCGGGGTGGCAGTAGAAGTTCGAGATTTACGGGAGTCGCTCCCGGTTTGTATTTTTCCATTCTTCTCGTAAAAACGTCAGAAGGGCGCAGTTCATTAGCGCCGTCCCTGTGGGACTCCGGATGAATTACTGGTTTCGCCAACCCCACGCTGAAGCGCGGGGCTGACAATCACTGCACCCACGGCGCGGGGATGGGCTCCCGCCTGCTGAACTCACTTGACCGGGGCCCAAGTCGGGGACGGTTTATTGATCCGGCCCTTGAAAGAGTGTTGCGCCTTCCCACCCATTTCGCGATAAAACCTGCGAAATGGATGGGGCACGGTGCTTCTATCTGGGGGCCGGATCAATAGTGGCTAAAGCCCAACCCGACTGGCGCGGTTTGCGCCGGGACTAAAGTCCCGGCCTACCAGTCCCGGCCTATCGGTCCCGGCCTGCCGGCGTCGACCCAGAAACTCCGTCCTAGCAACCCCGGCCGGCAGCCCGATTGAATTTTTTTGTGGGTTGTGGGAGGCCTGGCTCGGAGAACGGGAACCGAACTCTTGGCAATGCGGACGAGACGAGGAGTAAGGTTCCTTTCGTAACTGCCCATTGGCCTTGAATCAAGAAAATCAGTTACTTAGGTGGTACGTCTTTCGGTCGGGAACTCCCCCGTTTGTGCCACAGCCAGCTCCCGAAATTGGACCGATACTTGAGAACAGGTATACGTGTCCTATGTTCCTGGCTCAGGGTTTACATCGAGGGGAGCGCCAGAGAGTGTCTTCGCGATCGGAATTCGACATCTTTGACCGCAATCCAGACCCGGCTCTGGACGAACTCACCCAACTGGCTGCAATGCTGAGCGGTTCCGACTACGCCTATATTGGCTGGACAGACTTCAGCCGCCTGTGGTTCAAGTCGACGTATGGGTTCCAGGGGATGGACCAGCCGCGAGCGACGACCGCCTGCCAGTGGATGCTGGAGAAGGGCGAACCGCTGCTGATCCGGGACGCCGCCGACGATCCGCGTTTTCCACCCGAAGGGATTGAGCTGGCCAACGCCAGGCACTGCCGCTCGTATGCGGGAACGCCGCTGATTGCCAGTTCCCGGAGAATTGTAGGCACCCTGGCGGTGCTGGCAGAAGGACCGAATCAGTTCAGCCGCGAGCACCTGTCTCTTTTGCAGGTGCTGGGCCGCCAGGTGGTGACGCGACTCGAACTCTATGGCCGCATCCAGGCGCAGGAGCAGGCGCAGCGGGCACGGCAGCGGATGGAACGCGCGCTGGCCATCGAGCGCTGCTTTGTGGCCGCCACGCTGGACTCGATTCCGGCGCTGGTGGCGGTTCTGGACACGGCGGGGCGCATGGTGCGGCTGAATTACCCCTGCGTACAGTTGACCGGGCTGAGCCTGGCCGACGCGGTGGGGCGGCCGTTTGTGGAAGAGGTTCTGGAGCCCGGACAACGGGCGTGGGCGGCGGCCAAACTTCGCGAGGCCGCGGCAGGCCAGGTGTCGGGACCGCACGAGACGGCATGGCGGATCGCCGGCGACCCCGCCAAATCGGTGCGGCGCATCAGTTGGACGCTGCGTCCGCTGCAGGGACCCAATGGCGAGATCCAATACCTGATTGTGAGCGGGCAGGACGTAACCGACCAGCGGCAGGTGGAGATGGCTCTGCTGTCGAGCGAGACGCGCTACCGGCAGGTGGTGGAAAACTCGCTGGGATTCGTGTTTACGTGTTCGATGGAGGGCCGGCTTACCTCGCTGAACGCCTTCACGGCCGAGACACTGGGCTATCGGACCGAGAACCTGGCCGGGCGCGCCATTGCCGACCTGCTGGATTCGCCGGGCGCGGCCGCATTCCAGGATTGCCTTCAGACCCTGAAAACCAGTGAAGAATGGCAAGGCTCCCTGGCGCTGCGGCGCAGCGACGGCGTCTACCGGCGTATCGCCCTCCGCAGCCGGCGGATGGAACTGCCGGGCGAGCTGCCGTTCATTCTGAACCATGGCATGGACGTGACCGAGCAACATGAGGCGGAGGAGGCGCTGCACCTGGCCACGCGACAGCGCGAACTGATTCTGGAATCGGTGGGCGACGGGATTTATGGCATCGACCTGGAAGGCCGGCTGACCTTTATCAACCAGGCCGCGGCGCGCACGCTGGGCTACACGCCGGAACAGTTGACGGGCCGGGATCTGCACGAGATCATCCATCACAGCCACGCCGACGGAACACCTTATGCAAAGGCGAACAGTCCGATTCTTGAGGGAATGCGCCGCGCGGAGACCATCCGCATGCGGGACGAGGTTTTCTGGTGCAAAGACGGCGGCAGCATACCGGTGGAGTACAGCGCCAACCCGCTGATCGAGGACGGGCAGATA
>JBEKPI010000181.1:0-6800 GCA_049520855.1 Occallatibacter sp.
CTCCGCTGGAATCGGCGCAGCCAGCGCAAAACTGGCCACCTGCCCGAGCGCATGAACGCCAGCATCGGTGCGTCCCGAGCCCTGTGGCAAAGGCGATTCCCCGGTAATCCGCCTCAGCGCCGCCTGCAGTTCTCCCTGCACCGTGTGCTCGCCCGGCTGCACCTGCCAGCCGCGGAACTCCGTGCCGTCGTAGGCCAGTGTCAGCTTCCAGGTCTGGAGCGTGAGCGCGGTTTGGGTTTCTTCGGTCACGGAAATAAGTCTTCAGATCAGTGTACCTACGCCGCCGCTATTCCCTATTCCCTATTCCCTAGTCCCTACTTGATATACTCAGCTTTCCAAGCGCAGGGCTCTCTGGAACGAATCGGGAGCCGCGCGCGTATTGACCGGTAGGCGGATTGTCCACCGCCCGGCAGCAAACGATCATCGTGCTTGAAAATCACAAATTTGCGTCCGGAGAGGCTCGCCGGGCGTCTTTGAGAATGGCGTCACCCATGCCCTGGAAACTCTCGAAGAGCAAACCTTTCGTGGAGAGGAATCATGCAATTGTCCGGTAAATATCTGTTTGAGCAGCGGGAAACCGCGCGTGTCGATTTTGCAGAAACGGGGCGCGTCAAGGCAGGCAATCGGCTGCGCGCAGTCGCGGCGGTCATGCTGGCATTGACGGCGGGCATCCCTTCCGGTTTTGCCCAGCAATCGCTCGGAGCGGGAGCCAAAGCTCCCGAAAAGGCTGCCTCCGAGCTGCCCGCGGCGCCGGCCGTCACGTTGACGCAACCGTTGGACCTCCGTTCGTCCGCGCGCAATTATTCCAAGCCTGCCGGGCTGCTGGGCGACCCAATCAACATGTACCGCCCGACCTCGATTCCCAAGGCCAGCTTTACCAATTCCGTGCGCCTCACCGACCTCGTCAAGGACGGCAAGATCTACCTCAGCCTCTCTGACGCCATCGCGCTGGCTCTTGAGAACAACTACGACATCGCCATTGCCCGCTACGACCTGGACATTGCCGATACCGACATTCTGCGCACGCGCACTGGTGCGGCGCCGCTTGGCGCGCCTTCGGGGCTGATTACCGGCACGCTTGGAGGTTCCGCCTCGACCTTGACCACCGGCGGAGGGCCCGGTGGAACGGCCGTCGGCTCGGGCGGCGCGGGTTCCGGCGCTGCCGGCTTGACCCTGACCACCGCAGGCGCCGGCCCCAACCCTGAGGCCCTGGAACCATCCGTTACCGGCATGATTCAGTTCGAGAGATCGGAGTCGCCTCAGACCGGTGCATTCACTCCCCGCGCCTTCACCAATACTGACCAATACAACTTCGTCTACAACCAGGGCTTTGTCACCGGCACAGCGCTGGCGGTAGACTTCAACAACGCTAGGACTTCCAGTTCCAATCCGTTTAATACCTATAGTCCTGAGCTCAAACCCAACTTCAAGGCCACTGTGACTCAGCACCTTTTGCAAGGAGCCGGCATCTGGGTCAACAAGCGCTTCATCTACCAGGCGGCCAACGACCGGCGCATTGCCGATTCCGGGTTTCGCCAGCAGATTCTCTACACCGTCAATCAGGTGGAAACCATCTACTGGGGCTTGGTGCAGGCCTATGAGGATGTGCAGGCCAAGCAGCGCGCCATCGAGCAGAGCACCAAGCTGGCCGGCGACGACCGCAAGCAGTTGGAGATCGGCACTGTGGCCCCGCTGCAAGTGGTGCAGGACGAATCCAGCGTCGCCAGCGACCAGCAGGCGCTCATCAGCTCTCAAAGTTCGCTGAATTACCAGCAGCAGATCATCAAGCAGGCCATTGCCCGCAACCTCAACGATCCGGCGCTTTCGGTTGCTCCCGTCATTCCCACCGACCGCGTCACCATTGAACAAATCCCCGAGGAGAAACAGCCCGTCGAGGAACTGGTTCAGCAGGCCTTTCAGCAGCGTCCCGAACTGGAGCAGGCCGTGCTCACGCTGCGCAACGATGAGATCACGCTGAAGGGCGCGCGCAACGGGTTGCTGCCGGTCTTCGACATCTACGGCTTCTACGGCGGCACCGGTGTAGGCGGCTCGTCAAGTCCCTTCTGTCAAGACCCGTTTACAGGCAAGCCATGCACCCCCGTCCCCACCGTGGGCTATGGAACGGCCTTTGGCGACATGTTCAATGGCAGCTCTCCCGACAAGGGGCTTGGTTTCAACCTATCGATTCCCATTGGCAACAAGTTCGCCCAGTCTGTGCAGGAGCGTTCACTGATGGAGTACCGCCAGGCAGAGTTGCGCCTCGAGCAGTTGTACACGCAAATCCGCATGCAGGTCGTCAATGGGCAGTTCGCGCTGATCAACGACCGCGCGCAGGTCCAGGCATCCATCGCCGCCCGCGACTTCCAGCAACAGAGCGTCGACGCCGAAAACAAGAAGCTCCACCTCGGCGCTTCCACCTCGGCCAATGTGCTGCTGCAGGAGCGCAACCTCGCAACGGCCGAGAACACTCTGATTGCCGCCAATGCACAATATGCCAAGGACCGCGCCGGCCTCTATCAGACCCTCGCTTCAACATTGCAGCACTACGGCATCAGCCTCAATGAAGCTGCTTCGGGTGTAGTGAATACCACGCCTGTCGTTCCCGGAGTCGCGCCCGCCAAAGAGCCCGCGAAGCCTTCGGCCGCCCCGCCGGCTGCGCAGTAGTGTTCCGGGCGGATTCCCTAGGTTTCAGATTCCATGAGACTTGGGGAGTTCGGCGTCACAGCAAGGAACAACTATGAAGATATGGAATCAGTTCGCGATGGGGCTCCTATTGGCTGTCCCGCTGCTTGGGGAAACTGCTTCGGCTGCCAAGGCTCCAACGGTACCAATCCTGCTAGAGGCCGCATTGCCGGCGTATCCTCCGATCTGGAGAGCCGCCCATCTCAGCGGAAAGGTAATCGTGCTTGTAACGGTCAAAGATGGACAGGTTGTTGGAACGGACGTGAAATATGGTTTGCCGGAATTACAGTTTCCAACGATTGCAAACTTGAAGACGTGGCGATTTGCGAGCGATGTGAATGGTTCATTCACTGTTACCTACTCCTATGTAATCGCGGGCAATGCGACCGACAACCCAACGAATCCCAAGGTTGAAATCCTTCCCACTTTGGACGTGAACATCACGGCTCGCCCTGTCAAACCGACCGTCAATTACGGCGCACAAGGCCAGGTTCCGCATTCTTGAAATCCCCATAGCAGTGAAGGTGAGCAAGCAAGTAACTCCACTTTACCGCTCCGCCACCAAATCCAGCAGCTCGAAGAACTCCGGAAAGCTGATCGCGGCCGATTCCGCGCCCTGAATCAGCGTCGGACCCTCGGCGCGCAGGGCAGCCACGCTAAAGGCCATGGCGATGCGGTGATCGCCGCCCGCGTCAATCGTCGCCCCATGCAGCCTCTGTCCCCCCGAAACATCCAGTCCGTCCTCGAACTCGATGACCTCCGCGCCCATCGCGCGAAGATTCTTCGCCACCAGCGCAATCCGGTCCGACTCCTTCACCCGCAGCTCCCTGGCGTCGCGGATGCGAATCCCGCCGCTGGTGAAGGGGCCGATCGCGGCCAGCACCGGCAGCTCATCGATCAGTTGCGCGGCCAGCGCGCCTGAGATCTCCGCTGTCCCCAGCCCTTCGGCCGGCGCTGTGACCTGCACCGTGCCCACCAGCTCCGCGTTCTTCTCTTCCAGATTCAGAACAGCCACGCGCGCGCCCAGCGTGGTCAGCACATCCAATAGCGCCGCCCGCGTCGGGTTCAACCCGAGCGAGTCCAGCAGCAGGCTCGATCCCGGAAACAACGCCGCCGCGCACAAAAAGAACGCCGCCGACGACAGGTCGCCCGGCACCGCCGCCTCGATCGCGCGCAGCCTCTGCGGCCCTGTGATCGAAACTGAATCCACCGTGCGCGTCACCGACGCGCCAAAGGCCCGCAGAGCCAGTTCGCTGTGGTCGCGCGTGCGCACCGCCTCGCGCACCGTCGTCATTCCCGCCGTCTGCAAACCGGCCAGCAGGATGCAGGTCTTCACCTGCGCGCTGGGAACCGGCGTCGTGTAGTCGATGGCCTTCAGCGCCCCGCCCTCAATCATGAGCGGCGCATGGCCCTCGGTCAGCGTCAGCCGCGCGCCCATCGCCTCCAGAGGCTCGCGAATCCGCCCCATCGGCCGCCGCGAAAGCGAAGCGTCGCCCACCAGCGTAAAGCGGCCCTCTTGCGCCGCCAGCAGGCCGGAGATCATGCGCATCGTCGAGCCGGAGTTGCCGCAGTCCAGCGGCCCCTCAGCCGGCGTCACCCGCCCGCCTACGCCGGTCACTTCAACCCTTCCGTCTTCCAGCCGGCGCACCGTCGCGCCCAGCGCCTCCATGCAGGCGAGGGTCGACGCGCAGTCGGCGCCGGTGGAAAAATTCGCAAACCGCGAAGTGCCTTCCGCAAACGCGGCCAACATTCCATAGCGGTGGCTGATCGACTTGTCGCCCGGCAAGCGCAAGCTGCCGTAAACATTCTTTGCCGGGCGGATGATGCGTTCTTCGCTAACGGGTTGCAAGGCAGCTCCAGCGAGTGTGAGATCTCTTCAAGTCTACCAGCGCAGCTAAAAGCTATAGCTGACGGCTGATAGCTTCTCCTACCGAACCTTCAGCACAATAATCGTCTCATCGTCAAAGCGGTCCTGCTCGCCCTGGAAGCGGCTCACATCGGCGTGAATCGCTTCGGCAATCGCCGGCGCGGAGCGGTCGCGCTGGCTGCACAGCAGGCCTGACAACCGTTCCTGTCCGTACATCTCGCCCTGCGCATTCTCCGCATCCAGAATCCCGTCCGAGACAAAGACAACCACATCTCCCGGCTCGGTCGTGACGACGATCTCCTCGTAGGTCACGTTGGGAAAGAGCCCCAGCGGAAAGCCCTCGGCCAGCACCAGCGTCGCCTCGCCGTTGCGGCACAAGATCGGCTGCACCGCGCCGGAGTTGGCCACTTGCAAGGTCCGTTTCTCGCCATTCCAGACGGCAAAGAGCATGGTTACGTACTGCGACTCCAGCTTGCGCTCCTGCAACTCGTCGTTCAGCAGCGCCAGCATCCGCGCCGGTTCCGGCCGCTGCTTCGCGGCTGCGCGCATGATTCCGCTCACCAGGGCCGCGAACAGCGCCGCCGGAGCCGCCTTCCCGCTCACATCGCCCAGCACGATCGCCGTGCGCTTGAACCCGTAATCGAGGAAGTCGTACAGGTCGCCGCCAATCGTCCGCGCCGGCAAAAAGCGCACTGCCATCTCCGCGTTGTGCTCTTCCGGCGCTTCGGTCGGCTGCAACCGCAGTTGCACCTCGCGCGCCATGGCGATGTCGCGCTCCAGTTGCCGCTCCTGCGTGCGCACCGCCTGGTAGAGCCGCGCGTTCTCGATGGCAATGGCCACCTGCGCGGCCAGCGTCGTCAACATGCGCTCGTGCTCTTCGTTGAAAAAGCCCGCGCGCGTGTGTTCCAGATCCAGCACGCCAATGATGCGCCCCTTGTGAAAGAGCGGCACAATCAGTTCCGAGCGGGTCTCGGGGTTGATAGCCACGTAGCGCGAGTCCTTGAGCACGTCGGCGACATTCACCAGCCGCCATTCGCGCACAGCCGCGCCCACCAGGCCGACGGTCGTCGGAAGCCGGCGCAGCGGCGCGTGGGCGTGGCCGAAACGCCAGGCGTAGCGCGTGATCAGCGTCTCACCCTTCTCGTCCAGCAGCATCACGGTGAACATCTGGTAGTCGATCAGCCGCCGCAAGAGCTGCCCCACGCGCTCCAGCAGCGGGTCCAGGTCGAGAATCGAAATCAGCTCCGTGGCGATCTCGTTCAGCACCGTCAGCGTCTGCGCCTGGCGCGAGACGCGCGCATAGAGCCGTGCGTTCTCAATCGCCTGCGCAATGCGTGAAGCCGTCAGCGTGAGCAGCCGCAGGTGCTCGGGGCGAAAGTAGCCGGCCTGCTCGCTCTCGATATCCAGCACCCCGATCAGCCGGTTTTTGGCAATCAGCGGCACTGCCAGCTCCGAGCGCACATCGGGATTCACCTCGACATAAACTTCCGATTGGCTTACGTCGTTGAGCAGCACCGGCTGGCGCGTCAATGCCACCTGGCCCACAACGCCCCGCCCCGGCGGAATGTGCAGCCGCTCTACATTTGAAGTATGGCCGATCTGGAACCTCACCCGTAGTTCGTGCGTGCGGTCGTTCATCAGCAGAATGGCGAAGATGCGGTACGGTATGACGGCCCGCACCAGTTCCGACGTGCGCCGCAGCAGGGTTTCCAGATCCAGCGTCGTGTTCAGCGCCTCGGCAAGCTGCATCAGGTAGACCGCATCTGCGGGATCTACGCGAAGATTCGCCGAATCCAAATGTGCCCTCGCAGTCGTTGGGTCCGCCGGGCGGTAATCTCCCTCAAGCCCAGGTTCTTCGCGCGTAGATAATGGATTTTCGTTCATCGGTGTAGAAGAGAATCATAGCAGTGTAGGGAGTAGCGGGTAGGGAGTAGGGAGTAGGGAGTAGAGAACTCTGAACAAGGAAGAGCCGTCCGAGCCAGCGAAGCCCGGTGCCCCATCCTTCTGAGCGAAGCGCAGCGAAGTCGAAGAACCTGCATTTTGATCTATCGCGGAATGGGTGGGAATCCACGAACCCGCACCAGCAACTATCCCCTACTCCCTACTCCCTATTCCCTACTCCCTCGCCCAACTCCCTGACAATCGCCACCGACGCCGAAGCCCCAATCCGGTTCGCCCCGGCTTCCAGCAGCGCCTTCACGTCGGCCAATGTGCGGATGCCGCCCGAGGCCTTCACGCCGCAGCGCCCGCC
>JBEKPI010000182.1:0-6798 GCA_049520855.1 Occallatibacter sp.
CTCAACCAGAACTTGAGGCGGCTCCTGCTACTCAACATGATAGTTGGGCGCCTCTCGCGTGATGATCACGTCGTGTACATGGCTCTCCCGCAAGCCCGCGCCGCTGATGCGCACAAACTGCGAGGTTTCCTGCAGCTCCGCGATATTGCGGCATCCCAGGTAGCCCATGCCGGAGCGCAAGCCGCCGACAAGCTGGAAGACCATCGACTCGAGCGGCCCGCGATAAGGCACGCGCCCCTCGATGCCCTCGGGAACAAACTTGGCCAGCCGGTTATGGCTGGCGCGCTCGCGCTGCACCACGCCCTCGGTGCCCATCTCGGTGCTGGCCAGGTCGTCGGTGCTCTGGAAGTAGCGCTCGCCCGATCCCTGGCTCATGGCGGTGAGCGAACCCATGCCGCGATAACTCTTGAAGCTGCGTCCCTGATAGAGAATGGTTTCGCCGGGGCTCTCATCAACGCCGGCAAAGAGCGAGCCGATCATAATCGAACTGGCTCCGGCCGCGATGGCCTTGGTGATCTCGCCCGAGTATTTGATGCCGCCGTCGGCGATCACCGGAATCCCATGCTCGCGGGCGGCGCGCGAGGCCTCGGCGATGGCGGTGATCTGCGGCATCCCGGCGCCGGTCACCATGCGCGTGGTGCAGATGGAGCCGGGCCCGATGCCCACCTTGATCGCGTCGGCGCCGGCTTCGATCAGCGCCAGCGCCCCCTCGTAAGTGGCCACGTTGCCGGCCAGCAGGCCCACATGGGGAAAGAGCTTCTTGACCTCCTGTATCGCCTCCAGCACCCGCGACGAGTGCCCGTGCGCCGAGTCGATGGCCAGCACGTCTACGCGCGCCCGCACCAGCTCCGCCGCCCGCTCCAGGAAATCTCCCGTCGCCCCGATGGCTCCGCCCACACGCAGCCGGCCCTTTTCGTCCTTGCTGGCGTTGGGATATTTCAGCTTTTTCTGGATGTCCTTGACCGTGATCAGGCCCTTCAGGTTGTACTGATCGTCGACCACCAGCAGCTTTTCTACGCGGTGCTCGTGCAGGATCAGTTCGGCCTCTTCCAGCGTGGTGCCCACGGGGACGGTAATCAGATCCTTTTTGGTCATCACGTCGCCCACCGGCACATCCGTGCGAGTCTCAAAGCGCAGATCGCGGTTGGTCAGGATGCCCACCAGGCGCTTGCCCTGCGTTACCGGCACGCCCGAGATCTTGTAGCGCCGCATCACCTCCAGCGCGTCGCCGATCATCTGGTCCGGGCCAATGGTCACCGGGTCCACGATCATGCCGCTCTCTGAGCGCTTCACCTTGTCGATCTCGCCGGCCTGGTCGGCGATGGAGAGATTGCGATGCACAATGCCGATGCCGCCCGCCTGCGCCATGGCGATGGCCATGCGCGACTCGGTCACTGTATCCATGGCAGCCGAGATCAGAGGAGTGTTCAGTGTAATCTCGCTGGTCAACTGGGTCTGCGTGCTCACTTGTGTAGGCACGACCTCGCTGTAAGCAGGCACCAGCAAGACGTCGTCGAAGGTAAGGGCTTCAGGCAGGTTATTGGTTAGCATGATGCTCCGAACGCCTGGCGGGCCAGGAACTGGGATTCCCGGCGCGGCAGGCGCTTCCAACTATTGTAGCGGAGGCGGCCGGGGCGAGCCGCTCAGCCCTTCTTCCCGGCTCAAGCGTGTGCTCTTGAAGATTGTTTTCATTTTCGCGACACGCTTTTCATTCGTTCTTCACTATCCATTGCGAGACGCAATCTGGAATCAGGCCTGAGGGTTCTTTCGGAAGGGATTCACAATGCAGATAGGAATTGGACAAGTTGACCTGGCGATTCTGCTGCCGGTTTGCGCCGCGGCATGGAATCTCACCGGCGGACAGACGCTGTTTGCCCCCCGGAAAGATTCAGGGAGGGTCTATCTCAGTTCGGATGGGCTCTTTGCGGTCGAGACGCCGGATGGCTGGGAGCCTCGCGAGCAGGAAGGTTCAAGCGAGGTCACGTTCCTGAGAGGCAAGGCTGTCGTAAGCGTTGGCGCCGCGGAGGACGAATCCGGTGACACGGTTGAAGAGATTCTGGAGTTCAACAAATCCGTAGTACGCCGCCTGTGCCCTGCCGCGGAAATCTGGACAGAGGGCAAGGCCGCGGTTGCAGGCGCGCCCGGAGCTTATTTCTCCATGCTCTGCCCTGGACCGCAAGCGGGCACCATCGTTCGCGTCTCGGCCGCGCTTATCCGCGAGAGGTTCCTTATCTTCAAGGTCGCGGCTCCCTGCGCGGAGTTATACGCGGCGCAAGCAGCCATCGACCGGATAGCGCGGAGCCTGAGAGACGGGTGGCCCACCCTTGACCCGCAATGAACCTGGAGTGAACCGGCAGGCGGCCCACACCGGGGCCCCCGACGACAGGCCTTCGTCGTCGGGGTGGAAACGGCAACCTGCTGGCCGCCTCCGACTCGGTGCATGGAACGCAAGAGCCTCGGCCGATCCGCCAGCCGCGCATTGGTGAAAGTCTTCGCTACTGCGCCGGAGCCGGCGCTGGCGCGGGAGTTGCTGAAGCGGGGCCTAGCGGCACGTCGCCGGAGTTCTCCACATCGAAGCCGTCGTAGGCATAGCTCATTTTTTCCCTGGAAGAGGAAGGCCAACCGTATTTCTGCGCCAGATAACAACCTTTTCTTTTCCAAAGCGAACCTCATTGACACCGTCAGGGATAGGAACGTCATAATTGATATATCCTTTAGTCCCCGGCAGCACCAGATTGATATAGACGAGTACGTTGATAGACGAATCTAGCCTTTGTGCCTTGACATCGTACACAGACATTGAACTGTGCCCACACAGTCCAGAAATACGCACAACATGAATACCGCCATGCTGAAATTCATCCGCCCTTAGCCCCACCACGTATTTACGTTCCAGCACCGACGCATGGCGAAACCAATAAATGCCAATTGCCGCCCCTACTGCGAGAACACACAATGCCACAATGGCTACCATTTTCATCCTCGTTCCTCCATTCAATTGAGTTGCCCTACATTGGCTTTACCGGCGGGTGGCCCCGGTCCCCGTGACCGTTCCCTACCACGTTCAGGGTGCCACCGGTCCCTCGCTTTTGGGGACCGGGGATGGAAGCTACGACCCCGCAGTCGATAGCGGCGGCGCTGGCGACGGCTATCCAGAATAAGGCAGGCGGCTCGGTCACGGCCCAATCCGACGGCGACGTGAATATCCTGGTCAGCGACAGCACGGGCACGGCGACCGACTACTCCGTCTCCGCCTCCGTCGCGTACGACACCGTGGACTTCTCCGCGCCCTCGTTCGCGGCCACGGCCTTCAGCATGGGCGACGGGCTGGCTGGCGATACGAGCGAAGCGCAGATTTATTCCTACTACGTGCCACAGGGCGGCTACGCGGCCCACACCGGGGCCCCCGACGACAGGCCTTCGTCGGCGGAGTGGAAGCGGCAACCTGCTGGCCGCGTCCGACTCGGTGCATGGAACGCCAGAGCCTCGGCCGATCCGCCAGCCGCGTCTTGGTGAAAGTCTTCGCTACTGCGCCGGAGCCGGCGCTGGCGCGGGGGTTGCTGAAGCGGGGCCTAGCGGCACGTCGCCGGAGTTCTCCGCCGGAGCCTTGGCTTTCTTCTTGCCCTCCAGGCGCGTCTTGTCCGCGGTCGTGGTCGCCGATTTCTTTTTCTTCTTCGTCGCAGTATCGCCGGCAAGGCCCAGCGGACCCGCCTGCGTCTGCCGGTCGGCAACCTCGGCGGCGTCAGGCGCGGCGGGGGCCATCGCATCCGTCTTCGCTCCGCCGGCCGTGCCTTGCTTGGCTTCCTTGGCCTGACGTGCGCGCGCGCTGTAGCGAGTCTTCTGCGTTGGCTTGGCCTGGGTCTCCAGCGGATTCACCGGCTCCTGCCCAGAACTCGCTATCTGCGTCCCGGCTCCCGCGTCCTCGGTCGCTCCAGCGGGCGCGCTGGGCAGCGTCTTGGAGGGCGCCTGGCCAAAGCGAATCTTTTCCTTCTTGCCCGGCTTCATCGAGGCCCGCTCGGCGCTTGTTGGCTTCTTGCCCTTCTTGGCCGTCGCGGCGGCGGGAGTCTCAGCGCCAGACCCAGAGGCGGACTTCGCCGGCTCGGCCTCCGGCGCCGTCTTCTGCCTGAAGCTCCGTGTGCTCTCGCGGAACCGCGTCCGCTCCACCACCTTCTTTTTCTTCGGCGCGGGCGGCGTATACGCGCTGTAAATCGGCTTGGTCTGGCGCGGGCTGGCGCCGCTGTCGGTGAATCCAGGCTTCACGTCGATGTAGGCCTGTTCGCGCATGGTGCTCAGAGTGTCGCGCATCACCGGCTCCATCCGCGCCATATAAAAGTTATCCATCACCTGCGACTCGACGTCTTTGTACTCCGGAACACCCCCAGGCGTATGTTTCACCACCTTCAAAATCACATAGCCTTGCCGCGTTTGAATCGGCTCCGTCACCTGCCCCGACTTCAGCGCAAACGTCTTGTCCTCCAGCACCTTGGCCAGCTTGTCTCGCTGAAACTCGCCCAGATCCCCGCCCTCGGACGCGGTCGGGCCGTCGCTGAAGCTGCGCGCCAGTTGCCCAAAGTCCCCGCCCGCGTGGATCTTCGCCTCCAGCTCGTCCGCCTTGGCCTTGGCCGCCGCCAGCTTCTGCGGGTCGTCGGCCTGCCCGCCCGCCTGATCGCCCGCCGCCGCAGCCGGCGTCCCCGTCGAAACCAGAATCTCCGCCAGCGTCACGCTCTCCGGCTGCGCGTAATCCTGCTTGTGCTCGTCAAAGTAGCGGCGCGCTTCGCCGGGGGTGAACTGAATCCGCTTGCCCACCTCCTCGCGCATCACCTCTTGCGTGATGATGCTGTTGCGAATGTTGGCCTTGAAGTCCTCAAACGAAATCCCCTGTTCCCGCGCGGCCTTCTCCAGGTCATCCATCGTCTCCAGGTTGTTCTGCTTGCGAATCTCGTTCAGCCGGTTCACCAGCTCGGTTTCGCCGGTGATATCGAGTTCCTTGCCCTTCGACAGCCAAAGCTGCTGATCGATCAGATTGCGCAGCAGATCCTTGTGGCCCGCCGAAATCTCCTGCATCGTCGCGCCCTTCTGTCGCGCCTCGGCGTCCATATCGTGCATCGCGCGGTCGTAGTCCGACCGCGTAATGATCTGATCGTTCACCCGTGCGACGATGTCCTCCACCGTGACGCCCCCGTACGGGCTCTCCGGCCCGGCCGGATGCGCGCTTTGCGCCAAAGCGGAAGTTGCGAGCAGCGCCGTCGAAATCACAAGAGCCGCGGGAATGAGAAGGATTCTGGAATTCATAGGGTCTGGACACGGCGCCACGGCAACAATTCTCCCACCGGATGCTTAGACGCTATTGTAAATCCCTGGGCAGCGCCAAAGCGATTCCCGCCCTGATTCGCCCCAAATTGCCCCAGTTTCAAACCCCAGCCCAGCCCCGACGCAGTTCCCCCGGCGGTAGACGGCGGCGGCAAACAGCGGGAAGGCTCCATGAGCAGGGAAGCCAGTTGGTGACAAATTGTAACCAACTGAAGCTGTCATATCTCGCAAGCCGCTGCGGGGTGCCGGCAGAGGCATTACAGGCGATCGGTCCAGTAACCGGGACGGCGCTTGGCGTGGGCCACAGCTACGATTTGGATCTCGTGCAGAAGCTCCCGGTAGACGATGGAAAACGGATACCGGTCGAGCACCGCGCGCTGGGTGCCGTAAAGATGTGGAGGATAGAGCCTCGGCCGTTCATGCACCCGGTCGAGAGCGGGAAGAAGCTCCTCGTAAAACCCGTCGGCTGCCTGAGCGCTCTTGCGGCGATACCACTTGTGAGCGGCCTTGATCTCCCGCCGGGCCGCCGGATGGTATTTCAGCGGTTTCAGACGCACAGCCGGGCTCGCGCCTGCGGAGAGAGACTGGCAATCATCTCTGCGCGCACCTCGCCGCCGTCGATCAACTCCACGGCTCCGGAGTCGATCTCGTCGAGGCGGCGCTTGATCTCGCCCTCCCAGGCTGCTTCGATCTCCGCTTCCGGCGCGCTATCCCCCTCCTCAAGCAGGCTCTCAATGAGCCAGTTCACCTCGCTGAGAGGCAGTTGGCGGGCGTCTTCGAGAATCTCCTGGGCGCTGCGGTTCATGGAGAGATTGTAGCGCGAAATCGGCGGCTGGGCCAACTGCCTGCGGGAAGAGCGAACGGCGGCATTGCCCATCGCGCCCGCCTCGAACTTGAAAGCAAGACCGGCCGAAAGGTGGTGACCGGCGAGAACTATCTGCCCCCGTCCAAATCGAAAAAGGGCCTCAAGGCTTGAGAGCGCGTCTGCAAGGAACGAGTCCGAAACCCGCGCGCAAACTGCTTAACGGCCAACAAGCCTGTCATCCTCAGCGAGATTAAACCTCAACAATCTTGTCATCCTGAGCAGAGCACAGCGCAGTCGAAAGCCTGCATGAGCGAAGTCGAAGTGAACCAGCATTTATATAGCACTTTACAAATATCTGTCATCCTGAGCGGGTGACGTGATTTCCGCATCTGATTGGTTTCATTGCGGATAATTTGCCTAGAATCGACCGTGTAGGAATTGTGCAGGCAAATTCTCGATTTCTGTGCATATCTTGAACGCACGGCACGATTCTGGAGGGACGGTTCATAGGTTTAGAAGCCATTATCCCATGCCGAAGCCGTGTTCGATGACCGGCGCAATCTCCGGCTGTTGCGGCGTGATGGCTTGCTCCGGCTTCATCGCCGGTGTATGGGCGCTCTCGTGGGATACGTTGTGCCTTAATGCTTCGGGCAGCTTCTCGCGGTCGTTGTTGTAGAGGTGCG
>JBEKPI010000183.1:0-6759 GCA_049520855.1 Occallatibacter sp.
GAGATAATTCTCGACAATGCCGTTGTGGACCACGACAATGCGTCCCGAGCAGTCGCGATGGGGGTGTGCGTTCTCTTCCGTGGGCCGTCCGTGGGTGGCCCATCGCGTGTGGCCGATGCCGAAGGTGCCTTCGAGGGGATGCTCGCGCAGAACCTCTTCCAGGTTGGCGAGCTTGCCCTTGGCGCGGCGGACCTCAAGCGTAGAGTTGGAGGGACTGCCGACGGCGATGCCCGCCGAGTCGTAACCGCGGTATTCGAGACGGCGCAAGCCTTCGATAATGACAGGGACTACCTTCTTGGGACCAACATAGCCAACGATGCCGCACATGGAATGATTTTAAGCGACGGGGCGGCCGTTTCCGCGTTCAGCATTGGTCGAGTCGGCTTGGAAAGGGGGGTCCGGGCTCGTGGTATTCGACCCTTCGCCGGGAGAAAGGCGAAGGATGGGGCACCCTCGCATTATCGGAGGGTCAAGGCGGGGCACCCGGAGCAAGGGGCACCAGGATTGGTGGTCGGTATCGAGCCGGGAAAGTGTGCGTCAGCCGCAGTCGGATTGAAAACGATCCGCGGTATGCGCAGGGATGAATCACGCCGACCCTACGGGACGGCGAGTCGGTGGCGGGGACGATTTCCCCGGGTTTCACCCGGGGCTATTTTCATTGGCTTCCTCCGGGAGCGGGGCGCGCGGCGGAACGGGATTTGTGGTCTCCCACCCTTCCCCAGAAAAAAGCGAAGGATGGGGCACCCGCACATTGTCGGAGGGTCAAGGCTTGGGCACCCGGCAATTGGAGTGTGTGCGACGGATAGGGCACCCGCACCTTTTTGGTTTGGCAAGGGCGGGGCGCGAGGCCTGATCCGCTCCGATCAACGGCCGACAGCAACGGGAGATAGCTTGCGGCGGCGCCTGGATGGAGCTATTCATAACGCAGCGCGACGATAGGATCGACGCGCATGGCCCTTCGGGCAGGGATATAGCATGCTGCGAGGGCGACGGCAGTGAGCACCATGGTGAGGCCTACAAATGTTAACGGATCGCTGGGCGAAACGCCATACAGGAGCCCGGCCATGAGGTGGGACACGATCATCGCCGCTGCGAACCCCACAATCGCGCCGGCAAATGCGAGCCTGAGCCCCTTGCGCAGAACCATTCCCAGGATGCTCTTCCTTTGCGCGCCAAGCGCGATGCGAACACCAATTTCGCGGGTGCGCTCGCCGACGAGGTAGGAAATTGTTCCATAAATCCCCAGCCCCGCGAGCAGCAGCGCGGTCAAGGCGAACAGCAAGACCGTTTCCATCGAGAATCGCCGCTGTGAGAGAGCGCCAGATACTACATCAGGAAGCATTTTCGCTCCGAATACGGGAAGCTCCCGGTCCACGGACTGCACCTGTTCCCGCACCTGCTGGGGAATTGAAGCGGGGTCAAGCCGGCCACGCAGGAAGATGGCCAAATCCTTGGCAGGGCGCTGATACACGCTTAAAAACATCTGCGGAACGCCCGCTTCCTCCAAGGATTCGCTGCGAGCATTGGCTACAACGCCGACCACCGTCGTCCAGGCAGGCTTCGATTCTTTCAGTTTGAAATGCTTGCCCATGGGATCTTCATTGGGCCAGTAGGTCCGCGCCATGGCCTCGTTGACGACCGCAACCGGAGGCGTCGTTTCGACATCCGCGTCGGTAAAAAGACGGCCGCGCAGGAGCGTGATGCCCAGCAGATGAAAATACTCCGGCGACACGATGGATCCATCGACGATGGGAGCCTGATTGGCCTGCGTCTCGCGGCCTTCGCGAATCAGCGGGAACGGATTCAGATCGTTGTGCCCATGCCCCAAGGGAAGCGCCGCAAGATCGCCAATGGCTACTTCTTCCACTCCGGGCAGCGACTTGCCGCGGCGAACTATCTCGCGAAGCAAGGTTGCCTCTTGCGTGGCGGTTTTATAGATGTCGGTCGCGGGATCATTCGGCACCGGCAGCCAGGTCTGCACCGCAATGACATTCTGCGGGTTGAATCCGAGGCGCTCCTGGTACAGATTCCAGAAACTGCGAAGCAATAGACCCGCGGCAATCATCAGCACCAGAGAGAGCGCGAACTCCGAGACGACCAGCGCGCTGCGGGTACGAGTTTGGGAGTTGGAGCCCTTCGAGCCACGTCCTTCCTGGCGAAGCATTTGGCTGGGATCGACCAGGCCGGCCTGCAAAGCAGGAGCCATGCCGAAGACGACGCCGGCGAGGATGGAAACGCCGAGAGCAAATAGCAGAACGCTCCAACTGATCGATATTTCATTGAATCGCGGCAGGCTGTCCGGCACCATGCGCAGCAAGGCCCCCTTGACGCAAAACAGAATCGCTATCCCCGCCATGCCGCCGAGCACCGAAAGGAGCAGGCTTTCGGTGAGCAGTTGGCGAACCAGGCGCGTTCTTGCCGCTCCGAGCGCCTGGCGAACCGCCATTTCGCGCCCTCTGGCGCTGGCCCGCGCAAGCTGAAGATTGGCAACGTTCACACAGCCGATGAGCAGGACCAATCCCACCGCGCCAAGCAGAAGCACCAGCGGCTGGCGAACATTGCCGACAAAGCTCTCGCTGAGCGGCACCAGGCGGACCGTCCACGCGCTTTGCAGCGGATAATCTGCCGGAAATTGTTTCTGCAACGAAGCAACGAGCGCGTCCAGACGGCTCTGTGCCGCCTCAATCGTGAGTCCCGGTTGCAGCCGGCCGATGGCTTCAAGAGTCAACCGCGAATTGCGCATTGGAGGAGGCGCCGGATCGCCGGCGAAGCCAGTTCCCGCCCAAAGCTCGGTGTTCCTTTCTTCGCTGGTTCGGCCTTGATCGCGAAAACCAGCCGGCATGACGCCTATAACACGATAGGTGTCGTTGTCGAGACGCAAACTCTTGCCAAGAATGCCTGGGTCGGCCCCGAAAGCCCTCTTCCACAGCCCATCGCTGATGACGACCTCTAGGTTGAACCCTGGCGTGTGGTCCTGCGGATCGAATAGGCGGCCGAATTGCGGTTTTACGCCGAGGACCGCAAAATAGTTCGGCGTCACCGGTTTAAAGAAGATCCGCGCCGGCTGAGATGCGCCGGTCAGGTTTACTGAGCCGCCACCCTCAATCGATACATATTGGAATATTCCGGAACGCTCGAGGTCATTCCATTCCGGCACGGACAAACCGACATCCCGCGCGGCTACTCCGGGTAGATCGTCCTGGATACGCACCAGTTGCTGCGGCTGCGGGTAAGGCAAAGGGTGCAAGAGCGTGGCATCGACGACGCTGTAAATCGAGGTCGTGGCTGCGATTCCCAGAGCAACAGTCAGAATCGCGATGAAAGTGAATCCCGGGGAGTTTACCATCTGGCGAAACGCGTAGCGCAGATCCTGGAGCAGACTTTCGGCGAACGGCAAACTCTGCTCACTGTGATAGCGTTCACGGATCGATTCAGCCGCGCCGAACTTGAGCACCGCTCGACGTCGCGCCTCGGGCCGCGGCATGCCGGCGCGAAGATTCTCTTCAGTTTGCAGAGCGAGATGTTCTTCCATCTCCTCCCGCAAGCGTTGATCAGAGCGGCGCCTGCCGGCGAAATTCGCCAGACGCTCGAGAAATCGCCTCAGGAATCTCATGACAAGTCCTCCGCTTTTACTTCAAAGAAGCGCGCGATGATGGCTGCCGTTTGGTCCCAATCGCGGGTCTCGGCCTGCAACTGCCTGCGTCCGGCCCGTGTGAGCCGGTAGAAACGCGCCTTGCGGTTATTCTCTGAGGGGCCGCGTTCGGAGCTGATCGAGCCTTCCTGCTCCAGCTTCAGCAGCACGGGATAGAGGGTACCCTGGTTGACGGCAAGCAGATCTCCGCTGATCTGCTCAATGCGCCGGGCGATCCCATAGCCGTGCAGCGGACCCAGCACATCGAGCGTCTTGAGGACCATCAGCGCCAGCGTTCCCTGCCGAACATCAGATTTCTCGTTCATCGAGCCGACCTTTTGGTTGCCAACATGAACTATGACATACTTCCTTTTGGAAAGCAACAGGGGAAAAGCAAGGGGCGGATCAAATGCAATGCGAAGATTGGAGCCTGCCCAACGGGAATCGCTATTCCTCGATGCGGTATGTGTATTCTTCGATCACGGGGTTTGTGAGCACGTCTTTGGCGATGCGCTCGATCTGCGTCCTGGCGTCTTCGGCAGAGAGCCCGTCGGCCAGCGAGAGCGCAAAATACTTGCCTTGGCGCACGGCCGTTACGCCGGCAAAACCGATCTTGCGCAGGGCGTTATGGATGGTCTGTCCCTGGGGGTCCAGGACCGATGTCTTCAGCGTTACATAGACATGCGCTGTCATTATCCGTGATTATAGTATCTCCGGCAGTTGGCCGGCAGAGGTTGAAACGCGGCAGCAGCGGGATGGGTTTGGGAGCGCAAACTCCCGGGGGCGAAAGCGCGACGATTCTGCGGGCTTGATTTGCCGGGGTTGAAACCCCGGGCTGCAGGCCCTTACCCTGCAAATTGGCTAGATTCTCAGAACGGAGTCTACCTCTCCAAACTCCAAAGGAGCAGCAAGAAGATATGGTCAACTATTTGGAACTGCCGATCGGCGACCGCTTCCCCGAGGTCTTTCGAGCCGTGATCGAAATCCCCCTGGATGGAACTCAGAAGTTTGAATACGACAAGCAGTTGCACGTCTTCAAGCTGGACCGCAACCTTCATTCCCCGGTGCACTACCCCGGGGACTACGGCTTCGTCCCTTCCACGCTGAGCGACGACGGCGACCCGCTGGACGTGCTCGTGCTGGTGCCGGGGCCGAGTTTCCCCGGTTGCGTGCAGGAAGTACGCCCCATTGGGCTGCTGGAGATGATGGACCAGGGCATTCTGGACGAGAAGGTGCTGGCGGTGGGAAAGAACAATCCCCGCTACACCAACGTGTGGAACTACACCGATATCTATCCCCACATGCTCAAGGAGATCACCCACTTCTTCTCGATCTACAAGGATCTGGAGGGCAAGCGGGTGGAGATCAAGGGCTGGCACGACGCCGCCTATGCCCGCGACCAGGTGATTTATTGCGCCAAACAGTTCCAGGACAACAAGGCGAAGCTGGCGGAGGCGGTCGAGAAGTCCGGCGCATGAGCCGAGCTTTGACGCGGCAACGATCAATGCCGCGGCCACAACACATGACGGATGCGCGCCGTGTTACTGGCTGCGTGAAGCCTTGTCCGCAGCCGAAGCAGCCAGCCTGCGCCGCGCCAGGGGAGCGGCCGTAAGCCAGTAGAGGACCGGCCCCAGCAGGGCCACTACGACTGCAAACAGCAGCGCCGATGTGGTGCCAATGATTTTTTCGTCACGTGCGGCGTAGAGCGCATAGCCGATCAGCGCCGCTGGTCCAACTCCCAGCAAGCAGGCAACGGCCAGATTGCCGGCCTTGAAGGGCCGCTCCAGCCGCGGTTCGCGAATGCGCAGCACGGCGAGCGCCACAAACTCCAGCAACAGGCTCGACCCATAGAGGATGAGGTCGATGGATATGAGGCGCTCAAAGGGCAGCTTGAGCGCCAGGGCCCATGCCAGTCCACACAGCAGAACGCTGACCCATGGCACTCCGCGGCTGTTTCGGCTGGCAACTACGAGTGGCAACATGCCCTCTTCGGCCATGGCCATGGGCAGGCGGGTGTAACTCATCACCAGGGCGTTGAACATGCCGATGCCGGTAATGGCGCCGCCGGCCACCACGGCCAGCCCCAGCATCGGGCCGCCGATCGCCTTTGCCGCGGTGGTCCAGTCGCCGGTTGAAAAGCTGTCGGCGGAGAGGCCGGCCATGGCCATGGCCGCCAACGGCAGAATGTAAGTGACTGCCACCAGGACTGTGGCTGCAATCATGGCGCGGGGATAGCTGCGCTGGGGATTCTCTACCTCCTGTGCCACCGTGGAGGCGTTGTCCCAACCCATGTAGTTCCACATGGCCACCAGGATGGCCGTGGACAGAGCCGACTCGGAGGCCGGCCGGCTCCATTGCACCGCCGGATGCAGCGAAAAACCGCGCCAGAAGGCAAGCACCACGAAGACCACGAACGGCGTCAGCAGCAACACGAACATCCAGACGGAATCTTCGCCAACCGCCGGGGCCCCGCGCAGATTCCACGCACAACAAAGCACTACCACGGCCAGCGACCAGCAGTAACCCTTCCACCCCAGGGTGAGTGCCGGGCTGAACTTGCCCAGGTAAAGAACAAAGATGGCGGGATAGATGGCCATGTCGAAGATGCTTGCCGAAAGGGAAAGCCAGCTCTCCTGATAACCCCAGAAGGGTCCCATCGCACGCCGCACCCAGACGTAGAAGCCACCCTCGGCGGGGATCGCGCTGGCCAGTTCGCCGATCATGAGCGCCGTAGGCAAACACCACAGAAATGGCAAGACCAGCAGGATGAGAATGGCCCAGGCAAAGCCGGCTCCGCCAAGGATGTCCTCAATGCCATAAGGACCGCCGGAGACCATAAAGTAGGTAGCGGCAATCAGCGGAACAAAGCGCATCTTGCGGCGGTCAGGTTGGAAGGCAACGGGCATTATTGCGAATCTAACAACAGTGGCCGCTTCCAGGAAGGGAAAAGTGGCCTGGCGAACGATTGCTTTCCCGGCGCGTTTTCATCCTCTGGGCGCGGCATCCGCGACTTCCGGTATAATCCCACTGAGACCGGAGAGATGGCCGAGCGGCTGAAGGCGGCGGTTTGCTAAACCGTTATAGGGTCAAAAGCTCTATCGGGGGTTCGAATCCCCCTCTCTCCGCCA
>JBEKPI010000184.1:0-6688 GCA_049520855.1 Occallatibacter sp.
GCCTTGATCGTAGGCGAAGAGCAACTTACGGCGCAAATCATCCCCAAGGGGTTTCCCCATATCCGTGTTCGCCGCAGAGTCTCGCCAACGACAGTCTACATTATTTACTAAAATTCTCTAATAGCTAAAAGCTAAGAGCTAACAGCCAAACGCTGCCTCTCACAGCCCCAACTCCCCCGCCCGCCTCTTCATCGCCTCCAGGCAAAAGGCGATGTGCGCATCCAGCTCCACGCCCAGCTCCGCCGCGCCCGTAATCACATCCTCGCGGTTGACACCGCGAGCAAAGGCCTTGTCCTTCATCTTTTTGCGGACACTCGCCACTTCCACATCGGCAATCGCCTTGGCCGGCTTGACCAGCGCGCAAGCGGTCAGGAAGCCGGCCAGCTCGTCGCAGGCGAACAAAGACTTGGCAAGATGCGTGATACGCGGCACGCCGGAGTATTGCGCGTGGCCGAGGATGGCGGTGCGCAGTTCTTCAGGCCAGCCCATCCGCTCCAGTTCGCGCACGCCGACAAAGGGATGCTCCTCGGCTGTGGGGTGGCGCTCGTAATCGAAGTCGTGCAAGAGGGCGGTGGTCGAGTAAAGCTCGACCAGAGCGGCGTGTTCTTGCCCAGCCAGCCCCAGCCTGCCGGCTTCGGCCTCGCCCATAGCGGTGACGCAGGCCTCGACAGCAAGAGCGTGCTTGCGCAGACTCTCGCTTTGCGTCCACTCGGTGAGCAGTTGCCAGGCCTGGGCGCGTCCATAAAGGTAGCCATCGCGGGAACCGCTTCGAGATGCACTGTCGATGGTGCAGGCGCTCATTTTCCCTCTGGACCTCCTTGTTGTGCAGTGTGGTTCGTGATTCTTACTGTTTCTTGGGTCATTTTCGGGGTATGATAGGTGAAACTTGGACTTGTACCCAAGTTTTCACTTGACAACTATGGTTCACTTCCCCGAAGGTAACACATATCGTGGTGCTACGAAGCACCGCGGAGGGTCCGCTCTGGCGCTCCGCACACCACCCATGGCTACCATACCGATGAGCGTGGAGACACGCGAAGTCGTCCGCTGCAAATTTCCCGAATGTAGGCTGGTTCAGTTCCGGCCCAGCAATTCCATTTGCGTCAGATGCCACAGGCCCCTGAATGTGGAAGAGCCTGCGCGGCCCGGGCCCATAGCGGTTGAAGCTCACCCCGCCGATCCTTCGACCGAAGCCGGACTGAAGGTGGCAAGCCAGGTGAAGGAGATCCGCCGCGCGCGCCACATGAGCCAGAGGCAACTGGCCGGGCGGATGCAGGTTCCCCGCACCTATATCTCGAAGATTGAGAATGGCAAGGCGATCCCCACGCTGGGCTCTCTGCATCGGCTGGCAGAGGCTCTGGGCGTGGCTGTGCGGCAACTGGTGCAAGACGCCCGCAGCCGCCGCGACGACGAGGTCGCGGCGATTCTGGCCGATCCCTTGCTCGCCGAAATTGCCGCCTTGCTGCCTTCGCTGGACCCGCTGCACCGGTCGCTGCTGATTGGCACGGCGCGCGACATGGCCATGGCTGCGGGACAGCGGCGCACCGCGTAGAGAAGCCAGGACTTTCTCTGTCCGGCCTCTGCGGCGATTGGTTGCCGCGCGCCTGCAGGTGAGCGCGCGGAGCAATTGCGGCGCTGGTGCGCTTGTGCTACGGTCGATGATTGAAGACCTTGGCTGCCGGCTGGTTGCAGGCCGCGCGCCGGGAAACATGTAGAGGCAAATCCTTTGGTTCCTGCTGGCAAGCTGCGCATCGATGAGCTGAGCGCCGACGAGCGCGCCATCTACGCGACCCTGAAGCCGGAATCTCTGCCCGAGCATGTGGCCATTATCATGGACGGCAATGGCCGCTGGGCCGGCAGCCGTTCGCTCAAGCGATTCCTGGGCCACCAGCAGGGCGCCGATAGTGTGCAACTGGTTACCGAGACCGCCTCGCGCATTGGATTGCCATGGCTGACCCTCTACGCCTTTTCTTTGGAAAACAACCTGCGCCGCCCCCGCGCCGAGGTCAACTTCCTCATGCGCCTGCTCAAGAGCTATCTGGAGAGCAACCTGCAGCGCATGATGGACAACAACGTCCGCATGAGGTACATCGGCCGCACCCACGAATTGCCCGTCGAGGTCCAGGAGAAGATGCGATGGGCCGAAGAGGCCACGGCGCGCAACACCGGCACCACGCTCACACTGGCCTTGAACTATGGCGGCCGCTCGGAGCTTGTCGACGCCTTCCGCAGTCTCTTCGCCGAGATGAAGCAGACGCGCCAGAGCGCGGAGCGCATCACCGAAGAAGACATTCACCGCCATCTCTACACGGCGCACATGCCCGACCCCGACCTGCTGATCCGCACCTCGGGCGAGATGCGGCTCTCCAATTATTTGCTATGGCAGATCGCTTATACCGAGATCTTCGTCACCGAGCGGCTGTGGCCCGATTTCCGCGGCATCCATCTGCTGGAAGCCATTGCCGCATTCCAGGGCCGGGAGCGCCGCTACGGAGGTCTGGGCGGAAGCTGCTGTGAAGTGGAAGAAAACCCAGAACGGATCAAGATCGTGGCGAATTGAGTGAAGAACCGGCTCGCAACGACGGGCCACAGCCGTAACTCCTGACTTGATTGCAAGGCGAAGTAACCGCCATAAAACTGATCGGAATCTGCCTATTTGAGTACCTTTGTGTTCTTTTTCGTTGGTTTTTTCCCACGCAGCTGTAGTCTCGCCTGTCGATCTGGGCGATAATGCTGAGTGGGAGTGAGTCCATTGGAAAATCATAAGATCGCCTCGCAAGAAGAGGATTCCGCCGCCAAGGCCAAGCGGCTGGCAGAGAAACTGCGTTTTAGGATGAAGGAAGCAATGGCGCAACGGGGCGGCTCGGAGGCCTTCCTGTACTGGCTGCGCTCGGACGGCGAAAAGAACGCCTGAGGCCTCACCCGGCCGGAGAATACACGGTAGATTTACATCGAAGTCGGCTGGTTGGCTACCTGTTTGCCGGTACGCACCCCGCCCCGGCGGTGTATTCTCAACCAGGAATGAAACGTGTCCTTACAGCTCTCATCTTGATTCCTCTGGTTCTGGTTCTGGTGTTTCTGGCGCCGGGTTGGCAGTGGCTATTCACGCTTGCCGTTGCGGCGGTGGCTGCGCTGGCCTCATGGGAGTATCTGGGCCTGGCGCAGAAGACCGGGGCCAATCCGCCGCGCGTCGCGGTGGTGGTGGCCATTCTGGCGCTCTTTGCCGGCAACTTTCAATGGCCCGACCAGATCGCGCCCACGCTTGGCATTCTGAGCCTGGGCCTACTGTTTTATTGCACCTTTTCGCAGCCGGCTGAGCAGATGATCGCCGCCGCCTCGACCTCCATCTTTTGCCTGTTCTATGTGGGATTCACGCTGCTTGCCCTGCCCATGCTGCGCGAGGAGACCAATGGCCCTTCGCTGGTCGCCTTCCTGCTCTGCGTGGTCTGGGCTGGAGACATCGCCGCCCTGTACGTTGGCAATGCCTGGGGCCGGCACAAGCTGGCGCCCGCGCTAAGCCCCAGCAAAACCTGGGAGGGCGCGCTGGGCTCGGTAGCCGGCAGTCTGCTGGCAGTCGGCGGCCTGCTCGGCCTGACCCATCTGTTTGTGACGCAGTGGGACAAGGTCTGGCTCTCCTATCCGGAAGACGCAGGCTACTGGCTGGTGCTGGCCGTGGTGGTGAACGTGGCCGCGCAGGTGGGCGACCTGACCGAGTCCGCGCTCAAGCGCTCGGCCGGCGTCAAAGACTCGGGCTGCCTCTTGCCCGGCCATGGCGGCGTCCTCGACCGCGTCGATGCCCTCCTCGTGGCTGCTCCCGTGCTCTGGTACGCTCTGGTGATTCACCAGTGGTTCTGAGCAGGGATAGAAAAGCAGAAAGAGAAAAACAGTTTTTATATTTACAAATATGTATTACAATTTAACCGTGAGCGATTTCCAGTTTGAGTGGGATCAGGCGAAGAATCTTTCAAACCGGCGCAAGCATGGCGTGAGTTTTGAGGAAGCAGCTCAGGTCTTCCGGGATCCACTCTACCTGTCGTGGAAAGAGCGTGTGCAGGACGGCGAAGAACGCTGGCAAGCGTTTGGAAGGGTTGAAGGTCTATCCCTGCTGATCGTCGCGCACACGATCAGGGAAGAACTTGAGGATGGCAGCGAGATTGAGGTGGTTCGCATCCTCTCAGCAAGACGAGCCGAACCCAGAGAAAGGCGACGCTATGAAAAAGAAAATGGTTAGGTACACGCTTGAAACCCTGCCGCCGTTGACCGAGGCCCAGCGCACCAATCTGATGGCGCTTTCAGCGCGGCCGGCGAGCGAGATCGACACCAGCGATATTCCTGTCCTGTCCGACGCGGCATGGGCAAAGACAAAGCGTGTGCGCGGCCATCTCTATCGCCCGGTCAAACAAATCGTTACCGCGCGTCTCGACGGTGATGTGCTGGAATGGCTGAAGTCGCACGGCAGAGGATATCAATCGCGAATGAACGCCATCCTCCGGCGCGAAATGCTGTCGTCGGTCAGATCGGCAACGGCAAAATAAGCGCATAATTGCTCATGGAGGTTTCTGATGCCCCACACATCGCTTGTTGTCCAACTCGATTCAGCGGTTCAGGCAAGTTTGGCGGCCTTGGCCGAGGATCGCAAGCAGCCTGTCTCCGATGTGGCCGCCGAGGTTATCTCCATGTACTTTGCGCCCAATAGCTGGGAACACCAGCACATTCGCGCCGGTCTGGCGGAGTTGGAAGCGGGCAAGAGCATTTCGAATGAGCGCGTGATGGAGTGGCTGGATAGCTGGGGCACTGAGAATGAGTTGCCCGCGCCAAAATGAAGATTCGCTGGTCTCCCACTGCGGTTTCCGACCTCGAATCAATCCGCGACTACATCGCACGGGACAGCCCCTCGGCAGCTCGCAAAGTAGCCAATCGAATCAAGGAATCCGTCAATCGTCTCATCAATTTTCCCTTGTCCGGCAGAGCGGGGCGCGTACCAGGAACACGCGAATTGGTCATCCCTGGCACCTCCTACATTGCGGCCTACATCATTCAAGAGGACGAGGTGCTGATTGCTTCCGTGCTCCATGGAAGACAGCTCTGGCCGGACTCCTTTTAGTAAACTTCATAAGGTTCTATGAAAAAACTCGCCATCCTCGGTTCCACCGGCTCCATCGGGCAAAGCACCCTCTCCATCGTCGAGCAGTTTCCTGAGCGCTACTCGGTGGCATCGCTCGCCGCAGGACGCAATCTCGACGAAGCCTACGCGCAGGCTCTTCGCTGGCGGCCCAAGCTCGTTTCGCTGGCCACCGAAGAGTTGGCCGCGGAGCTATCCGCCAAGCTCAAGCAGTCCGGCGTCACCGGCGTCGAGGCGGTTTACGGAACCGAAGGCACTGTCGCTTGCGCCACCCTGCCCGAGGCGGACTTCGTGGTCTCTGCCATCGTCGGCGTAGCCGGCCTGGAGGCCACGCATGCGGCCATCCTGGCCGGCAAACCCATCGGCCTGGCCAACAAGGAATGCATGGTTGCCGCCGGCGAAATCCTCACCGCTGCCGCCCGCCAGCGCAACATCCCGATCTTGCCGATCGACAGCGAGCACAACGCCGTCCATCAGTGTCTGCGCGTCGGCGCGCACTCCGAGGTCAAGACCATCTGGCTGACAGCCTCGGGCGGACCCTTCCGCAAGCTGCCTCTCGACCAATTCGCCACCATCACTCCCGAACAGGCGCTCAAGCACCCCACCTGGGTGATGGGCCGGCGCATCACCATCGACTCGGCCACCATGCTCAACAAGGGCCTCGAAGTCATCGAGGCCTACCGGCTCTTCGATGTGACGGCGGCCCAGGTGCGGGTCACGGTGCATCCGCAATCCACGGTTCATTCGCTGGTGGAGTACGTGGATGGCTCCATCCTCGCGCAGATCTCCGTCACCGATATGCGGCTGCCGATTCTCTATGCGCTGGCCTGGCCGGAGCGGCCTCGTTCGACGCTGACCTTCGACCTGGCCGCGCTCAGCCATCTGGACTTCGAGCCGCCCGACCTGGAGCGCTTCCCCTGCCTGCGGCTGGCCTTCGAGGCCGCCGAAAAAGGCGGCGCGCATTGCATCGCCCTGAACGCCGCAGACGAGGTGGCCGTCGAGGCTTTCCTCGAACGCCGCATCCCCTTCATGGGCATCCCGCGTACAATTGAAAGGGTGCTCGCCGCCACGCCCGAGGCGCATCCGGCCACTATCGCCGAGGTGCTCGCGGCGGACTTGGAGGCGCGTCAAAGGTCTCGTGCCTTGTTGGCATGAAATCGCCGGTCGGCCGATAAACGCTTCATCGAGGTAATAACCGCGCACTTATGCATGAATTTCTGGTTTCTGCCGCAGCTTTTATCGTGCTGATCGCCGTCATGGTTGTGGTCCACGAGTTCGGCCACTTCGCCGTCGCCAAGCTCTGCAAGGTCCGCGTCGAGGCCTTCGCTTTCGGGTTTGGGCCGCGCCTCTTCGGCTTCAAGTACGGCGACACCGACTACAAGGTCTGCCTGCTTCCCCTGGGCGGCTTTGTCAAGATGGCCGGCGAGAACTTCGCCGAAGTCAGCGACGCGGCCTCCGGCGAGGCCACCGTAGCGCCAGAGGACGACCCCGGCTCCTTCACGGCGCATCCGCGCTGGCAGCGCATGCTCATTGGCCTGGCCGGCCCCTTCGCCAACTTCGCCCTGG
>JBEKPI010000185.1:0-6623 GCA_049520855.1 Occallatibacter sp.
AACCATGAAGATGATCAGCAGCACCAGCATCACGTCCACCATGGGGGTGACGTTGATATTCGAACTGACCTTCTTGCCTTCTGCGCGAACTGAGATTGCCATTGCTTGTGCTCCGTTGCCTGACAATTTTTATTCCGGATGGCTTCCGGCATTACTCGATAACCACCTGCCGGGGCGCGCGGCTGGAACCGGTGAGCAGGAGAGAGTGCTCACTCTCCCGCCCGCCAAAGCTTCCCGCTCTCGCCCAAAGCCGCCTCGCTTAGCGCCTGTGGCTCTGCTTGATGAAGTAGTCGACCAGCTCGCTCGAGGAGTTGTCCATCTCCACGTCGAAGCTCTCGACCCGTCCGGTGAAGTAGTTGAAGGCCATGACGGCCGGAATGGCCACCATCAAACCGAAGGCCGTGGTCACCAGGGCCTCCGAGATGCCGCCGGCAACCGCGCCGATGCCCGAGGTCTTCTGCGTGGCGATCTGCTGGAAGGCGTGCAAAATGCCGATGACCGTGCCCAGCAGCCCGACGAACGGAGCGGTGGCGCCAATGGTGGCTAGAACCGCAAGGTTCTTCTTCAGCTTGGCGTGGACGATAGCCTCGGCCCGCTCCAGCGCGCGGCCGGAACTCGCGATGGTCTCGTCCGTCGGCATCCCGCCCGAAGAACGAAATTCCTGAAGGCCGGCCGTCACAACCTCGGCCAGATGGGACTTCTTGTTGCGGTCGGCGATCTTGATGGCCTCTTCGAGTTTGCTGTCTTTCAGCGCGCCGGCAACCTTGGGCGCAAACTCGCGCGACTGGTTGCGGGCGGCGCGGAAGTACATCGCGCGGTCGATCATCACGGCCAGAGACCAGATCGACTCGATGAAGAGGACAGCTGCGATGATACGCACCATCCATCCCATGTTTGTCCAAAGCTGTATGGGGCTGAAGCCGGCCGTCTGCTCATCGTCGAAGATGAAGGCCAGATTTGCGGCCGAGTGCGAAGCGAAGTGCATGAACTGAGCGAGAATCACTGAATCGTTCCTCCTAAGGAGTTTTCTTGTGGACTGAGACTGCCTTGCGTTGCTGGGAATGCGGTTCTTTCAAGATTCGCATTCAGGTCAAAAGCGAGGCCCTTCCCCCACAGCGGCGGAAAGAGCCGAAAACATGGATCATCCACCCAGAGTAAAAACTACATTGACCTGGGTTTCCACTTCCACCGGCTCGCCGTCGAGCAGATAGGGTTTGTAGCGCCAGGACTTGACGGCGTCCAGTGCGGCCTGCTGCAACATGGCCGGACCCCTGATCACCCTCAGATTCTCAATCGAGCCCGTCTTGGAGATGGTGGCTTGTAGCACCACCTCGCCCTGCACGCGAGCCGCTTTGGCGATCGGCGGATAAGTGGGGATCGTCTTCAGAAGCAACATGCCCGTCATCACACCGCCCGAGATGCTGATCTTCTTCGGAGGCGCCTCTTTAACCTTGGCGGTGTCGTTGCCGAAAATGCCGCCCATGACGCCGTTCGAGGCACCGAAATCCGATCCCGCCACGCTAAACGAAGCCGGCGGAGCTTCCCTCTCTGAGATCATCTTGATGTCGTGCGGAATCTTGGTTGGCGCCGTGAGCTGATTGTTCATCATCTCCGGCTTCACCATCACCTGATGGATTTGCTCCGGCGGAGGAGGCGGAGGGGGCGGCGGAGGCGGAGGGGGCGGGGCCACCAAAGTCATCAACATGGCGGACTTGGGCAGCGCCTCGGGATAGATCAGGGGTATCAGGATCAGTGCAATCAGAATCGAAAGATTGATGGAGCCAGTCAGCAGCGCATAGCGCCCGCTCTTGCTCTTGATCCTGCCTGCGGATTCAAACGTGGAATCTTCAAACATGGCCAGCCTCAAATCGAATGTTTGCTTACCCTTATTTAGACACCGGGGAAATTGAAAATGTTCCCGGCTTCCAAACGTTATCACAGTAGCCTGTTGCTGCTAGAGCATAACTGCTCTTCGGCTCAAAAATGCACACAAACCACGGTTAAATTTCCCGTGTAAACCTAGACCCTGGCGCGTTTTGCGGCCGGCAGAACCGCCACCTTGCCGCGGCTGGCGCGCCACTGCTGCCAAGCCACCAGCATCGGCGCAGCAACCGCAATGGATGAGTACGTTCCTATTAGAATACCCACCACCAGCGCAAATGAAAAGCCATTCAGCACTTGTCCGCCAAAAATATACAGCGACAGCACCGTCAGGAAGGTCAAGCCGGAAGTCAACACCGTCCGGCTCAGCGTCTGATTGATGCTGCGATTGACCACATCGGCGAGCGACTCGCGCCGGCTCAGGCGCAGATTCTCGCGGATGCGGTCAAAAACTACAATCGTGTCGTTCATCGAGTAGCCGACCAGCGTCAGGATGGCCGCGATGACGGTCAGGCTGATCTCCTTGCTGAGCAGCGAAAAAGCGCCCACCGTGATCAGCGTGTCGTGGAAGCAGGCCACCACCGCCGCCACGCCATAGATCAACTGGAATCGGAACCAGAGATAGATCAACATGCCCAGCATCGAGTACATCGTGGCCAGCAAAGCCTGTTTTTCCAACTGCTTGCCGACCGTGGGACCGACCACGTCCACCTTGGTCCCCGAGGGGATGATGGAATTTCCATAATGATTGTGCAGGGCATCGACGACCTGCTTCTGGCCTGTCTCAAGCGCCGTCTCGTCGTGCTGCTCCGGCAGCTTGATCAGTACCTCGTTAAGGCTGGCCTCATCGTAAGGTTGAATGACAGCATCCTTGATGCCGGCCGTCGCGATAGCCTGGCGGATGGCATTGATGTCGGGAGGCTGGGCAAACTTCAACTGCACCTCTGTGCCGCCCCGGAAATCCACTCCGAGCGGCACCGGGCTGCCGATTTGCGCCCAGTGCATGCTCATCGAGATGATGCCGGCCACGCTGAAGATCAATGAAAAGCCGAGGAAATACCACTTCAGCCTCAGCCAATCCACATTTACGCCGCGAAACAATTCCACTGGTTCTCTCCGCTTCCTGGAACCGAAGCCCGTCCGGCTCCAGCGTTCTCAATCTTTCCCGCTGCAATCAACCCGCCCGCGGCCATTGCCCCTAGTCCCTAGTCCCTAAATCGACACCAGTTCCCCTGGCTTCATCTTGTTCAAATGGGCATCGAAGATGACCCGCGAAACGAAGACCGCGGTGAACAGATTGGCTGCCAGACCAACAGTCAGGGTGGTCGCAAATCCCTTCACCGGCCCCGAGCCGAAGACGAAGAGGATGGCCGCCGAAACGATGGTTGTGACGTGGGTGTCGATGATTGTGGTCAAGGCATGGGCAAAGCCCTGATCGATGGCCGCCGAGGGCGCCTTGCCGGCCCGCACCTCTTCGCGGATGCGCTCGAAGATCAGCACATTCGAGTCCACGCCCATACCGATGGTCAGAATGACTCCGGCGATGCCCGGCAACGTAAGCGCCGCGCTGCTGAAGCCCAGAAAACCGAGCAGAATCACCAGGTTCAGTATCAGCGCCAGATCGGCATTGATCCCCGAGCCGCGGTAGTAGACCAGCATGAAGGCCATCACCACCAGTACGCCCACGATGGCCGCGGTCACGCCCTGATGGATCGAATCGGCGCCCAGAGATGCTCCTACCGTCCGATCTTCCAGATAATTCAGAGATGCCGGCAAAGCGCCTGTCCTCAGCATCTTCGAGAGGATTTCAACTTCGTCCGGGCTGAAGCTGCCGGTGATTTCGCCGGTGTCGCGGATGGCGCTCTGGATGGTGGCCACCTCGCGGACACGCCCGCCCATCACCACCGCCATGCTCTGGCCCACGTTTTTGCTGGTGTACTCGTAGAACTTGTCGCCGGCCTCGTTGGTCAGCGTGAAGCGGACGTTGCGGCGTCCATTCTGGTCCGTGCCCGGATCGGCCGAGCGAAAGTCGCTGCCGCCCACGACGTAGGCGCGATGCAGGATGTACACGCTGTCGGATTCGGAACCCGCGCCGACCGTGCCGGAGCCGTGCAAGAGAACTTCGTCAGGAGGTACCGAGCCGTTCACGCTCCCCAGCGCTTCCGTGTCGTCCTTGTACGGACCGCCGACCACGGCGTGAATCTCCAGCCGGGCCGTGGACTGGATGATGCTCTTGACCCGGTCCAGGTCGTCGATGCCCGGCAGCTCCACCAGGATTTGGTTATCGCCCAGGCCGTACTCCTGAATCACCGGCTCGCTGACGCCCAGCGTGTCCACGCGGTCGCGAATGGTCTCGATGGCCTGTTGGACGGTCTTCTTATCGAGCGCCGTCACCACCATGGGCTTCATGGTCAGCGTGACGCTCGCGTCCGCGCCGCCGCCGGTCACATCGTATTCGTTCGCGTATTTCGACTCAAGCAGGGAGCGAGCGTCGCCGGCCTTGCCGCCCGCCACTCCTTCGACGCGAATCACCTCCGGCTTGGCCGGATCGGGCTTGTAGACCTGTGAAGCAGTCAGGCTGGCCGTCTTCAGATCCTGCTGAATCCGTCCCACGGTGTTGTCGGTTTCGGCGCTGACGGCCTCCGCGACCACCACCTGCAAAATCAGGTGAGCGCCGCCACGCAGATCCAGGCCAAGGTGGATGCGCTTGGTCATGGCCTCGGTCAGAGCTTTGCCGGTGATCCCCGAAGGCACCCCAAAGATGCCGTAGATGAAAAACACCAGCACCGCAATGATCAAGGCAATTTTCTTATTGAGATTCTTCTTCATCGTCCCGTTTCTCTAGTCCAAAACAGTTGTCGTAGTCAGTTTTCAGTGGTCAGCGGTCAGAACTGACAACCGATGGCTGACAACTTCCTTAATTCCGTTACGACCCCGAAGGCCCATCCTGCGTCGTTACCGAGGCAATCGCGTTCTTGGCCACTTCCAGCTTGATGCCGTCCGGCGCCACGCGGATCACAATCGCATCGTCCTTGATGGTGACGATGATGCCGCGAATGCCGCCCGCCGTGGTAATCCGGTCGCCGGTCTTGATCGAGCCCAGCATCGCTTGCCACTGCTTCTGCTTCTTCTGCTGCGGACGGATCATCAGCATATACATCAGCAGGAACATGACCGGCAGGAGCACAAGCATCGGAAGACCGCCTCCGCCTGCGGCAGCCTGCAAGAACATCGACAAAGCCAAACTCGCCGCCACACTCATCCTTTGCTACCCTTGGGCCGCGCTGCTGCGCTGCCCTTGAGGGCACAGGCGCACCCGGCCATCCGCCGGGCGCCCGCAAAAATATTTGTCTCCGGGAACCATCCAGACTGTTCCGGGCCACTGATTGCTGCTGGCCCGTACCGTTGCCTTGCTCCTAGATGGACGGTCTGGGTTGGACGGTCTGGCGGCCGATCGACGAGGACTCAATTCCCGTCCCCCGTCCGCGCGCCCGACTTCGAACCAACTGCCGTCTGCTTCCTGTTCGACACCGCCCTCTTCCGGACCCGAATCCCGAGACCGCGCCGGCTTCCACGCACACAGTCCCGCCCGGTTCCAAAAGAGTGCCTCAATAGATAAGATACGCGAGGCCCTGCGCGTGTCAAGGAGCGCCCTCGATTTGCCGTGGTCATTGAGCCGTTTTAAGAGTCGATCCGCGAATTGTAACGCCATTTCCGAATTTGTAGCGCCGGTCTCCAGACCGGCTGTACTGGCGGCTTCCAAGCCGCCAGATGTGGTGTGTACTGGTCTTCAGACCTGCACGACACCCGCTCTGGAGGAAGCAATACAGAATTCGCATTCTACGGTCTAGCCCTAAGCCGCCGCTCACCCGCCGATCTTTATGAACCCATTACAAATCGATTACACGGCCCTTACTGTCGCGGGTGTCTGCTTGAGGTGAGACGCTTTTCTCTGCGGCCGCGCTTCCACCCGCGCAGCCTGCACCCCAAAGCGGGATCTGGCAATCGAGACCCGAAATACGAGCCCCGTACAGCCAGAAAGGACGGCTTGTATGAGCATCTCCCTTCGCGACCTCCTCTTGATCCTTCCATTCTGTGTAGGCGAGACCTTCATGCTGTGGGCGCTGTGGAATTTCTTCACCGCCAGCCACCGGCGATAGCTGCGCAGCGGACAGTCAACAGTGAACAGTGGCCAGTCTCGGTCATGCAAGCCGGTCTGGCGACTCCCTACTCCCTATTCCCTAGTCCCTAGTCCCTTGTCCCTAGTCCCTATTTCGGCTTCTCCGGCTCGTCGCCTGCGTCTTCCACAAGCACCGCCGAGCCGGGAACGACGTCGAAGCTGGCCGCATCTTTGCCGGTGGGGTGGAAAGTGACCCGCAGCGGGGCGCGCTGCCACTCGGCCGGCCCACAGACCGGGTCGGGATGGCTCTCGACGTCGAACGCCGCCAGCCTCTTCGCCAGCACCGGCTTGCGCGCCGCCACCTGCGCCACTATGGCATAGAGGCTTTTGCCGGTGGCGGTCACGCCACAATAGGCGCCGTAGTCGCGAAACCAACTCACCTGGCTCACTCCGGGATCGTAGTCGGGCAGCTTGAGAGCCAGAACGTGGCCGGTCACGCGATCCACCAGGAGCCACGGGCCCCGCTGCCAGACCCAGGCGCTTGGCGCACGGGCGGGTTTTTCCGCACTCTTCTCCGGCGGCCTGACGCCGGCAGTTGCTTTGTCGCTAGTCGCGGGCTTGT
>JBEKPI010000186.1:0-6589 GCA_049520855.1 Occallatibacter sp.
CGCGATCTGTGGGCCTTGGAAGCAATCCTCAACCCGCCTGCGACCGCCAGCCAAAAGGCGGCGTAGTAACATCAACCTAACCGCCGCTCAGCAACTTTCAACTGAGCGCGGGACACCCTCATCGCCTGGTAGCGGCGTATGAATTTCACGCAAAGGCTTATCGAAGGACCAGGAAGAGTTACCAGCCAAGGCCAAAGAAAAAGCAGGGCCAAGCAAAACTCCGCCGAACACGACGATTCTGAACACGCGCATATCCGGAACTCCTCACTAAAACTAAAGCAAGCGGAACAGATCGGGATTACCGGGATCAAGAGATCAGGATTCTGTTCCCTAGTCCCTAGAAAAGAATGCACATCGGCGTAGCCGCAGCAAAGCTCTTGCCTTCCTTCGCCAGCTCCCCGGTCTGGGGATTCCGCGCGAAGACGCTGATCTGGCTCGAGTCCTGATTGGCCACCAGCATCCAGCGCTCCGTCGGGTCCAGCACAAAGTTCCGCGGAGTCTTGCCGCCGCAGCTGGACGGTCCGATAGGCGTGAGGGCGCCGGTCACCGGGTCGGCCTTGCACGTGAAAATAAAATCGGTGCCGCGATGGGCGAAATACACGCTTCGTCCGTCCCGTGAAATCACCGTATCGCAGCCGGTATTGACGCCGCTGTGAATGGCGGGCAGCAATCCAATCCGCATGACCAGCGAAAGGCTGCCGTCCCCGCTGCTCCACTTCAGCACGTCCACCGTCGAATCCAGTTCGTTCATCGAATAAGCGATGTAGCCGTTGGGATGAAAGTGCAGCGTCCGCGGCCCCGCGCCGGGCTTGGAGTGGTAGGTTCCGGCCGGAGTCAGCACCGCCGTCGCCGCATCCACGCTGTAGATGTGGATGCAGTCGCCGCCCAGGTCGTTGATGTAGGCGTAGCGGTTGTCGGGCGAGAACGACGCAAAGTGTGCGTGAGCGCTCTGCTGGCGGTCCGCATTGGGTCCGTGGCCGGTATAGTGTTCCGTCCACGCTGCCGGGCTGAGCTTGCCCGCGGTCACCAGAAAGCTGGCCGCCGAGCCTCCGCCATAGTCGGCCGCAAGCAGCACGCTGCCCGTATGGTCCAGCGCCACGTGGCAGGTGCCCGTGCTGGCCGCGTTCTGCGCCGAAAGCGGCTGCAATGCGCCCTGCGCAACGCGAAAGCTGCTCACCTCGCCGGTCGGCTTCCCGTTGAACGAATCCACCTCCGACGCGGCAAACAGGTACTTGCGATCCGGTGAATAGGTAATCCAGTCCACGTTGGCCAGCTTCGCGGCCACGCCGGCTGGGGTAAGCGTCCCCGTTCCCCCATCCCAGTCGCAGGCGAGAATGCCGTCAGGCGTGTTGGAGCCGACGAAGACCCGTTGGCGGCCCGTTAGAGCTAATCCGGGCGCTGCGGCTGCAGCCAGCGCGGCGGCGGAGACGGTGGTCAGAAATTCGCGGCGAGAGAGCTTTTCCATGGCGGAAACCATTTTCGCCGATGAGGCACGGTTCGCGCCATAGCGCCGCGAAACCGGTTGCCCGTCCTCGGCCCGATCGCCAGCGTCCCCGCCCTGTGCGTCAAGTCACAGGACGTTCACACATCCCATGTGATAGCATCCGGCTTTCATAGCGAGAGACGCCTGCCGGACGCACCTCCTCCGCGCGGCGCCGGCCCGAGACCCTCCCAATGATGGACGAGGTAGACGGCAGACCGGGACACGTGGCCCTCCAATCCGGCCACACGGACGCCCCCCAAGGCGTCCTCACGGTTTCCCTGTCCCTCGCATCCGCCAACTTGCTAACTCGCGATCCCCGCGGAGCGGGGGCTAACTCGCCGCATTTTTTCACCCCCCCACCCGTAATTCACCGTCATCTACAGGAGAACACCAATGAAAACCTACCAGGGAAGTGAGATCCGCAACGTAGCTGTAGTTGGGCATGCGCACAGCGGCAAGACCACCATGATCGCCGCTCTGCTGCATGCCGCCAAGATGACTCCAACCCAGGGCCGCGTCGAAGACGGCTCGGCCGTCACCGCCTACGACGAAGAGGAAATCGCCCGCGGCGCAACCATGCAAAACGCCGTCGCCTTTGTCGAATGGCAGGGCGTAAAAATAAACCTCGTAGACACCCCCGGCTTTCACATGTTCACCCACGAGGCCCGCGCGGCCCTGCTGCCCGTCGAAGCGGCCCTCGTCGTGGTCAACGCCCAGAGCGGCGTCGAGCCCGTCACCGAGCGCGTATGGCGCTATGCCGAGGAATCCAGCGTCCCGCGCATCGTCGTGGTCAACCAGATGGACCACCCCAAAGCCGGCGGCGGCGGCGGCTTGAGCGCCCTGGTCGACGACCTCGTTGACCGCTGGGGCCGCAACTGCGTCCCCGTCCAGCTTCCCATCTCCGACGCCCAGGGCTTTCACGGCGTCGTCGATCTGGTCACCATGGAGGCCTTCTATTACACCCCCGGCGGCGATGGCCGCGGCAAGGTCACCGGCGAAATCCCCGCCAGCGTGGCCGCCGACGCCAAGACCCGCCACGAGGCCCTCGTCGAACTCGTCGCCGAAGGCAAGGACGAACTGATGGAGGAGTACTTCGAGACCGGCACGCTCACCAAGGAGCACCTTGTCTCCGCCCTCCACGAAGCCGTCCGCGAAGACCGCATCTTCCCCGTGCTCTTTTCCAGCGGCCTGGCCAACATGGCCCTCGACCACCTGCTCGACTTCATCAAGGTCTACGCCCCCTCGCCCGCCGAGCGCGCCCCCATCGCCGTCCGCGTTCCTACCATCGCCGCAGACCCCAACCCCGACGATCCAGGCGCCGGCAAATCCACCCGCAAGATCGCCGACAGCGAGCCGCTCGCCCTGATGGTCTTCAAGACCATGACCGACCCCTTCGCCGGCCGCATCAGCTTCTTCAAAGTCATCAGCGGCGTGGTCAAAAACGACGCCACCGTTGAGAATTACACCCGCCGCGACCAGGAGCGTCTTTCCCATCTTTCAGTGATGCAGGGAAGAAAACCCACGGAAGTGGCCGAACTCCACGCCGGCGACCTCGGCGCGGTCGCCAAGCTCCGCGAGACCCTCACCGGCGACACCCTCGGAGCAAAGGGCGCTGAAGTCCAGATCGACCTCCACCCGCTCCCCGAGCCGGCCATGACCTACGCCATCGAGCCTAAATCCCGCGCCGACGAAGACAAGCTCGCCCCCGCCATCCACAAGCTCATGGAAGAGGATCTGCTCATCCGCTTTTTCCGCGACCCGCAGACCAACGAATTCCTCATCGCCGGCGCAGGCCAGCCACACATCGAGGCCATCGTCAGCCGCCTCAAAAAGCGCTATCACGCCGAAGTCACCCTCAAGGCCCCCAAGGTTCCCTACCGCGAAACCATCCGCGTCAAAGCCGAGGCGCAAGGCCGCCACAAGAAGCAGACCGGCGGCCACGGCCAATTCGGCGACTGCAAAATCCGCATGGAGCCTATGCCCCGCGGCGGCGGCTTCGAGTTTGGCAACGAAACCTTCGGCGGCTCCGTCCCCCGCAACTTCATCCCCGCTATCGAGAAAGGCATCGTCGAGTCCGCCGCCCGAGGCTATCTCGCCGGCTACCCCGTCGTCGATTTCAAAGCCACCGTCTTCGATGGCAGTTACCACGACGTTGACTCCAACGAAATGTCCTTCAAGATGGCCGGCCGCATCGCCTTCCGCAAGGCCATGGAGTTATGCAAGCCCTGCCTCCTCGAACCCATCATGAAAGTAGAAATCGAAGCCCCCGACGAGTTCGCCGGAACCCTGATGGGCGACCTCAACAGCCGCCGTGGCCGCGTAGGCGGCATGGAGTCCAAGGGCCGCACCACAGTCATCAACGCCCAGGTCCCAATGGCCGAGATGCTGACCTACGGAACCCTTCTAACATCCATGACGCAAGGCAAAGGCAGTTACCGCATGGAGATGGACCACTACGACATCGTCCCCCAGCTAGTAGCCGACAAAATCCTGGCCAACGCCAAACGGCCCGTCGAAGAAGAGGAGGAATAGCACCTGCGGTGCGGCCAGCGGCTCGCTGTCCGCTCGCACAAGGTCCGTGGTCTCCCAGGCCTCAAAATCGAGACCTGGAGTACCCGGCAGCCGACAGCCGTTTCGTCGGTTGACGTGACCAGTGGTTGGTGAGAGACTTCGGCATCATCATTCTGAAAATGCGAAGTTGAGAATACTAACTACACGAATTGCGCTAAGGAGGCTGGAAATGCTCACGATTGCAGGGGGGATTATCCTTGCCGTGCTTGGCCTGTGCGCCTTGTACGGTGTCTTTTGGTTGATCTGCTTTGTCATTGTCGCACTCAAGGAGTGATCAACGATCAGGCGGGTGGCCCAGGTCTGACTAACCCATTAGATTGGCTGCCCCACATCTCGATTCCGAGACCTGGGAAGAACGAATATTGGCGGGTGGCCCCGGTCTGGATTTTCAGACCGGGGAGACCGCGAACCCCAACCGGCTGCTTTTCGGTATCGATTGATGATCGGGATCAACATCCCCGTCTTCAATTCCCTCGAATTCGAGGGAATTGAAATGAGACGAGGCGGACGGCCCACGTCCCGCCCTTGAGATCGGCGGGTGGCCCTGGTCTGGATTCTCAGACCAGGGAGACCACGAACCCCAACCGTCCGTCTCCGTTTTCCTAACTAGCCAGCGCCTCCACCACCGCCTCAGGATGCCGTGCAATCACCGTCAAATAGGCGCGCGCGGCGCGGTCCGGACGCCGCCGTCCCTGTTCCCAATCCTGCAAGGCGCGCGGGTCCAGCGCAAATCGCCGCGCAAACTCCGTCCGGCTTAGCCCAGTCTCGGCTCGCACGGCCCGCACATCCACATCCAACGGCAACGGAAACTGATGCACCGCTGCCGGCTTCACCTTACCCTCGGCAATCTCGGCGGCCTCGCGCATCGCCTCCACGAACTCATTCGCCACGTTCTTGCGCTTCATCACTTGATCCTCCGCACCTTGGCCGCCGCCTTGATCGTTGCGGCAAAGCCCGCAACCTCTCGCTTCTGCTCTGACGTTAGGTTCGCCTGCTCGTTCTTGCCGTAGAGAAAAATAGCGTAGAGCGGGTTCTCTTCGTCGTAAACGCAGTAAATTACCCGCACACCGCCGGATTTCCCCTTGCCCCGCGCCGCAAACCTCACCTTGCGCACTCCGCCTGTACCCGGAATCTCATCTCCAGACAGCGGATGAAGCGCAAGATAGAAAAGCAACTCCTCATGCTCTTCGGAGGAAAGCAGCTTCTCCGCCCGGCGGGCAAAGGCGCTGGTCTCGACGACCGTCAGCATGGCAGTGCTCACAGAGCAATTATGCGGCATTGCCGCATTGGAGTCAATGGCTGGAGGTAGTCCAGTTCTGGATTTTCCGACCTGAGAGATCATAACCCCAACCCTTCGCCTCTCTTTTCCCAACCAGCCGTCTACCCCTCGATGCGGACCGCCGGCAGGCTGCCAATCCCCGCATCAACTGCATAGACAAGTTGATTTTCGAGAGAGCAAAAGTCTAAAGGTGGTTTGCCGATAATTACCGTCTCTCGGCGCACAATGGAAAATGAACAACGACCAAAGCCACGTGCCTTTCCTGATCCCTGATCCCTGTTCCCTAATCCCTGCTTTAGGGGTACCCCCACCCCCCCTCCTATATTTTCAAAACCTTGCATATAATTTATATTGTTTTGAATCAATATCTTAGAAAGCTAGTCACCTGAAAAAATACCACTATATGATATTTTGGAGACTTTTCAACCCCGAAAATGCCTCGTTTTCATGCCCAAAATGCCCCTTTTTCGCGCGGAATTCAGCCCTTTTTTCCGCCATAATCGCGGGGGCCCGGGAGACCACGATCTCATCAGGCGCTCTTGCTCCACATGGCCCGATGGGCAGTTGGCGCCGCCACAGGTGTTTAACATAGAGCCATGAATCTCAAAGGCAAAATCGTCTTCGTTACCGGAGCCTCGTCGGGAATTGGAGCGGCCACCGCGCTGGCCTTTGCCGCCGAAGGAGCGCGGCTGCTGTTGGCCGCTCGCCGCGCGGACAAGCTGGCCGAGGTGGCCTCTGCGGCCTTGCAGCGCGGGGCCGAAGCGGTTCACTCAATCACTCTCGACGTGCGCGACCGCAAGGCCGTCGAGCGGGCCATCGGCGCGTTGCCCGCCGAGTGGGCGGCAATCGATGTGCTGGTCAACAACGCCGGCCTCAGCCGCGGCCTCGACAAGCTCTATCAGGGCAGCGTCGAAGACTGGGAAGAGATGATCGACACCAACGTCAAGGGTCTGCTCTACGTCTCCCGCGCCGTGGTGCCGGGGATGGTCGAGCGAGGCCGCGGCCACGTGGTCAATCTGGGTTCAACGGCGGGCGAGATGACCTACCCCGGCGGCGCCGTCTACTGCGCCAGCAAGGCCGCCGAACGGGCGATCAACGACGGGCTGCGCGAGGATCTGCTGGGAACGCCGATTCGCGTGACCACGGTAGACCCCGGCATGGTCGAGACCGATTTCAGCTTGGTGCGCTTCCACGGGGATGCCGAGCGCGCGGCCAAGGTTTACAAGGGCGTCAAGCCGCTCACTCCGGAAGATGTG
>JBEKPI010000187.1:0-6584 GCA_049520855.1 Occallatibacter sp.
AGAACCAAGGAAGCACTGGAAATAGCCATCGCCGAAGCAATCCGGATGATCACTCCAGACAACGCAAAGGCATGGTTCCATCACTGCATTAACAGTCTACAGTAATTCCTAAAATGCTCTAGTCCCTAGTCCCTGCATTCCTCACGCCTTCCTCCCCAGATCGTTTCGCCATGCCTGCCCATCCCGCTCCAGCAGATGATCGGAGCACTCCGGGCCCCACGACCCGGCGAAGTAGTTGGGAAAGACCTGGGGCTGCTTGGCCGCCCAGGCCTGCAAGATCGGGGTGTAGAGAGCCCAATTCGTCTCCACGCCGTCGCGGTGCGCAAACAGTGTCTGGTCGCCGAGCATCGCGTCCAGCAGCAGCCGCTCGTAGCCGTTGGCGCTCGATTTGCCGAAGGCCGCCGCGTAGTCGAAATCCATATTCACCGGGCAGACCGCCATATCCGGCGTCGTCGGCACCTTGGCCCCAAAGCGCAAGGCAATCCCTTCGTCCGGCTGGATGCGAATCGTCAGCAGGTTCGGCTGTATCTGCTGGCAAGGCCCACTGGACGCCAGCCGGTCGAAGATCAGCAGCGGCGGCTGCTTGAACTGGATGCTGATCTCCGTGGCCCGCTTCTTCAGCCGCTTGCCCGCGCGCAGATAAAACGGAACCCCCGCCCAGCGCCAGTTTTCCACCGCCAGCTTCACCGCGGCATAGGTCTCCGTGCCCGACTCGGGATTGACCCGCTCCTCGTCGCGATAACCGATCACATGCTCGCCGCTCACCAGGCCCGCCCCATACTGGCCGCGCACAGTATTCAAAATCGGTATCGGCGGAATCGCCCGCCACACCTTCAGCTTCTCGCGCCGCACGCTCTCCGACTCAAAGCTCGACGGAGGCTCCAGCGCCACCAGGCTGAGCAGCTCCATCATGTGATTCTGCACCACGTCGCGCAGCGCGCCCGCCTTCTCGTAAAACGGTCCGCGGCCCTCCACGCCCAGCGTTTCGGCCACCGTAATCTGCACATTATCGACGTAATTGCGGTTCCAGATCGGCTCGAAGATCCCATTGGCAAACCGGAAGACCAGAAGATTCTGCACCGTTTCCTTGCCCAGGTAGTGGTCGATGCGGAAGACCTGGCTCTCGTCGAAGACCGAATTCACTTCGAGGTTGAGCGCGCGCGCCGACTCCAAATCGTGCCCGAAGGGCTTCTCGATCACCACGGCAGCCTTGCCTTGCTGCGGATGCGCCATTCCCTGCGCGCCCAGGTTTTCGATGATTCCGGCGAAAAACTCAGGAGCCGTGGCCAGATAGAAGAGCCGTGTGCCGCCAATCCCTTTTGCTTGCGCGATGCGCTCCAATTCCACCTTCAGTCCCGCATAATCCGCCGGCTCGTCGAACTTGAGCGGAAAGTAACTGATCTTGCCGGCAAACTTATCCAGCTTCGGGTCGCTTGCGTCCACGCTGCCGAACTCGACGATGCCCGCGCGCATATCCGCGGCAAACTCATCGCCTAGTGGCCGGCGCGCCACTCCCACAATGGCAAACTTTTCAGGGAGCAGCCCCGCCTGCTCCAGATGAAAGAGCGCCGGCAGCAGCTTGCGCTTCGTCAGGTCGCCCGATGCGCCAAAGATCACCAGAATCCCCGCATCGGGAATTCGCTCCTTGCCCCGCGGAACCTGGGAGAGATCCTCCGGCCGCACATTCATCTCAATCGTCGTCATGCCTCTTTCCCCTCCAACTAACGAGTTTCTATTCCCTATTCCCTATTCCCTAGTCCCTAGTCTTTCTTCACCGCGTGTCCGCCAAACTCGTTGCGCATGATCGCCAACATTCGATCGGTGAAGTTATTCTCTTCGCGCGAGCGTATGCGTCGCATCAGCGACTCGGTAATCACCGGCGCTGAAACATTCAATTCGATGGCCTCGAAGACCGTCCAGCGTCCTTCACCCGAATCCTCAACGAAGGCCTCGAGCCCCTCCAGCGTAGGATTCTTACCCAGCGCATCGGCCGTAAGATCCAGCAGCCAACTGCGCACCACGCTGCCATAGCGCCATATCTCGGCAATCTGCGGCAGGTTCAGGTCCATCTCCTCTTTCTTTTCCAGGATCGTAAACCCCTCGGCATAGGCCTGCATCATCCCGTATTCGATTCCATTGTGAATCATCTTCACAAAGTGGCCCGCGCCGCCCGGACCCACGCGGCCCCATCCCTTATCCGCCGCCGGAGCCAGCGTCTCGAAGATAGGCCGCAAGTAATCGACCGGCTCCTTGTCGCCGCCGATCATCATGCTATAGCCCTCTTTCAGTCCCCACACTCCGCCCGATGTGCCCACATCGACAAACTGGAAACTTTTGGCTGTAACTTCCCGGTGACGGCGCATTGAGTCCTTGTAATTCGAGTTACCGCCGTCGATCAGAATGTCGCTGGGGTTCAACAGCGGTTCTAACTTGGCGATCGTCTGGTCCACGGGGTCGCCCTGCGGCACCATAATCCAGATGGCCCTGCGGCCTTCCAGCTTTTGAGTGAGTTCTTCAAGGCTCGACGCGCCCACATTGCCTGAAGCCGTCAGCCGCGCGACCGCTTCGGCATTGAAGTCGAAGCCCACTACCTGATGGCCGCCAAGCCGCAGGCGCTCCGCCATGTTACCGCCCATCTTGCCTAGACCAATCAATCCTAGCTGCATTGTGCCTCCGAATCTAACTTCGTCCGTTGCTTGCCACCTGATCCTTTTGGCCCGACCCTGCGTCCGCATTGAAGCCCTTGCACGCGCCTCGCGGCATCCGCCGGTAAACAATCCGAGTGAAAGCCATGCTGTCTTAAGATTTCAATTCCGATAGAGGGGATTCATGAATTTGCGTTTACGCCCGCTTTTCCTTGCGTTGGGCGCGCTTTTCCCGCACAGCCGAGTCTTTTTGAGAGAGATGGCCGCTACGGTACAATTTAGGGGAATCGGCCACTCGCCGTAATAGTATCAGGGAGCCTCAAAAGACTCAATGGCAAACGCATCGTGTGATATTGGCCTCATCGGCCTCGCCGTCATGGGACAGAACCTGGTCCTCAACATGAACGACCACGGCTTCAAGGTTGCCGTCTTCAATCGCACCGTCTCCAAAGTGGACGACTTTCTCGCCAACGAGGCAAAGGGCACGGAGGTTGTTGGAGCACATTCCGTCGAAGAGTTCGCCGGACTTCTCAAGCGTCCGCGGCGCGTCATGCTGATGGTCAAGGCGGGCGATTCCGTCGACCAGACCATCGAGCATATCTTGCCTTGCCTTGAGCCGGGCGACATCGTCATCGACGGCGGTAACTCGTTGTTTACCGACTCCAACCGCCGCGCCGCCGATCTGGCCGCAAAGGGCATCCTCTTCATCGGCACCGGCGTCTCCGGCGGCGAAGAGGGCGCGCGCTTCGGCCCTTCGATCATGCCCGGCGGCAATCCGGCCGCGTGGCCCCATGTGAAAGCTATCTTCCAGGCCATCGCCGCCAAGGTCGAAGATGGGACGCCTTGCTGCGACTGGGTGGGCGAAGGCGGCGCGGGCCACTTTGTGAAGATGGTGCATAACGGCATCGAATACGGCGACATGCAGTTGATCTGCGAGGCATACGATCTTCTCCAGCACGGCCTGGGCCTCGCCGCCGATGAGCTGCATGAGGTATTCACTGACTGGAACAAAGGCGAGCTGGATAGTTACCTGATTGAGATATCCAGCCACATCTTCGCCAAGAAGGACGAAGACGGACGGCCGCTGGTCGATAAGATTCTCGATACGGCGGGCCAGAAGGGCACCGGTAAGTGGACGGTAATCGGCGCGCTCGATACCGGCCAGCCTGTAACTCTGATTGGGGAATCGGTCTTCGCTCGCTGCCTGTCCGCGCTGAAGGATGAGCGCGTCGCCGCATCGAAGATTCTCGAAGGCCCGGCAACGAAGGCCGCCGTTGGCGACCGCGATCCATTCATTGAAGATGTGCGCCGCGCGCTCTACTGCTCCAAGATCGTCTCCTACGCGCAGGGTTACATGCTGCTCCGCGCAGCCGCCAAAGAAAACGGCTGGAATCTCAACATGGGTGGCATCGCGCTGATGTGGCGCGGAGGATGCATCATTCGCAGCCGTTTCCTGGGCAAGATAAAAGAAGCCTTCGACAAGAATCCGGAGATCCAAAACCTGCTTCTGGACAGCTTCTTTTTTAGCGCGCTGAACAGTTATCAAGCATCCTGGCGCAAGGCGCTGGTCCACGCCATCGAGTTAGGCGTGCCCACGCCGGCGTTCTCCACCGCGCTGGCCTTCTACGACGGCTATCGCGCTGCCCGGCTTCCCGCTAACTTGCTCCAGGCTCAACGCGATTACTTCGGCGCGCACACCTATGAGCGCATCGACCAGCCGCGCGGCAAATTCGTCCACACCAACTGGACCGGCACCGGAGGCCGCATCTCCTCCTCCACTTATAACGCCTGACTCGGAAGCTGCAATTCAATCTAACTTCGCTCGCGCCTAGCGGCGCATCGGGACAAAACTTCGCCGCCAGGCGCGATGCCTACATAACTCCAAGACCTGCTAACTCGCGCCGCAACGCCTCGGCGCCCTCAAACCGGATAGCCTTCATCCCCGCAACCTCCGCGGCGGCTACATTCTCCGGCCGGTCATCGATAAACAAGATCCGCTCCGCCGGCCTGCCAAGAATATCCAATGCGCGCCGGTAAAATGCCGGCTCCGGCTTGCGCAGCCCAAGATAGCAGGAACTCAGCGCCACCTTGAAGAGAGCGCGCAGCCCGAAGCGCTCAAAGCGGTACTCGTTGCTGTCGCGCGCCTCATTGTTCAGCGCGCCCAGCAGGCATTTGTCGGCTGCGGCTAGCTCTTGGAGGATTCCCATTGCCCCATCCGGCAACAGCTTCGACTGGCTCAACATGCGAAGGTGGAATTCATCGCGCGTGAAGGAGCGCGGCTCATAGAAGACCGTCGCATCCAGGTACTGCTCCGCAGTGATCTCGTCGCGATCCCAGGCCTCAAAGTGCTCCAGGTGCCGCGCCTCAAACTCCGCAAGATCGAGATAAAACTCCGCAATCACCGCGGCGCGCTCGTTGTGGTCCCAGCCATTGGTCAGCAGGACTCCGCCTACATCGAAAAGGATCGCGTCAAAGGGAAACATCGGCGCCTTTCGCTCACGCGCCCGTGCGCTCGTACTTAGCCTCAATGGCCAGCACTTTCTTGTATCGCCGCACAAACCGCTCTTCCGTCGCGATGAACTGCGCCCCCACAAACCGGTCCACAATCTCGAACGCCAGCGACGCGCCGATGATCCGCGCTCCCAGCACGCAGACGTTCATGTCGTCGTGCTCCACGCCCTGGTGCGCCGAGTAGGTGTCGTGGCAAATCCCTGAGCGAATCCCCGGAATCTTGTTGGCCGCTACGCATACCCCCACCCCCGATCCGCAGATCAGTATCCCGCGCGGCGCCTCGCCCCGCTTCAGCGCCAAGCCTACCTTTTCGGCAAAGTCGGGATAGTCGGATGGCTCCGTGTTATAAGCTCCCAGGTCCGCCACTTCGTGGCCGGCTTTGGCGAGATAGGCGCGAATCTCCTCCTTTAGAGAAAATCCCGCATGATCGGATGCGATGACGAGTTTCACTTATGATCCTTTCTTGCGCAGTTAGCGGAGTTACTGAAGCGCGGCTAACTCCGCTCTATCAGTTTCTTTGCTCGCGCCGCCACATTCGCCCCGCTGAAGCCCAGTTCCGCCAGCACCGTCGGCCCCGGCGCCGATGCCCCAAACCGGTCCAGTCCGACCACGTCGCCGTCCAGCCCCACATACTTCCACCAGCCAATGGTGGCTCCCGCCTCGACCGCCAGCCTGGGCACGCCTGCCGGCAGCACGCCGGCCCTGTACTCCGCCGTCTGCTCCTCGAAGATATTCCAACTCGGAAAGCTGACCACCCGCGCGGCAATTCCCTCGGCTGCCAGCAGCTTCGCGGCCTCCACGCAGGGCCAGACCTCAGCCCCGGTTCCGATCAGCACAACATTTGGATCAGCCGGACCCTCCAGCACATACGCGCCCTTGCTCACCCCGGCATATATGTCCCGCGCCGCCGGATCGATCACCGGAAGATCCTGCCGGCTGAGCGCAAAAAAGCTCGGCCCCGTGCGTTCCAGGGCCAGCCTCCATGCCGCGGCTGTCTCGTTCGCGTCTGCCGGACGGAAGTCCGTCAGCGCTGGAACCGCGCGCAGCGCCAGCAAATGCTCGACCGGCTCGTGCGTCGGCCCATCCTCGCCCACGGCGATCGAGTCGTGCGTAAAGACGAACAGCGAATGTACTTGCATCAGCGCCGCCAGCCTTATCGCCGGCTTCGCATAATCCGAGAATACAAAGAAAGTCGACCCAAACGGAATCAGCCCTCCATGCGCGGCGATGCCGTTCACCGCCGCTGACATGGCAAACTCGCGCACGCCAAAAAAAACATTGCGCCCGGCCGGGTCCTCGTGGAAGTTCGCTCCCGGCTTGAAGATCGTCTTGGTGGACGAAGTCAGGTCCGCAGCCCCGCCAAAAAGCTCCGGCACGGCCTCGGCAATCGCGTTCATCACCGCCGAGCCCGCCGTGCGCGTGGCCTGC
>JBEKPI010000188.1:0-6513 GCA_049520855.1 Occallatibacter sp.
TCGATCATAAGATTGTTAGTCCGCTGCCCAGCATTTTACCTCGCCAGGCAGCACTCGCTTCTTCAGTTCCGGCAAAAACGTCACCTCGTAGGGATACGACACCACAGATGGATCGGTATCGTCGAAACCCTTCTGGTCGTACCCGGTACATTTAGGCATCGGTTGCGACACTAGGCCCGCCTTCTTTCGGATCTGCTCCCAGCACTCCCCCTTCTTTTGTGGGATCGAACACTCCGCAGCGTCCACCCGCCGGTAACGGATCATCAGCAGGCTGTCCTTGTTTGTAATATGCAGCCCCTCACCATGCAGGTATTCCGATGAGTCCTCGAACATTTTCTTCCCCGTCAGTGCATCGAAGACGCCGAAGGGTATGCCCTCGTTGTAGCCGTCGTCTCCATCGAGAAAGATCAGATTTCCTTTGACACCTGAGAAATATCCCGACCAGTTGTGACCATCCGTGTCCTTGATCTCGAACTCGCCCTTTCCATGCTGTTGTACACATGGAGGTTTATTCTCGGGCTTTGACGGAGCGATCGCTGTCCATTCATCTCCTTGTTCTTTCATGTCAAGTTCTTTGACTACGAAAGCGGGATAGTACATGCACCTAAGTGTGCTGTGTTCTGGATCTCCCTGCGAATGATACGGAGACTGTCCCAGATCGACGACGATCTGGGACAGGGGTTCATCAAAGTCGTCACTCTCTCGTGCCGATGGTGCCAACTGCGTCTGCACCGGCTCTATTCCTGGCTGCGGCTGCGCCTGGGTTGCGTTGGCCTGTGACACGGGGGAGCGAGAAGTGGCGTGGTGGTATAAATACCCTCCTGTACAGACGACGAGAACACATCCAAGCACGATCCAGATTGCCTTCTTCGTCACGCAGACACCTTTTTTGGAGCGTTCACCTACCGCGTAATATCCAAGGTCCGCCCGCTCGCTCGTTCTGGGCCAGGAGCATCAAATACCGTCAACCCGATGATCTTACAACGTCCGCCCCACCGCGGTAGCAATCACCCGCAACTCGCCCATCAGCTTTTCAAACTGGTCGAGATACAAGGTCTGCGCCGCATCGGAAACAGCCTTGTCCGCATTCGGGTGAATCTCCACCAGAATTGCGTCCGCGCCCGCGGCCACAGCAGCCTTGGCCATAGCGGGAACCATGTCGCGCCGGCCCGTACCGTGCGAGGGGTCGCCCACGATGGGCAGATGCGAGAGCTTGTGAATCACCGGAATTGCCGAGATATCCATGGTGTTGCGCGTCGAGGTTTCATAGGTGCGGATGCCGCGCTCGCACAAGATCACGTCGTAGTTGCCGCCGGCCATGATGTACTCGCTCGACAGCAGCAGCTCCTCGATCGTCGCCGATATGCCGCGCTTGAGCAGCACCGGCTTGCGCACCAGGCCCAGTTCGCGCAGCAGGTTAAAGTTCTGCATGTTGCGCGCCCCCACCTGAAACAAATCGGTGTAAGGCAGCATCGGCTCGATCTGCGAGATCTCCATCACCTCGCTCACCGTGAGCAGCCCGTGCTCCCGCGCCGCCTCGTGCATCAGTTGCAGCCCCGGAATCCCCAGCCCCTGAAACGCGTATGGCGAACTGCGCGGCTTGAACGCGCCTCCGCGCAAAAAGCCCGCGCCCGCCGCCTTGACGCACGCGGCAATCGCATAGATCTGCTCGCGGCTCTCAATGGCGCACGGCCCGGCCATCACCGCAACCTGCTCGCCGCCGATCTTTACGCCGTTGGGGAACTCGACCACCGTGCCCTCCGGGCGGAAGGCGCGTCCGGCCAGCTTGTAAGGCGCGGTGATGCGGTGTACATAGAGCACGCCCGCAAACAGTTCGAACTTCGCCAGGTCCACGCCGGCGGTCGGTCCCACGCCGGCCAGTATCGTCTGCGTCGCCCCCGTCGTTCGATGAACATTCACTCCCGCTTCCACCATCGCGCCGATCACCGCATCGATCTGCTCTTCGGTGGCTTTCTCCTGCATCGCTACGATCATTGCTTTGTCTCAGTCTCAGGCGCGTCCGATTCTGTCTGAGCGCCAGTGCCTTGGCCCAGCGCAACCGCCTGGGCGTTTCTCTCCGATGCCAACTCGTTCCTCTGCAAGGCCCGCATCACGTCGATGATGCGCTCGTAGATATGCGTCAGTTCGATGTCCGGGAGCGGTCCCTTGTTGGCCGCGCGCACGTTGGCGTAGATCGCCTTTTCGCGCACCGGCTCGTAGACCGGCAGCGCGGTGGCTGCCTTCAGGTGGCCGATCGTCTCCGCCGCCCGGGCTCGTTCGCTCAGCAGTTCCACCAGTTGGCGGTCCAGAACATCGATGTGGTTTCGCAATTCTTCCAGCGTCATTTCATCCTCGAGTCAGCTAACAGCTATCAGCGATCAGCTTTCAGATCCATCTCGCTGCTACAAGCAGCAGCGTCTTCGCCCCGCCACAGTTTCGGCTGATGGCTGAGGGCTGTTAGCTGAAAGCTGTTTTCCGCACTTACCGGGCCAGCGCCGCCTGAGGCAAGCGAAGGCCCATGATAAATCTGCCCACCGCGCCGGGCGCAGTCTCACACCCCGCGGACGAAGACCTGTCCGCGGGGGCCCCAGTCTCGGCAGTTGACCTCTCGATCAACTCCACTATCGCGCTGCCGATCACCGCCGCATCCGCGAACTGGCCCACCTGGGCAACATGTTCAGCGTTACTGATGCCAAACCCCACGGCCACCGGCAGCGTGCTCCATCGCCGGATGCGCGCGACCAGCGCGGCCGCGTCGGAGGTCAGGCTCTGCTGCGTGCCGGTAATGCCCACGCGGGAGATGGCGTAAATGAAACCCTTGGAGTGAGTGGCGATGGCCTCAAGCCGCTCGTCGGGGCTGGTCGGAGCGGCCAGAAAAATCGGCGCAAGCCCCACGCGGGCCATCTCGATGAGATACTCGCCCGCCTCCTCGACGATCAGGTCGGTCACCAGAACGCCATCCGCGCCCGCAGCCGCCGCATCGTCGGCAAACTTCGGCAGGCCATACCGCAAAACAGGATTCAGATAGGTGAAGATCACCAGGCCCGCCGCCGGCCTTGCAGCGCGAATCTCGCCCGCGAGTTTGATTACGTCTTTCAGGCTCACCCCACGAGCGACAGCCCGCTCCATCGCCCGCTGGATCACCGGCCCGTCGGCCAGTGGATCGCTGAACGGCACGCCCAGCTCGATCACGTCGGCCCCCGCATCGATAGCCGCAAGCGCAATTGCGCGCGTGGCATCGAGGCTAGGGTCTCCGGCCGTCAGGTAAACCACGAGTCCCGGTTTGTGATCGAATCGTATCGCCATCAGAACTTTTCTGCTTTAGTTCCCACCACAAAAAAGCGAATTGAGAAATAGACCTGTCATCCTGAGCGAAGGCACTTCAGCGGAGTCGAAGGACCTGCTTCTCGTGTCTCTCAATCAGGCTTCCCTACAGCTTCAACTCCCGCGCCAGTATCCCCATATACTTATCGCCGCGCCCGGAAAGGTTCACCACCAGTTTGTCATGGGTCGCCATCGCCGGGGCAATCCGCAGCGCCTCGGCCACGGCGTGCGCGCTTTCGAGCGCCGGCAAGATCCCCTCCGTCCGCGCCAGCCGCACCACCGCATCCAGAGCCGCCGCATCATCCTGCGAGGTGTACTCCGCCCGCCCCGAATCGTGCAGCGCCGCGTGCTCCGGCCCGATCGAAGCATAGTCCAGCCCCGCCGAGACCGAATGTGTCAGCGCGATCTGCCCGTTCTCGTCCTGCAACACATAAGAATACGTCCCCTGCAACACCCCCGGCGACCCGCCGCTGAAGCGCACCGCATGGTCGCCCAGCGCCGTCCCGCGCCCGCCCGCCTCCACGCCAATCAGCCGGACCTGAGAGTCGCCCAGAAACTCATAAAACGCCCCAATCGCATTCGACCCGCCGCCCACGCAGGCAACCACTGCGTTGGGCAGCCTTCCCTCTCTTTCCAGGATTTGCTGCTTGATCTCACGGCCGATGCAGCGGTGAAAGTCGCGCACCATGGTCGGATAAGGATGCGCCCCCAGCGCCGAGCCCAGCAGATAATAGGTCGTCCGTACGTTGGTGACCCAGTCCCGCATCGCCTCGCTGATCGCGTCCTTCAGCGTCTTCGACCCCGACGAAACCCCGCGCACCTCCGCGCCCAGCAGCCTCATCCGCAGCACGTTCAGTTCCTGGCGCTCCATGTCCACATCGCCCATGTAGATCACACATTCCAGGCCCAGCAGCGCGCAGACCGTAGCCGTCGCCACGCCGTGCTGCCCCGCGCCGGTCTCGGCAATCACGCGCTTCTTGCCCATCCGCCGCGCCAGCAACCCCTGGCCCAGCGCGTTATTGATCTTGTGCGCCCCGGTGTGCAGCAGGTCTTCGCGCTTGAGATAAATCTTCGCCCCGCCCAACTGCTCCGTCAGCCGCTTGCAATAGTAGAGCGCCGTCGGCCGCCCGGCGTAGTTGTGCAGCAGGTCGGCCAGCTCCGCTTGAAACGCCGCATCCGCCTTGGCCCGGTCGTACTCATGCTCCAGCTCCACCAGCGCCGCCATCAGCGTCTCCGGCACATACCGCCCGCCATAAACGCCAAACCGCCCAGCCCGCGACTCAGACGGAACTGCCGGAAGAATGATCGATGCCATTGGGGGCCTCCTGCTCGTGGGAACGAAAAATAGGAACTCTTAAGTGTACTAGAGACTGTTTCAAAACCAGCTTTGTGTCAGGGCAGGACTTCAGTCGTGCCGTAAGAACAGAAAAATGAACCCGAGCTTTAGCTCCTGAGGCATGGTTTGCACCTATCTTCCTGGCGTACCGAGTATTCCTTGGCCGCGTCGCTCGCAAGACCTTCCTCTTACCAAATTGGATCCTCAGCCAAGCTCGATTGTTGGACAGGTTTGTTAAAACCGTACTTTTCTACGACCGACTTCACCAATGTTTTGTATGAAGGCAGAGACGAGGGAGCGACAAAAACGCTCTCGATCAATGTATCCAAGTGAACTGAAATAGGGATCATCTCTTTGGAGTTCTTCGGTCTCCAACCTGTGATAATATCCATTGATTCTGTCCTATCCCAATGAATAGCTCTAAGTTCCTGTTCATGCTCAAAACTTTTTCTCTTGCGCATACTCAAAGCCATCATATCCATTATTGCGGTCTCAACACGGGCGGTCTGGTAGTCAAGGTATTCAACTTTCCCTACCTCTATGCTCTGATGAGCATTCCTCATACTCTTCTTCAGTCGCCCGAATGTTGAACGGATTGCCACACCTTCAGAGCTCTGCAAGTAAAGCTTCCACATAGCAGCAGATTCATGCTCGTTAATATGCCAACAATTTACGAAGATGATTTGGCGAGCTAGACGAGCAAGGTTACGTGTGTTCTTGTTAAGTTTTTCCGCTGTTGGAACTTGTTGGTCTGGTGGAATATCCGTTAGGTTCGCAGCAACGATTACGTTTCCTTGTGGAACGTAGCCTTCAAATTTGTCCTCAAAAAGGTCAAGCCTGACGAAAGGCAACGCCTCTTGACTCAATATATACAAAAGTTTGGAGAGGTCCATAAACCTCCATATAACCTCATCTTCGCGCGGTCTAGCGAGCACAAGATGCTCTTCGTACATGATTCATTCTCCTTGTAGAAAAAACCCGGTGCCACAAGCCGACTGCTTCATATCTAGATTATGAATTGTTGGATCGGTCCGTCTCGCGTAGGTTTCCCAAGCCCTGCTTTTGGAACCAGGGAAACCATGAACCCTTCGTATTCATCTCTTTCCGGCGGAGGGAGCGGGGCCTTCGTCCGCGCAGCCCGCCGTGAAACCTCATCGTGAGGAATGGCGGGGCCCGGTGCCCCATGTCTGGATTCCCAGACATGGCATAGCTGAGCCGCCGACATTGTCTCCGGTACAGCGTCCAGGATGACTTGGTAGCCAGGCATTATCTGTCCGGGAGCAACACCTTATCGTACAACCCGGCATCCTCTTCAAACTGGGCAATCCGATTGATCGCATCAACTTTATCCTGGTTCGGATGCTGTAGGGAATCCAAATCCTTCCGTAATTCCATGGCCCGCCGTTTGGCGGGCGAGATCGCCTATCTTCGCTTGCCCCGCGTTCTGCGAAAGCAGCCGGCCTTGCACGAGTTCGGAGAGCTCGAATCGCTCTTGACCAGCTCCGGAATTCTCAAGAGTTGGAACGATGCGATTGTCAAACGGGGCCATGCTTCAACGCCGGCCTCAAGACAAATGGATGCTGAGGGCGGCCTCTGGCTATCGATGCATCCAAGCTATGCACGAGTCACATTGTGGCGTCTGCTTGCGCCGGCATTCGTGTCGTGGCGTAAAGAGCCGTGCGCTGCAAACACGCATCGAGAAGTAGAATCCGACCCGCTGGGCCGTGAGCAATGCGCTGGTGAACCCTTCCTAGGAAGGTGGAGCTCTCCGCGGTTCATTAGGCATTCCGGACTGGCGGACACGGCACACAGAACCGATTGTCGAGTTGAGCCCCTGTTCACGAATGTTGGTT